>SLQY01000306.1 GCA_007131235.1 Wenzhouxiangella sp.
CGAGGAAGCCTCGGCCTGAGAGCCCGGGTCCCGGGGAGACGGAAGACGCCGCGGGAGCTTCAGGCTCCTTCGGCCAGGGCCCGGATACGTTCCTCCAGCGGCGGATGACTCATCAGCAAACGCTTCACACCATCCCCCATGCGACCCTTGATGCCGAAAGCCTCGACCGATTCCGGCAGCGTGCTGGGCTGACTGGCAGACTGCAAACGACGCAAGGCTGCAATCATGTTGGCCCGACCGGCCAGGCGGGCGCCCCCGGCATCAGCGCGAAACTCGCGCCAGCGCGAGAATGCCATCACGATCATGCTGGCCAATATCCCGAGCACGATCTGCAACACGATGACAGAGATGAAGTATCCCGGTCCGTAGCCGCGATCACTGCGGAACACGACCCGGTCGATCAGCTGGCCCAGAATACGCGACAGGAAAAGAACAAAGGTGTTCAAGACCCCCTGGATCAAGGTCAGCGTCACCATGTCGCCATTGGCCACGTGCGCAACTTCGTGACCGAGCACGGCCTCGACTTCGTTCGGCTGCATGCTGCGCAGCAAACCGGTGCTGACCGCCACCAGCGCATTGTTGCGCGAGGCACCCGTGGCAAAGGCGTTCGGTTCCGGTGCCTCGTAGATGGCCACATCGGGCATGCCAATGCCGGCCTCCTTGGCCTGACGCGCCACCGTCTCGAACAACCAGCGCTCGGTCGCGCCGCTGGGCTGGGTGATCACTCGGGCCCGCGTCGAACGAATCGCCATGGATTTCGACAGCAGCAGCGAAACGACCGCGCCACCCATCCCGAAAATCAGGGCAAAACCCAGGGTCCATGCCATGTTGACATTGATGCCCTGGCTGACCAGCCAGGGCTCAAGCAAGGTCATGACGATACCCAGCACAACCAGTACGGCCAGGTTGGTTCCAATCAGAAGAGCGAAGCCTCGCATGGTCTTTGGTCTCACGATTTCAATTGCTGCATCGTAAAATGGCGGCGTTTCGATGCCATTGCAAGCCCCGAAAACCGCCCGCGATGAATCAACCGACCAGCCTGAGCCGCTACCGAGGTCGCTTCGCCCCCTCTCCCACCGGAGAACTCCATTTTGGTTCTCTGGTGGCAGCCCTAGGCAGTTTCCTCCAGGCGCGGGCCAGGGAGGGCTGCTGGCTGGTCCGAATCGAAGACATCGATCCTCCGCGCGAAGTTCCCGGTGCCGCCGGCAGCCAGCTGAAAACGCTGGCTGAATTCGGCCTGGTGCCTGATGAGCCCGTGCTGTACCAGAGCCGCTTTGGCACTCGCCACGCCCAGGCGCTGCAGCAACTACTTGCAAACGGCAAGGCATTCCTGTGCGGCTGCAGCCGGCGCGATCTCCCGGCTGACGGCATCTATCCCGGCACTTGCAGAGATGGCCTGCCGCCTGGAAAAAAGGCCCGCAGCGTCAGGCTGCGTGTCAATGGGCAAACGATCGACTTCGTCGACGGCATCCAGGGCAGCCAGTCCCAGCGCCCTGCCAGCCAGACCGGCGACTTCGTGATTCGACGCGCCGATGGCCTGATCGCCTACCAGCTCGCTGTCGTTGTCGACGATGCAGCAGCGGCGATTACCGAAGTCGTGCGCGGCGCAGACCTGCTTGACTCGACCGGGCGCCAGCTCTACCTGTACCGCTGCCTGAACCGGCCGGCGCCAGACCATGTGCATTTGCCGATGATTGTCGACGCCGACGGCAACAAGCTGTCGAAGTCATCCGGTGCCGATCCGATCCAGCGCCAGGACCACAAGACGGCGCTTCGCCTGGCATTGCGCGCGCTCGGCCACGAGCCGCCGGCCGGCCTGACCAGCTTGAGCTCGCAGCTGGCATGGGCCTGCCAGAACTGGCAGCTGGACAAAGTCCCTGCCGGGCCATGTGCCATCGGGGTTCAACCCGGCCGGTAGTTGCCGCTATACTGCCCGACACTCTCTTGCCAGCCTGATCCGTACCGATGAACCCCAGTTACCTGGACTTCGAACAACCGATTGCCGAGCTCGAGGCCAAGATTCTCGAATTGCGCAACGTCGGCAGCGACAATTCGCTCAATCTCGAAGAAGAAATCCAACGCCTGGAAGAAAAGTGTCGCGAACGCACGGCTGCGATCTTTTCCGGCCTGAGCGATTGGCAGATATCCCAGCTGGCAAGACATCCGCAGCGACCCTACACGCTGGACTACATTCCGATGATCTTCAATCGGTTCGAGGAATTGCATGGTGATCGGCACTTCGGCGATGACCGTGCCATTGTCGGAGGGCTGGCCAGTCTCGAAGGCCGGGCAGTGATGGTGATTGGCCACCAGAAGGGCCGTGACACCAAGGAAAAGGTGTACCGCAACTTCGGCATGCCGCGGCCGGAAGGCTATCGCAAGGCGTTGCGCCTGATGGAAATGGCCGAGCGCTTCGGCCTGCCTGTGCTCACCTTCATCGATACCCCCGGTGCCTACCCCGGCGTCGGCGCCGAGGAGCGTGGTCAGTCCGAAGCCATCGCCCGCAACCTCAAGGTGATGGCCCGGCTGCGGGTTCCGGTCATCTGCAACGTCATCGGCGAGGGCGGATCGGGCGGCGCCCTGGCCATTGGCGTTGGCGACCGGACAAACATGTTGCAGTACAGCATTTACTCGGTCATCTCACCGGAAGGCTGCGCGTCGATCCTGTGGAAAAATGCCGGCAAGGCAGAAACAGCCGCTGAAGCGCTGGGCTTGACCGCCGGACGTCTGAAACAGCTTGGACTGATTGACAAACTGGTCAAGGAACCCCTGGGCGGCGCCCACCGCTCGCCTCAGCGCGTAGCGGTCAAGCTGCGTGAAACCATCATCGCCCAGCTCGACCATATCGACCAGCAGTCGGTCGATGAGCTGATCGATTCGCGGTACCAGCGCCTGATGAGCTACGGCGCCTTCGAGCGGGCTTGACCTCATTGCCAGGCATGACAGCGCCCGGCTTTGCCGATGCGCAGTCGCTGCCGGGTAGCGGACGGATTCTGATTGCATTTTCCGGCGGCCCCGACTCGGTCTGCCTTGCGGCCAACCTGGTCGCCGTGGCACAGCCGCGACCGGTGCTGGCCATTCATATCGATCACGGCCTCGACAGTCTCAGCCAGCAACGAGCGCTAAGAGCCCGAGAGCTGGCAGCCCAACTCGACCTCCCCCTGCAGCTGGAGCGGGTCGATACACCCCCGGCCGACGGCGGCGAAGCAGCGGCGCGCCAGGCCCGATACGCCATACTCGAGGCTCATTTGCAGGACGATGAGTTGCTGGTAACCGGACACCATGCCGATGATCAGGCCGAAACCATTCTGCTGCGCCTGCTGCGCGGTGCCGGTCCTCAAGGCCTGCTGGGCATCCCCGAACAACGTCGTTTCGGCCGCGGCTGGATCGCGCGACCCCTGTTGCACTGGCCACGCAGTGCCATCGTTGCCTGGCTACAGCGCCACAACCTGGCCTGGCAAGATGACCCCACCAACACCGACCTGGGCATGGACAGAAACTTCCTCCGCCACCGTATCTTTCCGCTACTGGAAAGTCGCTGGCCCGGCCTGCGCCAGAGCCTGGCACGCAGCGCGCGACTCAGTTCGGGCGCCAGCGAAGCGCTTGAAGACCTGGCATTACAAGATCTGGATTCAGCCAGGCGCGCCGTTGATCGACTGGACCATGCGTCCCTGCAGGCGCTGAGCCGCTACCGGCAAGGGCAGGTGCTGCGCTACTGGTGCATGGAAAGGCAGATCGAGCCCCCGCCCGGGCGCAGGATTGATGACTTCCTGAATCAATTGAGCCAGGCTCGGAGTGACCGCCAGCCCAGCCTTGAGTGGCAAGGCCAGCAGCTCAAGCTGTGGCGGAAACAACTCTGGCTGCATCCCGTTCACCCGCATCCAGGCAAATGGCAGCAAGGCTGGTCGGGCCAGGACAAGCTGCTGTTGCCGGATAGCCTCGGCAGCCTGCGCCTCCAGGGAGCAAGCGCGGCGCTTTCAAGCCCGGTCACGGTTCGATTCGAACGAGCCGGCGAGCGCATTCGTCTGCCGAACCGCCAGGGCAGTCAATCGGTAAGACAATTGATGGCCGAATCCGGAGTTCCGCCATGGCAACGTGCACTTTGGCCGAGACTGGAGCGCCGCGGCAGCTTGTTGGCGGTAGGGAGCCGCTGGCTGGATCGTGATTTCAGTGCCGAGCTCAAGGCGCAATCACTGCAAATTCAGTGGTTGCAGCGCCCCCCCGAGTTCCTCATCGGGGAAGAAAAGACGTTTTTTTGATTATTCCCTCGCGGCGCGGTTAAGATGCAACGCCATGAGCAAAAAACCCCCATCAAGCAAGTCCGACGAGCTCGACTTCGAATCAGCGATCAAGGAGTTGGAGTCGCTGGTCGAGCGCCTGGAGTCTGGTGAACTTGGCCTGGCCGATTCCTTGAGCCACTTCGAAAATGGCGTGCGCCTGAGCCGGCAATGTCACAGCCTGATCGATCGGGCCCGCCAGACCGTCGAGGTACTCAGCGATGTCTCGGATGAGAACAGCGCCAGCCCACTGGCGGTCAGCGATCAGAGCGATGACCCTGATCGGAACGAGGAAATACCGTTCTGAAGGTCAGGTTGATGCGTGTCCCGACGGCGCGGGCAGTCTTCGGCACCTGGTGAACCCAGTGATGCTGACAATCGCCTGCCATGACCAGCAAGCTGCCATGACCGAGCTGAAATTCCAGGCGTTCATCGCCGCGCCGGGACTTCAGGAGAAATCGTCGCGCGTTTCCCAGACTGACTGATGCGATGGTCGGGTTCAGTCCCAACTCCGGCTCATTGTCCGCGTGCCACCCCATACTGTCGCCGCCATCGCGATAGAGATTGCACAGCACGCTGTTGAAACGAACGCCGACAAGGCCCTGTAGACGGTCACGAATTTCAGCCAGCGCGGCCGTCCACGGGCAAGCCTCCAAGGTCTGTCCGGAATATCGATAGGCCACGTCAGCGTCGCCGTGGAAGGCGGTCAAGCGCGGCTGCAGGATCTGTCTGCCGAACAGGCGAATCGGACGCTGCTCCCAGTCCAGTGATCGCCGCATATCCCGCAACAAGCGATCTGATGAAGCTGCGGACAGGAAGTCTTCAACTTGAACCAGATGACCATCGGGGTCCAGCCGGTGATAGCGACCGCCGAGCGATTCCCAGCCGGTTTGCAGGCGCGTTGATGTCGTTCCCATACAGCGATGATATATTTGTGGTCCAGGAGAGTAGTACTTTGCCAACCCAAGGATGGAAATCATGAAAAAAGTATCGCGTCGTGATGTTTTCAAGCTCGCCGGGGCAGGTTCCCTGGCGCTTCTGCTGCCCACCCTCAGCCGTATGAGCGGCGGTCAGGCCTGGGCCGATGACAATATTCTCGATCCCGAGTCAGCACAAGCCAAGGCGCTGGGATACGTGCACCATTACGAGGATGTCGACACTGAGCGCTGGCCGCGCTTCCAGGCAGGTCAGATTTGCTCCAACTGCCAGCTCGCCCAGGGCGATCTGAGCGCCGACTGGATGGGCTGCGCCATTTTCCCGGGCAAGAAGGTTGCCAACGAAGGCTGGTGCAACGCCTGGGTGCAGCGCGCCGGTTGATCATTGAATCATCGTACACGGATCGTGGCCGGCATCGAGGCCGGCCACGGACCACTAGCGAGCCTGGCGCAATAGCCACCAGGCAAACAGGGCCAGCAGCGCCGGAGGGCCGATCGCTGCAGGCGCTACTGGCCAGGCCAGGACCAACGCCATATAGCTGACCAACTCGGCAATCAACTGAAACCCCAACCCCAGCGTCAAGGCTCCGACCAGCCGCACGCTCACCGCGCGGCTCTTCAACGGCACTGCCGAAGTGGCCATGGCGGCCAGAACCATGCCGAGGCAGCTCAACGGCAACGCCAGGCGCCGCCAGAGCACCATCTCGAACTCGGCCACCTCTTGCCCCCGGCGTTTCAAATCAGAAACGTAGCGCCACAGATCGCTCAGCGGCAGACTGGCCGGCGGGCTCAACAGCAGTTCCAGCTGGCGGACCCCAAGAAAGGAATCCCAGACCAGCTCGTCACGCTGTTCAAAGTAGCCCGTATCGCGATCACCAAGGGTACGGATCTGAACATTTTCCATGCGCCAGGCACCATCGGCTTCGACTAGGGCCTGCTCGGCACGCACGTGGCGTTGTAACTCACCCTCCGAGCTGAATTGGTAGAGATTGATTTCGGTAGGGATTCGACCCAGGTTCAGACTCTGAACGTTGAGAAACTCATCGCCCTGGCGCATCCACAGCCCGTGCCAGGGATGCCACAGGCCGCTCTCCCCGAGCGCTGCCCCGATCACCCGCTCCGGCCCCTGATGGACCATGGGCGTCACCCACTGCAAGGCGGCCAGGGCAAGCAGGGCAATGCCGAAACCAGGCACCAGCGCCACGGCCGTCAAGCGCCAGATCGAAAGCCCTGCCGCGCGCATGATCGTCAATTCATTGCGCGCCTGAAATCCGCTCATGGCCGCGGCAGTGGCCAGGACCGTAATGACCGGCAAAAGGTCGACAAGGCTTTCCGGGACAATGAGAAACGCCTCGAAGCCGAGCAACAGGATGCTGCCAACGCCGCTCAAGCCTTGTTCAAGGACCTGCAACAGCTCCATCAGCCACAACAGGGAGCCAACCGCCAGCGCTGATACCGCGAATGAGCGCACCAGTCGATCTATCATGTAACCGGCCAGGATTTTCACAATGGTGCTCCCGGGCCACGCTGCACCAGCCAGTAGCGAACGGCAAGAATCAGCACGACACCCATGGGTGCGAGGTAAACCCCGGGCCAGGACGTGATGGTGCCCTGCTCCAGCCAGTTGATCAGCACCCCCATCACGCTGAAATACACGGTACCAACGACCGAGGCGCTCAGCACCCTGGCCGACTGACCCAGGCGCGGATTGATGCGACTCATGGCAATGGCGGCCAGGGCAAGCACCAACACGGAAATTGGACTGACCAGCCGCCAATGCAGCTCGGCCAGCTCGATCGGCTCTTCGCTATCGATCAGGGCAAGGGTCGACATGGCTCGACGCAACTGGGCCCGCTCGGGCGGCGAACGGCTTTGAAACAAGACCTCGAATCTCTCGAAGTTCCCGATCAAGTCGCTGCTGCCATCGTGCTCGAAACGGTAACTGTGCACATCGCCACTGAAGACCAGGCGGATCAAGCCGTCGCCCTCGTCGCGCTGATCCAGCCGGCGAGCACGCAGCATGCCGTCGAAATCGACCATGCGCTGATGAACCATGACATCATCCAGGCCGCCGTCGCTGCGGCCTTCGGCATACAGCAACCAGGTCTGGTCACCAACCTGGAAGCGACCTGGTTCGATACGCTCGAGATTCAATTCGGCTGCCATGTCGCGCTCCAGCTGGTAAACCGTGGCGTAAGCCCAGGGCCTGAAAAACATCGACAAGGCAGCCACCGTCAAGGCCAGCAGTATGACCCAGAAACCGACCGCAAAGACCACCCGCCGCCGACCTCCACCCACGGCCGCCAGGGCAATGATTTCATGCGCCGACTGCAGTTTCCCCAGGCCGCTGACGATACCCAGGAGCAAGGCAATGGGAATCAAGACATCCAGGAAAATACCGAGGCGCAGCGTTGCCATGGTCAGAACAACCTCCATGGGGAAACCTTCGACCGCGGCACGACCCAGCAGCTGACTGGCGTAAAAAATCAGAACGACCAACACCAGAAACACGAAAACGCCGATGGCCGGGCGCAGAATTTCGCGAGCCAGGTAGCGCTCGATGATCAACATCGACCGGCTCTCCCTGCGAGCACCGACTCCACCAGGGCCAGGTCGGAGGCCGAATCAACATCCACAGCCGCCAGCGGGTCATCCAGCACCCGCGCAGACACGTTGACGCCAAGGACTTTCGACAAGGCCGTGAAGCCCTGCATCAGGCTGAGGCGTCCTGCCAGGTAGCGAGCGAGGTTGGCCCAACCCAGCATGGACACCACCCGCCAGGGCCGCTTGCGCTGCTGCTCGATGGCCTGCCACTGCTCGACGACCGTATCGGCCCGGCCGCTCTGGAACAAAAACAGGTTCGTGCCACACACAGACAGGTCGGAGAATCGGTAGCGGGTGCGCCGGCTACCCGGGAAACGTTCCATCACCCGATCATAATCCACCAGGCCCACCAGCAGGTCGGCATCACCAGCACGGTCAAGCATCTCGTCCAGCCAACCGGTTTTCAACAACACATGGTCGGCCGTGGTCAGCAGAAGCGGACGCGAGGGACCCGCCCTGGCCAGGGCCTGAGCAACGCTGGCACTGGGTGAAGCCGCGGGCGAGACCTGAATAAGGCGGCTGGTCGCCAGCCCGCTGGCCAGGGCGGCGTCCTCGTAGGCAGGTAATGCCGGCGCCACCAGAATCACATTGCCCAGACGCTCCCACCCGGCAAGAGCGCTGAGCGCATGGGTCAGCATGGCCCGTCCAGCTACCGGCACCAGCGTCTTGCCGGCAACGCCGGCCGACTGGGCCAGCGGGTCGCCGGGACCGCGGTCGCCGGCCAGGACGATGACATCAATAGTCACCCTCACGCGGTCAGCCTGCGCTGGTACATGCGGTAGCGTTTGTAGAGCTGCCCGCCCATGGCCTCGATCAGGTTGTTCATGCCACGGTTGGTCTCCAGGATCCAGGAAAGTTCAACGGTTCGAATACCATCAGCACTCAAGGCATGACGAACGCGGTCAATCATGCCAAAACTGATCGCAGCCCCCAATGGGCCGCGCTGAAATTCGCGTCTGACTCCCATCAGCGGAGCCCGCGCCGTGGTCGCTCGCCGACGCTTGAGACGCCAGAGCAGCTTGGCCCAGCCCAGCGGCATCAGACGGCCATCGAGATCATGGATGAGTTCATTGATATTCGGCAAGGCGACGAGAAAGCCGGCCGGCTTGCCGTCAACTTCGGCAATGCAGGTGTAGCCTGGACGAATGATCTGGCGCAGTTCGCGCCCTGTCGCCCTGAACTCGCTCTCGGTCAAGGCGACGAAACCCCAGTTGTCAGACCAGGCATCGTTGAACAGGGTCCGCATCAGGTCGACTTCCTCTTCGTAGCGGGAAAAATCGAGCCTTCGGAAGCAGATACGACCGGCAGCGCGCTCGACCAGCCGCCGCATGGCCGGTGGTGGCTCGAAGTCCGGCGGCAGGAGGTAGGCCAGCAGATCCATGACCGGACGCATGCCGGCGCGTTCAAGATGCTCGGCATACCAGTCCGGCGCATGGCCCATCATGACCATGGGCGGCCTGTCGCGCCCGTCGACCAGCAGACCACAAGACTGATTGATCGACAGGTCGTAAGGCCCACGCATCTCGTCGCAGCCGCGTTCGGTCAACCAGGCCCCGGCAGCGCTCAAGAGCTGCTCAAAGTCAGCGGCTCGATTGAAGCCCTCAAGCTGGCCGAAGTAGCCAATTTTCCTGCCGTTCTCAGCCGGCTGCAGCTGATCGACCTGGGCGCTGATCGTGCCGACGACCCGACCGCCCCTGCGCAACAGGAATGGCTGGGCCTCGGCATGCTCGAACCAGGGGTTGCGCGCCGACCACTGGCGTTTGCGTTCCAATCGCAGCGGCTCGACCCAGCACGGATCGCTGGCATATACTTGCCGCGCGAAGTTGAAGAAAGCGTTCCAGCCAGCGCGCCCCGAAACCGGTTCTACGCGAGCCGCATCGGCATTTTCGACTTGCCCGTATTGCTTGCGAGAAATCATGAATTTGGACCTATGTTGCCAACATATGACGACATGATGACGACTCGTTCGAGAAATTTACAAATCACCAGACCCCGTTCCCATAACCGGCTGAACAAATGAAGGTTTCCATCGGATAAGCAGGCACTTATAATGGCAGGTTATTGTGCGAATATAATAAGAATCCCATGCGGGACGCTACAACAAGAAGGGATACCACGACTCTGATGCAGCATCCTACTCCGACCAACAACTCACTGCCGCTGAAAACGACCGGCTATCGAAGCCTGGCCGAGGCGCTTGACTATGCCGCCCAGGGCACGACCGGCTGTAATTTCTACGACGGTCGCGGGCAGTTGTCGGCTGTTCTTACCTACACTGAACTGCGCCGCCAGGCGCGGTCACTGGCCCATCGTCTGCACGGCATTGGCCTGGAACGCGGCTCCACGATAGCACTGGTGGCCGACACCCACCCGGATTTCCTGGTGCTGTTCTTCGCCTGCCAGTATGCCGGCCTGGTGCCCGTGCCCCTGCCGGCGGCGGTTCATCTCGGTGGTCGCGAGGCGTTTGTGTCTCACCTGCGCGCCATGTTGCGCGATTGCCGGGCGCGCGCCGCCTTTGCTCCGGAGTCGTTTCATGGCTTCCTGGTTGATGCTTCCCAGGGACTAGAGCTGGAAGTCACCGGAACCCTGGCTGACTTCATGCGACTGGAGCCGACCGAGCAACTGCCGCCGCCACCTGAACCCGAAGAACTGGCCTACCTGCAATACACCTCCGGCAGCACGCGCTTTCCGCGTGGCACCATGATCACGCAGCGGGCCGTACTCAACAACCTCTCCGGCATTCTCCAGTACGGGGTCCAGATTCGCCGCGGTGACCGCTTCATGTCCTGGCTGCCCTATTATCACGACATGGGTCTGGTCGGCCTGATTCTAGGACCAGTGGTCTCGCAGCTCTCGGTCGACTACCTGGGTACTCGCGAGTTCGCGATGAGGCCGCGACTATGGCTCGGCCTGATGTCCGAGAACCGAACGACAATCTCGTTCAGCCCGCCCTTTGGCTATGCGCTGTGCGCGCGCCGCCTCCGCGACAGTGATCTTGGTCGCTTCGATTTATCCTCGTGGCGGGTCGCCGGGGTGGGCGCAGAAATGATCCGTGCCGCCTGGCTCAACCGTTTCGCCGATGCCCTTGCACCGGCGGGTTTCCACGCCTCTGCGTTCCTGCCCTGTTACGGCATGGCCGAGTGCTCGCTGGCTGTCAGCTTCGCACCACTGGGGCAAGGACTGGAGGTGGATCTGCTCGACGCCGACATCCTGGCCCAGGAGCGACGTGCACAGCCGGTCGGACCCACCGACAAGCGGCACCGGGTCAGTGCTTTCGTCAACTGCGGTCGTTCATTACCGGAGTACGAGGTCCAGATTCGCGATGAAGCCGGTGAGCTGGTCAAGGAACGCCACTGCGGCACCATTTTCCTGCGCGGCCCCAGCGTCATGGACGGCTATGCCAATAATCCGGAGGCCAGCCAGGCCGCGCTCAGCGAGGATGGCTGGTTGAACACCGGCGACATCGGTTACCGCGCCGGGGACTCACTGTTCATCACCGGCCGGGCCAAGGATCTGCTGATCATCAATGGTCGCAACATCTGGCCGCAGGACCTGGAATACGTGGCCGAGCAGCAGCCGGAGATCAGGCCGGAAGATGCCTCGGCCTTCTCCATACCCGGTGAAGACGGCACCGAGGTCGCCGTGCTGGTCGTCCAGTGCCGCGAGCGTGATGCATTTCGCCAGGCAAGCCTGGTCGAGCGCCTCAAGCAACGCATCCAGTCCGAGTTCGGCATCGCCTGCCTGATCGAACTGGTCCCCCTCCACACCCTGCCGCGCACTTCCTCCGGCAAACTCTCGCGCAGCGGCGCCCGGCTCGACTTCATCAAGCGCAACGGACTGGAGAAGAACCAGGTCCTGCCGCAAGAGCTGGTCGACCGCACACCGCATACCGAGGCGGTGGAAGATTCGCGCACCTGAGACGTCGCACCGGCGTCTCGCACGCTGTCTGCCATGCCTACCGTCGGCCTGACCGGCGCGACCGGTTTCATCGGGCGCGCCACCCTGACCGCCCTGGTCGAGGCCGGGGTCAATATCAAGGCTCTGGTTCGTCCCGCTCGACATCTGCCTGCGACCCAGGGGCTGCAATGCATCAGCGGCAGCCTGGACGATCGGGACAGCCTGTCGCAGTTGGTCAGCGGCTGTGATGCCGTCGTTCACATCGCCGGCAGCCTCAGTGGACGAAACTATGTTGACCTGGCCCGAACCAACGCTGCCGGATGTCGGCGCCTGATCGAAGCCATGCAGGAGAAATGCCCGGAGGCAAGGCTGGTCCATGTCTCCAGCCTGGCGGCCAGAGAACCGGCCTTGTCGCACTACGCGGCGAGCAAGAGAGCAGGCGAGGATCTGGTCAGCACCAGCGGTCTGGACTGGCAGATCATCAGACCACCGGCGGTCTACGGACCGGAAGATCCGGCGCTGGCCACGCTGTGGCGACTGCTCGCCCGCGGCCTGTTGCCGCGAATCGGGTCGCCGCAGGCGAGATTTTCGCTGCTGCATGTCAGCGACCTGGCCGCAGCCCTGGTTCGCAGCGCCCTGGCCGTGGAGACGGCGGGTGAACGCGCGGGCCGACGCCTGGTCTGCCTGCATGATGGCAGGGAAGGCGGTTATCGTTGGCAGGATATCGCGGAAATTGCCAGCCAGCGCCGCCGTGGCCCGGTCCGAACCATACCGGTTCCGCCTGCCCTGCTTCGAACTATCGGTACCATGAACCTGTTTGGTGCCCGACTGACCGGCCGAGCGCCGCCGGTGCTGGTGCCGGGAAAGGTCGCCGAGCTGGTTCATCCGGACTGGGTTTGTGATAATACGCAGCTGCCCCGCTGCCCTGAATGGAAACCGTTGAAGATGTTTGCAGAGAGCCTGACTGAACTGCCCGGATGGAGTCGCTACCGATGAGCCAGCTTCGGGAGGAAGTCGAAACTGCCATCGCCAGGGCGCTGGCGGAAGCCTTGCCGGAGCTCGGCGACGTTGACCCTGACTCCGCCCTGACCGGCGACCTCGGTCTGGATTCGGTCCAGATCATGAACCTGGTCATGGAGATTGAAGACAACCTGGACCTTTCGGTGCCGGTCGATGTTCTGGCCGAGGTGCGCACGATCAACCAGCTCACCGCCCAGCTGGTCAAGCTGAAGGAGAAACAGGCATGAGTCTGTTCGAGAAGTTTCGCCCGCTGGCCCAGACCCGGGCCGGACTGGGCAATAGCGGCCCGGCGCCCATTGCCACGCCCATCGACCGCGTGCTGTCGGCCACTCGAGGCATCATTGACGGGCAGGAAGTCATCCTTGCCGGCACCAACAACTATCTCGGCCTGACCTTCGAGCCCAGCGTCATCGAAGCTGCCAGCACGGCACTGGCCGAGCTGGGTACCGGCACCACCGGCTCGCGCATGGCCAACGGCAGCTATGCCGATCATCGCGCGCTGGAAAGCGAGTTGGCAGCAGCCTTTGGCTGGCCCTCGGCGATGGTCTTCTCCACCGGCTACCAGGCCAACCTCGGTGTTCTGTCCGGGCTGGTCAGCGAGGGGGAATACCTGCTGGTCGACTCCGACAGCCACGCCAGCATCTACGACGGCTGTCGACTCAGCCAGGCCCAGACCATTCGGTTCCGCCACAACGATCCGGAAAACCTGGATCGGCGCCTGGCCCGGCTGGGCGAGGATGCCAGCAAGGCGCTGGTCGTGGTCGAAGGGCTTTACTCGATGCTCGGGGACCAGCCTCCACTGGACGAATTCGTGGAGGTCAAGAACCGCCACGGTGCCTGGCTGCTGGTCGACGAGGCCCACTCTTTCGGGGTCTTCGGCGAGCGCGGCCTCGGCCTGGCCGAACAGGCCGGCCTGCTCGCAGAGGTCGATTTCATTGTCGGCACATTCTCCAAGAGCCTGGCCGGCATCGGCGGCTTCTGCGTCAGCCCACACGCCGACCTCGAATTGCTGCGCCTGGCCAGTCGACCCTACATCTTCACCGCATCGCCTTCGCCGGCAGTCATAGCCGCCACGCGCCGCGCCCTGGCCCTGCTGGTGGAAGGCAGTGATCTTAGAAAGCAGCTGCATCGCAACATCAATCACCTCTACCGCGAGGTCAAGGCAATGGGCCACGAGCTGGGCAGCGCCGACCCGGGGCCGGTGATGGCCATCATCCTGCCTGACCGAATGACTGCGCTGGCGCACTGGCGCGGTCTGCTCGAGCGTGGCGTTTACGCCAACCTGATGATCCCCCCGGCTACCCCTGCCGGACTCAACCTGCTGCGCATCTCCCTAAGCGCCGCCCACACCGAACAAGACATTGATCAGATCGTGTCTGCCCTGCAGTCTATGCGCGAGCAGGTAGCGCGCAGCGCGACCGGATAGACTGCCACCGGCAGTCTGCGAGGTCAGGCCGAAAAGCGACCCGGCCATCAACTACCATTAACGCGGAGAGGGGCCACTGTTGCCCCTCGCCGCTCCGTTTACCACGACTCGACTATCGTCTTGCGTTCCATCGGGTCCATGGCCGCTATGCGCTCGTCGGCATAGTAGGAGTCGCTGCGAATCGACTTGGTCGAAATCTCGGCAAAGATCGCACCCTGGCGAGTGCGAAATGCATGCAACTGATCTCGCTCGACCAATAGCTTGTCACCCGGCTTGAGATGAATGATGTCACCCTCGAGGTCCACTTCCAGGTCACCCCAGAGCATGTGGAAAGTTTCTTCCTTGGCCTTGTGCTTGTGATGCGGATGCTTCTGGCCAGGCAACATGATCAGGAACTTGTTGCAGTACTCTCGGTTGATCGAATTGATCAGCACGCAACCGGTTTCTCTGAATCGGTCGATACCGTAGTGGTGTGATATTTCGATGCTGATATCGTCTCCCAGGGCAATGCCGGCCTCGTAAAGCTGGCCCTTGGCATCGTGCAGAATGCCGCGAACCTGGGTGTACTTGTCCGGCTGGGCGCGCTCGAACAGCGCAGCATCCGTCTCGTAATCCCGGGAGGCAACGAAATTGGCACGGTACTGGCCGAATTGCCCCGACGTAAGCTGGCCGTCCTGGCAAGGCATGGCGAAGTAGACATCCTCACGACGCACCTCCTCACCCTTGCGAATGGCACGCTTGGCGAAGACCCCTCGCTGAAGCTGAAGCAGGGACTCGTATTCCTTCTGGCTGACATGCTTGCCATCGTCAACCCCCATCACGGCCCTGGCCCGCTGGGCTGCAGCAATCCACTCGCCGGCCTGATCGGGGTTCATCGAGTACTTGTTGAGTGTGATTTCGTCGGTTGCAACACCGAAGTGCCGTTCCAGCAGCTTCGCGCCCTGGGCCACGGCGACCATGACCACATCGGTATTGTCGGGGGCTTCGTGACCCGAATAGCCTATCGTGACATAGGGATAGCGGCGGATCATCTTGGCCATGAAATTCATGGCGTGCTGCGCCAGCGGCGTCGGGTAAAGGGAAACGCAGTGCATGACCGCCAGCTCCGGGACGCGCTTGCTGAAGAAAGTCACCAGGTTGTCGATTTCGTAGATCGACAGCCCGCCGGTAGAGGCGATCACGGGCCGGTTGGCACGAGCAATTTCCTCCAGCAACGGCCAGTCGGTGGCTGAACAGCTGGCCACCTTGATGATGTCGACGCCCAGGGACTGGCAAAGTCCAACCGAGGCCTCATCGAAGGGGGTTGCCACGCTGACCAGGCCGGCTGCGCGAATGGCGTCGACCAGCTGGCGGAACTGACCGTCGTCGAGACGGGTGCTCTCGAAGCGCGGGATGTGCATGATGTCATCCCGGCCCCGGGCTGCCGGATGAATGAAACTGTCCAGTTCCCGGAACTGCAGCTTGACCGCGGCCCTGACTCGATGTTCACGGGCCAGGCGCGCCGCCGCGTCGATGATCTTCAGGCCGTGATTGACATCACCCTGGTGATTGTTGGCCATCTCGAAGATGTGCAGGTCTTGAAAAATCTTGCTCATGGCAGGTCCGTCATTCAGGTAGGTTTGTTCTGGTCGACCAGGCCGCAAAGTGCCATGGCCTGGGGTAGTGAAACAAGTCGGTCGTCGACATAAAGGTCGGCCGGCGGCTTGCCGAATCGGAGCTCATCATAACGCACCCCCCAGCGCTGCATCTGCTCGGCCGTAACTGCTGACCAGTCCTTGCCGGTGCCTGATCCGCGTGCGGTGAACAGAACGATATGACAGCCGGCTTCGTGCAAGGCGTTGACGCGCTCGACATTCTCCATGATCGGCCCGGCACTCCCGTAATCCAGGTCCGGCACCGGCTCGGCCAGCACGCCGTCGATATCAATGACCAGGCGACGCGGCTTTGCCGGCGCGCCGGCAGGCGGGTTCTGGGCCGCACAATCAGGCGACCTGCCGGCCAGGAAATGCTCGACGCGGGCCACATCGTCCAAGGTATCGATGCTGACCTGTGGCGTTTCGACTACAACGGCCCCGGCGCGCTGTCCCATCAACGATGACTGTTCCACCAGGGTTGCGCGACGCAGGGCGTAAGCCACGCCGTTGCGATGGAAAACCGGTTCAAGTTGCTGGCGGGCGACGATATCCTTCCCGCGCGCATCGAAGTAATCCATACGCCCATCATCATCCACTCGCAGCTGCTTGAGCGGATGGGCCTTCAAGTCAGTGGGGCTGACCGTCCAGACCGCATCGAGCCGGTCTTCGATCAGGCGTTCGACCGTCGCGCGGACGTCTTCCGGCCGCCGCAGCGGTGACGTGGGCTGCAACATGACGACGATGTCATAACGCTGACCGTCATCAGTCTCGGTCGCCAGCAGGGCATGGCGAAGCACATCGACATCGCCAATACGGTCGCCGGCCAGCGCCGTCGGTCGCATGAAGGGTGCATCCAGGCCATGGGCCAGGGCAGTTTCACGAATCACCAGGTGATCGGTGGAGACCACCGCCCGGTCGACCCAGTCCAGACCACGAACCAATTCCGCGGTATGCACCAACAACGGCTTTCCCGCCACCGGCAGCAGGTTCTTCATTGGAATACCCTTGCTGCCGCCACGCGCCGGCACAACGACCAGGATCCGTTGATCGGCCAGCATCAGTCAGTCTTCGATACGGACCAGGCGGCCCGCGCGCGATGATTCCAGCGCCGCCACGATGACCTTCATCGTTTCGATCCCGGTACTCAGATCCAGCGGAGAGGGTAGCGATGGATCGGCAATCACGTCTTCGAGGTGAGCGATCTCGCCGCGGAAATCATCCGGCCGGGTCTTGGCCACTCGCTGCTCCAGGGTCTTGCCGTCATGACGAACCAGGCGGACCAGATCATGACTCGGATCGATGCTGACCTGCCATTCCAGGTAGCCCTCGGTGCCCTCCAGGCGCAGCCATTTCCGGGCCGGCTGAGTGATCACGTCCTGAACAATGGTGCCGACCAGCCCCCTGTCGGTTCGCACCGATAGCTGAGCAACCCGATCATAGGCCGCGCCCTGGTCTTCAACCTCGTCGAGCATGGCCATCACTTCGGTGATGCGCCCCAGTCCAGCCAGCTCGGCAAAGTATTGCCAGATATTGATGGCGTGGCTGTGTTCGGCCAGCGCACCGCCGCCACGGTCAGTAAAGCCAAGATAGGTATCGGCCGGGCCGGCCAGCCAGGGGTGGGCAGCGAAAATACCGCCCCAGTGTTCCCGCGTCATCGCGCGAAGCGTGGTGAATTCACCGATTGCGTGTTCAGCCAGCCATTCGACAGCCAGTCGGGTGTGTTCGGTCAGGCGATGGTTGTAGCCGACCAGCACACGAACGTCGGCGGCGGCCGCGGCAGCCGCCAGGCGCCGGCAAGCAGCAAGATCCGGTTCGCACAGCGGCTTTTCGATCAGGATGACCCGGGGTGGCTGGGCCGCCATCTCGGCCAGGGCCAGCGCGACATGGCTATCCGGAGGAGTGCCAATAATGACCACGTCGAAGACATCGTCGACCACTTCCTCAGGGGCACACAGGCGAATGGCTTCATCAAACTTGCCGTAACGCGTCGGATAGATATCGTCGCGCGTGCGCCTCAATGCCTCGGGATCGATGTCGCACATGGTCACCGACCAACCGCGCTCGCGCGCGCCGTGGGCCAGGTGGTTCCCGATTGAACCAGCGCCCAGAATTTTCGCTCGAATCATGCTGAAAGATCGCAATGAGAACCGCGCATCATTCTACCCGAATGCGAATCGATTCCTCGTGCTCTCTACCCAACCGGCTCCCTACCTTAACTGCCCAGTCTGAACACATTCCTCTCAAGCTGCTCGATTCCCGGAACCGCTTTCAAACCCAGGCACTCCGCCAAGGTTCCACACCGCCGAACCACCTCATCCAGGCTGGTCTCGGGAAACATGTGGGCCAGGTAGGGGCCATAGTTGGCGGTGCCGGGCAGGCGGCTCTCGATGGGCCGCAACAGCCTGCGCAACTGCATCGCCAGGCGCCCTGCCCCGAGCCCAGGTTCGACGGCCACTGCACGGTCGGCCAAGATCGGCCCCAGGGTGTCGAGAATGCGCTCGCAGGCCAGCTGCGGCTCGCCCAGTCCGGCCAGGGCCCGGGCCATCACCTGTCTGCCGCCCGCATCGGCCTGGCGCGCGAAAACCGCTTCCCGATCAGCCCGGCTCGCCTTGACCTCTCGGATCATTTCGGACAATCCCAGGCAGCTCAGGCTGATGTCGTTCGGCAGTGGATGGTCGAACTCAGGGTTGAGTACCGGACGGTAGGCCAATGCCGGGCGACCGAGCTGGAACGCTTCCACGGCCGTGGTGCAACCGTTGTGGATCAGAGCATCGGCGGCCAACAGCCAGGCAACGACGTTACCATGGCCAACAATACGCACGTTGTCCAGGCCGGCAGCAATATCCTGCCAGGTCTGGACCCGCTCGCTGGGATGGGGCCGGAGCACGAAACTGACCTCGGGCAAGGCCGTGGCCAGCTCCGGAAGTGACTTGACAAAGGCCTGGAACAGCTCGTGTTTGTGCGCGGCAAAGCCGCCGCGCGGATCGTTCGGGCGCTGCTCGCGCAGCCATTTCAGGTGTCGATTCTGACGTGGCTGGACATGGTTAACCCGAGAGAAATTGGTGTTGATCAGGATAAAGTGGCCGAACTCGGTCCGGATTCGCGCTACCTCGTCATTGAACAGCGCGGTCAGCCTTGGATGCAGCAGGTCGGCGCGCGGATTGCCACAGACGGCGATCGGAACACCACCATAGTCGGGATGCTCGCGCCAGGCGTCGGCGTTGTCCTGGCCCCAGGCGATCAACAATTCCGGCTCGTTGAGCGTTGCGCCGTCGACCTTTGTTCGCCAGTAAACCTCGCGCGAGGCCCAGACCAGGCCTTCTTCGTCCCACAACACCACGCGATGACCACAGCGGCGTGCCAGCGCCAGGTTGTGGCGCGAGCGGGCGGTCACGCTCTTGCCGACGTAAACCCCAGCCGGGTAACGATCCAGGTTGATGTCAATGGCCTTCTTGGCCCCAACGACAGTGGTGACACCGCGGGCAGCGGCCATTAGCGCCAGCAGCAGCTTGGCATCGAACTCGCGCACCCGTGTTTCGCAGGGCAGAATCAGCGCCCGCTGCTTGA
>SLQY01000205.1 GCA_007131235.1 Wenzhouxiangella sp.
AAACCGCAAACCGTAAACCGTATCTTTCCCATGACCGATCTCCTGAACCTGACCATCGACAATCGCGGCGTTGCCACGTTGACCTTGAACCGGCCGGAAGTGCATAACGCCTTCAACGCCGAGCTGATTGCGCAGCTGAGCGCCAGTTTCGACCAGGTGTCGGATGAGGCCAGAGTGCTGATTCTGACCGGTGCCGGGCATTCGTTTTCGGCCGGGGCCGACTTGAACTGGATGCGGGCCATGGCCGATGGCTCGGAGGCCGACAACCGGGCCGATGCGCGGCGCCTGGCGGCCATGCTGCGACGACTCGACCAGCTGCCCTGCCCGACCATCGCCCGGATCAACGGCCACGCCTTTGGCGGTGGCGTGGGCCTGATCGCCTGCTGCGATATCGCCGTGGCCCTGGAGACAGCCAGCTTCGGCCTGACCGAGGTGCGCCTGGGCCTGGCCCCGGCCACGATTTCACCGTTCGTGATCCCTAAAATCGGGGTCAAGCACGCGCGTCGCTTCATGCTGACCGGGGAACGTCTGGATGCAGCCACGGCGGTACGCATCGGCCTGATCACCGACCATGTCCCCACCGGCCAGCTCGACAGCCACATCCACGACTTTCTCGATCTGCTCCTGGCCGGTGGGCCGCATGCCCAGGCTCACGTCAAGGAGCTGATCCGGCTGGTCACATCGCATGGCGGCGACAGTGATTCACTGGACCGACAGACCTCGGAAATGATCGCCGCCTTGCGCGTCTCCCGCGAAGGCCAGGAAGGCCTGGGTGCCTTCCTCGAAAAACGCAAACCCGGCTGGCTGGAGAAACAGTCGAGTGCTGAAAAACCGACGAACCGCCAAGGGCGCGAAGAGGACGAAGGTAAGGGCAAGGTCGATTAAAGAGAATTCACACGAAGCCTGGCCACCCGAGGCTTGCCAACCAGGCGACGGATGGTTGCCGGAGTAGAGATGTTTAAAACTGTATTGATTGCCAATCGCGGCGAGATTGCCTGCCGCATCATCACCACCTGTCAACGCCTGGGCATTGCAACCGTGGCGGTCTATTCCGATGCCGATGCGCAGGCGCGGCACGTGCGCCTGGCTGATCGCGCGGTGCGGATCGGGCCGGCGGCAGCGCGAGAATCCTACCTGGCCGGCGACAAGGTGATCGAGGCAGCGCTGGCGACTGGTGCCGAAGCCATTCATCCAGGCTATGGCTTCCTGGCCGAAAACCCGGCATTTGCGCGGGCCGTGGCTGAAGCCGGCCTGAGCCTGATCGGACCGACGGCCGAAACCATGGAATTGATGGGGTCAAAGGCCGCGGCCAAGGCAAAGATGGAGCCGGCCGGGGTGCCTTTGATTCCCGGCTACCACGGCTCCGAACAGGACGATGACAGCTTGCTGACCAGGGCCCGCGAGGTCGGATTTCCGCTGATGCTCAAGGCAGCTGCCGGGGGTGGCGGCAAGGGCATGCGCGTGGTCCACGATCAAGATACCTTCCTCGAGGCGCTGCATGCCGCCCGGCGCGAAGCCGCCGGCGCTTTTGGCGACGAGCGCATGATCCTGGAGCGCTACCTGGAACGACCACGCCATATCGAAGCCCAGGTGTTCGCCGATGTTCACGGCAACACCGTCCACCTGTTCGAGCGCGACTGCTCCAGCCAGCGCCGCCACCAGAAGATCATCGAGGAAGCGCCGGCAGCCAACCTGGATGAAGACGTGCGGCAAAATCTGCTGGCCGCGGCGGTTCGCGCGGCCGAAGCCGTCAATTACCGTGGCGCCGGCACGGTCGAGTTCCTGGTCGACGGCAGCGAATTCTTTTTCCTGGAAATGAACACCCGGCTCCAGGTCGAGCATCCCGTTACCGAGCTGATTACCGGCCTGGACCTGGTGGAATGGCAGATTCGCGTTGCTGCCGGCCAGCCCCTGCCGCTGACCCAGGACCGAATCCAGGCCCGTGGCCACGCCATGGAAGCGCGCCTGTATGCTGAAGATCCGGAGCGGGGCTTCGTGCCCTCTTCCGGCCCGATTCACCAGCTGATTTTTCCTGCCGATGCCGACGTGCGCATCGATTCCGGGGTCGAGGCCGGCGATGAGGTCAGCATGTACTACGACCCGATGATCGCCAAGCTGATCGTCCATGACAGCGACCGCAGCCGCTGCCGCGCCCGCCTGAGCCGCGCCCTGTCTGCCTGCTACGTCGACGGACCAACCACCAACCTGGGCTTTCTGCAGCGCCTGGCCGAGGCACCGGTGTTTGTCGAGGCCCGCGTCGATACCGGCCTGCTTGACCGCGACCTGGACAGCGTAATCGGCACCGACGCTACCGCCCCCGACAGCGTCGTGGCTGCTGCCGCCTGCTTCTGGTTGGCCGAACAAGAGTCCCGCGCAACCGACCACGGACCCTGGGCCTTGGCAGACGGCTGGCGCCTGGGCCGGGAAGAAGCTCGCACGCTGGAGATGGAAATCCAGGGCCAGCGTCTGACCGTCCAGGCTACCGGCTCACAGGCGACTGGCTACTGCCTGGCACTGGAAAGTCGCACGATCAGCAGCCGCCTGACCGCACTGGACAGCCATCGCTACAGCCTTGCCATGGATGGCGAACACCGCCACCTCTCCCTGTTTGCCAGCCACGCCTTGCATCTCGATATCTGTCTGCCCGGACAGCGCTGGCGCGTGGTTCGCCACACCCGCTTCGAGGCCCTGGCCACGGGCAGTGCTGGCGATGGTCGGATCATTTCGCCAATGCCGGGCAAGGTATTGGAAATCCGGGTCGCGGCAGGCGATAGCGTCGTCGAAGGTCAAACCGTGGCGGTGATGGAAGCGATGAAAATGGAATTGGCCATCAAGGCACCTTTCAAGGGACAGGTGCGCCAGGTCAGCGCAACCGCCGGCGACACCCTGGACGCCGATGTTCCCCTACTCGAAATTTCAGCCGATTAGCCCGCCTGATTAATGGATTGTTCGGGCTAGTCAAGCTCGCGCAGGCGCTGCTGGACGGCGCGTGCCCGGTCCAGGTTGACCCGCGCGGGTTCGAATGCTGGATCTAGCTGAAGGGCCTCCTCCCAGCTGGCAATGGCATCGTCAATCTGCTGGTCGCGGTACTGCGAAACGGCCAGCTCATGCAGGCGGGCCACCAGCTCGTTCCGGGTGGCTCTTGCGGCCTCGGCGGCCGAAGCCAGTGCGGGGTCAAGGCCTATCGCCTCTTCAAACCGGCTGAGGGCGAGATACAGGTTTCCGGCCTGGCGCTCGTTCAATCCTTCTGCATAAAGCACGCCAGCCCGGCGCTGATTGACCAGCTCTTCCTGTGTCTCGACGGCTGCCGCCACATCGGCTTCCTCAACCTCAGCGGGCGAATCTTCCCACTCGATATCGACTGCGGGCATGGCCGCCGGCTCAGAGCGCAGACGGTCAGGGATGCGAACTATCATCCCCGGCGCCAGGCGTCGGGGAACAGCAATGTCGTTGTAGCGCGCCAGCGCGAAAAACTGCAGGGAATCACCCAGCTCCCGGTGCGCAATGACCGACAGCGACTCCCCGGGCTGAACCTGGACCTCCTGGTAGTCAGTTCCCATCGATTCCAGCGGATCGCTGCGAATCTGGTCGAGGAAGCGGCGCGCAATGCGGCTTGCAGGGGATGTGTCTAGGATACGTTCAAGCACATCCTCGGCCGCCGCTATTTCACCAAGGTCCAGAAAATCCACCGCCTGCTGAAGCGTGGCCGGCGGAGGTGGTGCCGGTGCCGGCGGCGCTTCCACGACTTCCGGCTCTGGTGCCGGGTCCGGCTCAGCTTCGACCTGGGTCGGCATGGTCTCACAGGCAGTCGCCAAGACCAGCAAAGCCAGAACGGCCGCCAGGAGGCGGGGTTGACACCTACGATCACTCTGCTTGTTCATTCAGGTCTCCTCTTCAAGCCTTGCTTGAATTCGCGGATCGCAATCGTGACCCACGCTACTCTGCCAGACCCAGTCTGGTCACTTTCTGAAAGCCGCGCGGAAGCTTGCGGCCGCGCTGGGCGCGTTCTCCCCAATAGTTCTCGGTATCCGACCAGGACAGGCGCAGGTACCGCTGACCGGCCCAAACCAGGCAATCCTGGCCGGAGGCAATGACAATGGCACCGGCCATGGTCTCACCAGCCTTGCGCGCCTTGGGTGGAATGTTGATCAGCTTGTTGCCCTTGCCGCGGGCCAGCTCCGGCAGCTCGGCGACGTAATAGGCCAGCAAGTATCCTTCGCTGGTAGCGCAGACCAGAACCCCTTCCTCGGCATCCGCGACGGCTGCAACGGGGAGCACCGCCGACCCGGTCGGCAGGGTCAGCACTTGCTTGCCGGCCTTTTGTCGGCTGTGCAGATTTTCCAGGGCGGTAACAAAGCCATAGCCGGCACTGGAGGCCAGCAGCACGCGCTCGTCCGGGGCACCGATGGCAAGGCTGCGGAAGCCGGCGCCAGCAGGCGGCGAAAACCGCCCGGTCAACGGCTCGCCCAGGCTGCGCGCGGAAGGCAGTTCATGGGCTGGCATGGAGTAGCTGCGACCGGTGCTGTCGAGGAAGCAGGCCAGCTGGTTGCTACGACCGCGACAGGCAGCCAGGAAACTGTCACCGGCCCGGTAATTCAGCTCCTCGGGATTGATCTCGTGACCCTTGGCCGCGCGAACCCAGCCATTGTCGCTGAGCACCACGGTCACCGGCTCGGACGGCACCAGGTCGGTTTCCTTCAAGGCCTGCGCGGCGCCACGCTCGACCAGGCGCGAGCGCCGCTGGTCGCCATACTGCTCGGCGTCGGCCAGCAACTCGTCCCGGATCAGGCGGGTCAGCTTGCGGGGCGAATTCAGGATGGCTTCCAGCTGGTTGCGCTCGGCCTCCAACTCATCCTTCTCGCCTCGAATCTTGAACTCTTCGAGCTTGGCGAGGTGGCGCAGCTTGAGCTCGAGAATGGCTTCGGCCTGGGTGCCGGTCAGCGCAAACCGCGCCATCAGTACCGGCTTGGGTTCGTCCTCGGTGCGGATGATGTGGATGACTTCGTCAATGTTGAGGAAGGCGATCAGCAGCCCTTCAAGCACGTGCAGTCGGTCCACCACCTGATCCAGGCGATGCGCCAGGCGCCGGGTGACGGTCTGGCGACGGTAGGCCAGCCACTCGGTCAACAGCTCACGGAGATTGCGAACACCGGGCTTGCCATCGTTGCCGATGACGTTGAAGTTGACTCGAACCGAGCGCTCGAGATCGGTCGTGGCAAAGAGGTGATCCATCAAGGCATCGAGATCAACCCGGTTACTGCGCGGCACGATGACCAGGCGGGTCGGGTGTTCATGATCGGATTCATCACGAAGATCCGAGACCAGCGGCAGCTTCTTGGCCTGCATCTGGCCGGCGATCTGCTCCAACACCTTGGCTGGTGAAACCTGGTGCGGCAGCGCTGTGATGATGACCTCCTCGCCTTCACGCTCCCAGGTGGCGCGCTGGCGTACGGCACCATGCCCGGTTTCATACAGGGCCAGAATGGCTGCGCGTGTGCTGATGATTTCCCCCCCGGTGGGGAAATCCGGCGCCTGAATATGTTCACACAGCTCGGCCACGCTGGTCGAAGGCTTCTCCAACAGGCGAACGCAGGCCGTCACGACTTCGCGCAGGTTGTGTGGAGGAATGTCGGTGGCCATGCCTACTGCAATCCCCTGCCCACCGTTGAGCAACAGATT
>SLQY01000060.1 GCA_007131235.1 Wenzhouxiangella sp.
CTAGTGTACTGTCTGGTATTGATTGATGAAATCAGCGAGTCGCCAAGTGGTCAGCTGCCAGGCGCGCGCTCGCCGGAAGGGTGAGCCCCTTTCAAGAGCGCGCAACGCCGCAGATGGCCGCTTGGCGGCTCGCCCGGAGGGAGCCCCGCAATTGGCCCACAACGGCGTTGCAAGCCTTGAACAGAGGCCGACTCTGCCCTGCGGCTTGCGCCTTGTTGTAAACCAATTGCGGGGCTCTGATATCACCAATCAATACCAGACAGTACACTAGATAGACGGCGCACGGGCGATGAGCGCGCGATGCCGGCGGCAAGTGGTGCGGTTCAATCCCGGTTATCATTCGAGATTGGTCGGAAGCAAGAGGCAAGCATGCTGGAAATCGTGATCGCAGGCGGCTGGTTGATGGTGCCCATCATCCTCTGTTCTATCCTGGCCCTGGCCATCGTGATCGAGCGTTTCCTTGCCCTGCGTGGTGGCCGGGTCATGCCGGGTACCGTGCCAGCCCAGGTCCGTCAGTGGGCCGTGCAGCACGAACTGGATGGCAAACACATCGAGCAGCTGCGTCGTTCCTCGCCGCTGGGTCGTATCCTTGCTGCTGCACTGGACAATCGAGATCGTTCTCGCGAGATCATCAAGGAAGCGGTCGAGGATACCGGTCGCCACGTGATTCATGAGTTGGAGCGCTTTTTGAACACGCTGGGCACCATTGCCGGTATCACCCCGCTGCTGGGCCTGCTTGGTACCGTGGTCGGCATGATCAAGGTCTTCAGCGCGATCATGGTGCACGGTGTCGGTGACCCCAACGAGCTGGCCGGCGGCATCTCCGAGGCGCTGATCACGACCGCGGCCGGATTGACGGTCGCCATCCCGGCCTACTTTTTTTACCGCTACTTTCGGGGTCTGGTCCGCAGCTACGTCGTGCAAATGGAACAGCAGGCGCTGATGCTCATGCAGACCATCGAGCGGGGCGGCCGCCGGCGCCCGGTCTGAGTCCATGAAGATCTCCGAGGAAGAACGCGAGGAACCCGAGATCAACCTGACTTCGTTGATCGACGTGGTGTTCCTGCTGCTGATTTTTTTCATGGTCTCGACCACCTTCGAACGCCACGCCTTGTTGCGCCTGGATCTGCCCGAGGCCTCCACGGCCGAGACCGAGACCTTGCCTGCCATCATCGAGCTGGTCATAACCGACGATGGGCGCATGTTCATTGACGATCAGATGCTGGCCGATGACCGTCGAGCCACTGTCCAGGCTGGACTGGCCCAGCGTTTCGCTGAAAGCCCGGAGGCCACCCTGGTCATCCGGGCGGATGCCGAAGCGCCACATCGCCTGGTTGTGAGGGCACTGGATGCGGCGTCGGCCGAGGGGATCAGGCGCCTGACCATCGCGGCGGTGGAAGAGGGCGGAGACGGGCAGTGACCAACACGTCCAGCGCAGGCCTCTACCGGCGTCTGCTGGCCTATGTCGTCCGCCAGCGGCTGATTTTTGGCCTGGCCCTGGCGGCCGTGGCCCTGGATGCCGCCGGTCAGGGCCTGTTTTTCTATCTGCTCAGACCGCTGGTCGATGAAACCATCGCAGCACCGGATCCGACGTTCAGCCTCTGGCTGCCGGGCCTGGTCCTGGCCGCGGTGTTGCTGCGAATCGTCGGCAATTTCGGCGGCGTGTTTGGCATGGAGTGGGTCGGCCGACGGCTGATTGCCGATTTGAGGGGCGAACTGTTCGCGCGTTACCTGGAGTTGCCGGCCAGTCATTTCGACCGTGAGTCTTCTGGCCAGATGATTTCGCGCATCACCTACAACGCCGAGCAGGTAGCCCAGGCCGCGACCACCGCGCTGATCGGTTCGGTGCGGGATGTTTTCACCGTCATTGCCCTGGTCACGGTGATGATCATCCAGTCCTGGCGCCTGACCCTGACCATGTTGCTGCTGGTGCCGGTGATCGCCCTGGTGGTCACCGTGATTTCACATCGGTTCCGCCGAATTTCCGGTCGCATCCAGGACTCCATGGGTGATGTCACGCACGTCACAGAGGAGGCGGTAGACGGTCACGAGGTGGTCAAGATCTTCGGTGGACAGGCACGCGAACGGGCCGCCTTCGCCCGGATCAACGAAGGTAACCGCGTGCTGCACCTGAGGCTGACCGCAACCCAGCTGGTGTCCTCATCCATGATCCAGCTGGCGGCCGGCCTGGCCGTGATTCTGTTGCTGGTCATCGCGGCCAGCGACTTCATGCGCGCCGAGGTAACCGCCGGTATCTTCATGTCGGTGCTGGCCGCCATGGTCGCTTGTATCCCGCCGCTCAAGCGCCTGACCAAGATGCACGCGGTCATCGAGAAAGGGCTGGCTGCCGCCGACAGCATTTTCCGGCTCCTGGATTCGCCAGCCGAACCTGATTCCGGTGACATTGATCCGGGCCGGGTCAAGGGTCGAATCGAGTTCCGGTCGGTTGGTTTTCAATATCCCAATACTGATCAGGCAGCGCTCAAGGACATCGAGTTGAGCATTCCGGCCGGCAGCGTGACCGCTCTGGTCGGGCGCTCGGGGTCGGGTAAAAGCACCCTGGTCAAGCTGTTGCCTCGCTTTTATCTGCCGAGCAGCGGGAAAATCCTGATCGACGATATCGACATTGCCGATTTTCGCCTGGCCGCGCTGCGTCGCCAGGTGGCGCTGGTCAGCCAGGATGTCGTGCTGTTCAACGATACCGTGGCCGCCAACATCGCCTACGGCGTGCCCGGCGAAGTCAGCCGCGACCGCATTATCGAGGCCGCGCGCCAGGCCCATGCGCTGGAGTTCATCGAGCGTCTGCCGCAGGGTCTGGATACACCGGTCGGTGAAGACGGAGCGCTGCTGTCCGGTGGCCAGCGTCAGCGCCTGGCGATCGCCCGCGCGCTGCTCAAGAACGCACCCATTCTGATCCTGGACGAGGCGACTTCGGCCCTGGATGCGGAATCGGAACGCGCGGTCCAGGCAGCCCTGGAGGCGCTGATGAGTGATCGAACCACCCTGGTCATCGCTCACCGACTGGCCACGGTGCGCAAGGCCGACCAGGTGGTGGTGCTGGATCAGGGCCGGATCCATGAGCTTGGTTCTCATGAAGCCTTGCTGGCCCGTGCGGACGGGCTTTATCACCATCTTCACCGGCTCCAGCTCCAGGATTCGCCGGCGGAGGCTTGAGCCATGTTGCGTGCCCGCATCGAGGCGCATTTCAACCGCATCTGGTACCAGGGCAGGCCACCACCGCTGGCCTACCGCTGGCTGGCTGGCGCCTATGGGGCACTGGTGCGACGCCGTTCTCAACGACCTTCCCTGGTGCCGAAGGTGCCGGTGATCGTGGTCGGCAACCTGACTGTCGGCGGCGGCGGCAAGACCCCGCTGGTCATTGCCCTGGCCCAGTATTTGCGGTCAAGCGGACGGCAGGTGGCAGTGGTCAGCCGCGGTTACGGGGGGCGCCGCGTGGACTTGCCCCAGCGGGTAGACGAAGCGGCAGATCCTTACCACTACGGTGACGAACCGGTGCTGATCGCCGAGCAGGCAGGGGTTCCGGTCTGGGTTTGCCGACACCGTGCCCGGGCCTTGCAGGCGGCGGTGGACGACGGTGCCGAAGTTGTACTGAGCGACGATGGTTTGCAGCACATGGCCCTGGCTCGAAGCTTCGAGATCTGTCTGATCGACGGTTCTCGCGGACTCGGCAACGGCCGGCTGCTGCCGGCCGGACCCCTGCGCCAGCCGGTTGAGCGGCTGAAGGCGGTTGATTTGCTGCTGGTCAAGGGCGCCGGCCAGATGCCGGCCGGTTCGGTTCGTGTCGACCTCCAGGCCAGGCAACTTCGGCCGATGCAGGGTGGTCCGGCGCTAACGCCGGCTGCCTGGCACGGAAAGACGGTCACCGCACTGTGCGGAATCGCCAATCCGCAAGGGTTTTTTGACTTGCTTGAAGCGCTGGGAATGGTCGTCCAGCCGCGCATTTTCCCGGATCACCATCGCTTCCGGGGCGCGGACCTGGATGGCCTGCAAGGACCGGTCGTGGTCACGGCCAAGGATGCGGTCAAGCTGCGTCGCTTATCGCTCGACATGGACATCCGGGTTCTGGTCGTCGGTCTTGAATTGCCTGAGGCGGTAACCGCGGCGATTGAGCAACACTTGGAACAGTGGAGTGAGAAACATGCCTAGCAAGGACTTTGGCAACGCCTTTCATATCCTGATTCCGGCGCGCCTGAACTCGACTCGTCTGCCGCGCAAGGCGCTGTCTGACCTGGCTGGTCGGCCCATGGTGCTGCGGACCCTGGACCGGGCGCTGGAAAGCGGTGCAACGAGCGTGACCGTGGCTACCGACAGCACGGAAATCGCGGCGGTGGTCGAGGCGGCCGGCGGCGAGGTCGTGCTGACCGATGCCGGGCATCGCTCGGGGACTGATCGACTGGCTGAGGCGGTTGGCGTGCTGGGTCTTGACGATGCAGCCATGGTCGTCAACCTGCAAGGTGATGAACCGGCAATGCCGGCCGCCTGCCTGCGCCAGGTGGCGGCCATGCTTGCCGGCGATCAGCGCGCCGACATGGCCACCTTGTGGCAACCCGTTGCCGACGAGGAACAGTGGCGCGATCCCAACGTGGTCAAGCTGGTCGCTGACAGCGCGGGGCGGGCGCTGTATTTCTCGCGCGCTCCCATTCCCTGGCCTCGCGCCGGTAACTGGCCAGCCGCCGCCGCCCGCCGTCACGTGGGGCTCTATGCCTATCGCGTGTCGGCGCTTCGAGCCTGGGCCGGACTGCCGGCCAGCGCGCTCGAGGCGCTGGAATCGCTGGAGCAATTGCGGGCACTGGAGGCCGGCTGGAGGATCGTCGTTGAACGCGCCTGCGCGCCTATTCCGGTGGGCATTGATACGCCAGAAGACCTGGCCCGTTTTCGCTCCTCTCTTTCCAGGCAGGGCTAGGGTAAGATAATGGCTAGAAACTCGAGCTATGGTCTTGAATTGACATGAATTCCTATCTGTTTGTCTGCCTGGGCAATATCTGTCGCAGCCCAACTGCCAAGGCAATGTTCGATTACAAGTTTCGGCAGGCTGGTATCGAGGCTTTCACCGACTCGGCCGGCACGCTTGGCTATCACGTTGGCAAGGCACCTGATGCGCGTGCCATCCGGCATGCTGAAGTCTGGGGCATGGATATCAGTGATCAGCGCGCCCGGCAGGTGACCGTGGCCGATTTTCGGCGCTTCGACCGCATATTCGCCATGGACCACAGCAATCTGTCCGAGCTGGAGCGCATGATGCCGCCCAATGCCACCGCCCGGGTTGAGCTGGTGATGAGCCTGGCACCGGACTACGGCCTGGAGGAGGTGCCTGATCCCTACTATGGCGGCGACCAGGGTTTCCAGCAGGTGCTGGACATGCTGGAGACGGCAGCCAGCCGGTTGATCGAGGAGCTGGCACAAACCCGGTGAGCGAATTCGACGGACGCACGTTTGCACGCTCGCTCTCGACCGGGCCGGGCGTGTACCTGATGCGCGATGCCGGGGGGCAGGTCTTGTACGTGGGCAAGGCGCGCAACCTGAAGCGGCGAGTATCGAGCTATTTTGATCGCCGTGACAAGGGTTCCCGTATCAACCTGATGGTCCGCAAGATCGCCAGCATGGAGGTCAGCCTGACCCGTACCGAGGCCGAGGCGCTGCTGCTGGAGAA
>SLQY01000143.1 GCA_007131235.1 Wenzhouxiangella sp.
AGATACACCGTATCTCCCGCCCGAATCGCCTGCGAATAAGGCCCGATCGCCGCCGGCGCCTGATCGCTATGAACCTTCACCTTACTCATCCATCTTCTCCATCATGTTTCCCCTTAACCCCTTAACCCTTTCTAAGCCATCTCACGACTAACCCGCATCACGTTCGGATTACGCTTCAGGCGACGCAGCACCCGCGCCAGCTGGTCGCGGCCGCTGACGCCGAGCACGAACGAAAGCGTCGCGGTTTCGCGGGTGGATTCCTTCTGCTCGACACGCTCGATATTGGCGCCGACCTGGCCCAGGGTGGCCGAGACCGAGGCCAGCACCCCGGGTCCGTTGACGGTGACCAGCTTCAGCAGCACCGAGAAATCCCCCTTCACCAGTGGCTCCCAGGTCACATCGATGCAACGATCGGCGTGGTTCTTGCGAAGCCCCTGAACGTTGGGGCAGCGCTGACGATGGATCACCACGCCCTTGCCGGGCGACAGGTAGCCCATGACCGGATCGCCGGGAATGGGATGGCAGCAGGCCGAGTAAGTGATGGCACTGCCCTCCTGACCGCCGATGCTCAGCGAGGTGGCGATATCTTCTTCGGCGCGGTGGCGCTGGGTCAGCGGCAGCAGCTTGTGCGCCGCCACGCGCGCCAGCATGTCGCCGCGGGCGATCCGGACCAGCAGGTCCTCCAGGCGCTCCAGGCCCAGCTTGGCCAGGTAACGCTCGAGTCGACGCTGGGATACCTTTTCGATCGAATAACCGCGACGCGCCAGGGCCTGGTCGAGCAAACGATCGCCGATCGCGACCGAGTCGGCCTGCTCCAGGTTCTTGAGCTGCGATCGAATCGCAGTGCGCGCCTTGGAGGTGACCACGAACTCCAGCCACTCCGACTGTGGCGTCGAGCCCTTCTCGGTCAGGATCTCCACGGTCTGGCCGTTTTCAAGGCGCGTACTCAGCGGCAGGCGCTGGCGGTCGATGCGCGCACCAATCGCCTGGTTGCCGACATCGGTATGAATGGCATAGGCAAAGTCCAGCGCCGTGGCGTCTGCCTTCAGGTCGATGATCTTGCCGCGTGGTGTGAACACGAAGATCTCGTCGGGAAAGAGCTCTGACTTGGCCGTGTCCAGGAACTCGCTGGCGTCCGGCGAGCGGTACTGGGTATCGACCAGCTTGAGCAGCCATTCGCGCGCGCGCACCGCCGTGGAGCGGTCTGGCGTGGCCTTGTACAGCCAGTGCGCGGCTGCACCCTTCTCGGCCACCAGGTCCATTTCCTCGGTACGGATCTGTATCTCCACCAGCACATCGAAGGTCGAATGCAAGACGGTATGCAGGGACTGGTAACCGTTCGGCTTGGGCAGGGCGATGTAATCCTTGAAGCTGTCCGGCTTGGGCCGGTACAAGCTGTGGCACACGCCCAGGGCCTGGTAACAGTGCGACTCGGAGTGGGTGATGATGCGAAACGCGAATAGATCCGAGACCTCCTTGTACGGCAGGCTCTTGTCGCGCATCTTGGTGTAGATGCTGTACGGCGTCTTGGTGCGGCCCTCGACCCGGGCCGGAATACCGGCTGCGCTCAGATGCTTCTTCAGGTCAGCGGTAATCGAATCGATCACTTCCTGGCGATTGCCGCCAACCTTGGCCACGCGCTGGCTGATGACGCGGTAACGGTTGGGATAAAGATTGGCAAACCCCAGCGACTCAAGCTCTTCCTTGAGGGCGTTCATACCCAGACGTTCGGCAATCGGGGCGTAGATGTCCAGGGTTTCGGACGAAATCCGGCGCCTGGCGTCGGTCGACATGGCATCGATGGTGCGCATGTTGTGGAGACGGTCGGCCAGCTTGATGAAGATCACGCGCAGGTCGCGGCTCATTGCCAGCAGCAGCTTGCGAAAGCTTTCCGCATCGGCCTCGCGACGGGTGCGGAATTTCATCTTGTCGAGCTTGGTTACGCCGTCGACCAGGCGTGCGACCTCGGAGCCGAATTCGCGTTCCAGGTCGTCATGTTCCAGCGCCGTATCTTCCACGGTGTCGTGGAGAATGGCCGCGGTGATGGTTTGCTGATCCATGCGCATCCCGGCCAGGATGCGAGCCACGGCCACCGGGTGCATGATGTAGGCCTCACCCGAGCGACGCTTCTGACCCTGGTGGGCCTCGGCACCCACTTCGTAGGCGCGCAGAACCGTCGCAACCTGCTCGGGTTCGAGGTAGGTGTTGAGCAGGTCGCGGAGTTGGCGCACGGCGCCTGGCAGCATCAGGGATTTCCGCCTGACCAAGTAAGGTTCATGCGCCGCAACGCCGCTTGATCAATCCATGTCGTCATCGGGCGGCGGCGGAACTTCTGCCTGCATGGCCGCCAGGCGAGCGTCCAGCTCGGCCTGCAAGCCGCCGATGTTGTCATCGTTGACGACCCCTTCGGCGATTTCGCGCAGGGCAATGACGGTAGGCTTGTCGGACGCCTCGTCAACCAGCGGGTCGGCGCCGTTGGCAATCATGCGGGCGCGCTGGGATGCCGTGATGACCAGGTCAAAACGGTTGGGGACGGCATCAATGCAGTCTTCGACGGTAACTCGTGCCATGCGGGCAACTCCTAAAAAATTCGGACCAGGTGATGGCGGCGGGCCCTGTGCCCTCGACAGCGTCGAGACACCTGCACCAGCCGGAAGATCAATCAGACATTGTACTGCGCTTGGCCGCTTCATCCAACAGTTTCTCAACCCGGGCCTGTTGGCGCGCCCGGCGCAGGCGCCAGGCCGTCACGATCGCCTCCAGCTCGGCCAGGGCTGTTTCGAAGCGGTCATTGATCACCATCCAGCGGAAATCAATACACGCTTCGATCTCGCGTCGGGCCTCGCTCAGCCGCCGCTGAATGACTTCGGCTGAATCCGAGCCGCGCTTGTTCAGACGCGCAGCCAGCTCGGCCATGGACGGCGGCAGGATGAAAATCGAACACAGGCCGGGAAAGTCGGCCCGGACCTGGGCGGCACCCTGAACATCGATCTCCAGCAGCACGTCCTTGCCCTCGGCCCACAGCGCCTTGACGCGATCGCGTCGGGTACCGTAGTAGTTGCCGAACACCTCGGCGTGCTCCAGGTAGTCACCGGCGGCAATGCCGGCCTCGAAAGTGGCCCGATCGACAAAATGATATTGCTCGCCGTCGACCTCGCCCGTGCGGGCCGGTCGGGTTGTGTCTGACACGGACAAGGCCAGGCGCGGACAGCGCGCCAGCAGGCCCTTCATCAGGCTGGTCTTGCCGGCACCCGACGGCGCGGCAATCAGGTACAACTCACCGTCACTCGACATTCTGGATCTGCTCTCGCATTTGTTCGATCAGGACTTTCAGCTCGACCGCGGCCTGGCCGGTTTCGGCCACGGCGGCCTTGGAACCCAGGGTGTTGGCCTCGCGGTTGAGTTCCTGCATCAGAAAATCCAGGCGGCGGCCGACCGGCTCGTCGAGGGTCATGACGCGGCGGATCTCGGCGACGTGCACATCCAGACGATCCAGCTCTTCATCGACATCGAGCTTCTGCAAGGCCAGGACCACCTCCTGCTCGATGCGGCCCGGCTCCACCGGCTGCGACAGGTTGGCCAGGCGGTCGCGGAAACGCTGGTCCAGAGCCGCGCGAATTTCCGGCAGGTAGGAGCGCACCTCGGCGACCTGGTGCTCGATGCCGGCCAGGCGCGTCTCGATCATCTCGGCAATGGCCCGGCCTTCCTGGGCACGCGCCTCCACCAGGCCCGCCAGGGCCTGATCCAGCAACGCCATCGCGGCCTCGCGTTCGGGTGCGAAATCCGGCCGCTCCTGGACAATCAGCCCCGGCCAGTCGAGCAGGTGGACCAGGTCCGGATCCACTGCACCGCCGTTCAGCGCCGCCAGCTCTTCGTGGCAGCGCACCAGGGCCCTGGCCAGTTCGACATTGAGCCGCAGATCGGCGCTGGTCGCGGCCGCGTCAGCCTGGAAACGCAGGCTGGCCTCGATCTTGCCGCGATGCAGCTTGTCCTTGAACCGCTGGCGCAGGTCGGGCTCTAGGACCCGAAATTCCTCGGGCATGCGCAGCGAAAGATCCAGGTAGCGCTGGTTGACCGAGCGCAGTTCCCAGGTCAGCTGGCCGCGCGGCGTTTGTACCGAGCGCTGCGCGAACGCAGTCATACTGTGTGTCATGAGCGTTGTCGATAGGCCTTGTGATCAGCCCGCCATGGTACCCTTGCCGGCCATTGAATTGAAAGGATCAGGTGCGTCCATGAGACCTTCCGGACGACGGCCCGACCAGCTCAGAGCGGTCAGCATGCAACGTCATTTCACCAAGCACGCCGAGGGCTCGGTCCTCGTCGCCTTCGGTGACACGCAAGTCTTGTGCACTGCCAGTGTCGAGGAGCGCGTTCCGCCCTGGCTGCGCGGCAAAGGCGCCGGCTGGGTCACGGCCGAGTACGGCATGTTGCCCCGCGCCACCGGCAGCCGCAACATGCGCGAAGCCACGCGCGGCAAGCAGGGCGGGCGCACCCTCGAAATCCAGCGCCTGATTGGGCGCAGCCTGCGCGCGGTGATCGACATGGAGGCACTGGGCGAGCGCACGGTGACCCTGGACTGCGACGTGCTGCAGGCTGACGGCGGCACCCGGACCGCGTCCATCACCGGTGCTTATGTCGCGCTGGTCGATGCCATGGACAAGCTGTTCGATGCCGGCAAGATCAAGCGCAGTCCTATCCACGGCCATGTCGCCGCCGTCTCGGTCGGCATGCTGGGCGACCAGGCCGTGCTCGACCTGGACTACGCCGAAGATTCCACCGCCGATACCGACCTCAACGTGGTCATGAACGAAGCCGGTGGCTTCATTGAAGTCCAGGGCACGGCCGAGGGCCACGCTTTCCGCCGCGAAGAGCTCGACGCCATGCTCGATCTGGCCGGCCAGGGCGTCAAAAAGCTGATCGAGATCCAGGAGACATCGCTCAATGCCGCTTGAACAACTGGTCCTGGCCAGCGGTAACGCCGGCAAGCTGAAAGAGCTGGCCCACCTGCTCAAGCCGCTGCATATGACAGTGCGCTCTCAGGCCGAATTCGACATGGCACCGGTCGAGGAAACCGGGCTGACCTTCGTCGAAAACGCTTTGCTCAAGGCACGCGCCGCCGCCGCGGCCAGCGACCTGCCGGCACTGGGCGACGACTCCGGGCTGGTGGTGGATGCACTCGACGGCGCGCCCGGTATCTATTCGGCCCGCTTCGCCGGCCCCGACGCCGCGGATGAAGACAACAACCGGCTCCTGCTTGAACGTCTCGACGGCCTGCCGCTGGAGCGCAGAAATGCACACTTTCATTGCTGCCTGGTGATGCTGCGCACGGCTGAAGACCCGGCCCCGCTGATTGCCACCGGCACCTGGCATGGCCAGATCCTGGAAGCACCGCGCGGCCAGGGCGGCTTTGGCTATGACCCCTTGTTCCTGGACCCCAAACTCGGCGTCACCGCCGCGGAACTGACGATGACGGAAAAAGCCCGAATCAGCCACCGCGGCCAGGCGTTGACGGCGTTGATTGAGCGGATTAAGGAAGGTTAGGATTTTCGGGTTCCGGGTTCCGGGTTCCGGGTTCCGGGTTCCGGGTTCCGGGTTCCGGGTTCCGGGTTCCGGGTTCCGGGTTCCGGGTTCCGGTTTACGGTTTACGGTTTACGGTTTACGG
>SLQY01000159.1 GCA_007131235.1 Wenzhouxiangella sp.
ATCAGGCTGCTGCAACCTCCAACACTCTGCCCGCCGCTGCCGGAGCCATGTGACATCAGGCTGCTGCAACTTCCAACGCTCTGCCCGCCGCTGCCCGAACCTTGCGACATCAGACCGCTGCAACCACCCACACTCTGCCCACCGCTACCGGATCCATGGCTGGCTGTCCTGGCCGCGTCTCCCGGTCGGTCGAGCTGGTGCATGGGCACGCGCACCAGCGCGCCGCGTTTGCCTGACAGCAGGGCCTGGCCGCTGATCACCCGGCCTTGATCATGCAGGGTCAGGCTGACTACCCCATCATGAACGTCAATCAGGAACGGCGGGGGGGACTCGGCCGACAGGCTCAACGGCAGCACCATTGCCAGGGCGGCGGCTGTCGTCATCAGTCGCCGCGCCAGACGACTGCCGGTGCCGCTTTTGCCTATGCCCGTTCCGCTTTTGCCGATTCCGGTGCCACTCTTTCCAATCGAAAGAGAAAATGTTTCAGTTGCGTTGTTCATGGTGCACTCCTGGTAATGAGTAGGCGAGATTTCAGTCAGATTTAGGCCGGTCGCTGGATTGGCTTTCCCAGTAGTACCAGCCCACGCCAACCGAGCACTCCATTCCGGGGGCCGGCTGGCTTTCCTCTTTTTCAAGAACCCCCTCAATGTCTTCTATCTGGTCTTTCAGCAACGCTCGAATCTGCTGGCGAACCCACTCAAGCCGCTCCCGGGGGATTCGCAACGACCAACGGTCCTGTTGCAGCCAGGGCGCCTGGTTTTCATCAAACCTCCGCGTGTTGTGGATCACTGCCTTGCCCAGCCGATTGACGGCAAAGCTGCCGGCCTCGATTGCGGCCTGCTGGGAATCGGGCACGAGCATGTAGGAGGGATCAACGAGGCGAACGTGAGTACCTTCCTCGTTCAAGGCCACGTTCTTGCTTTCGAGCAAGCGGTCCAGCGCGGTCTGTGGAGTGACCGCCCGACCGGCGGCCCGGCTGACCAGGCGCTGGAAAGTGCCCTGCGGCCCGTGGATCAGCAGCTCGGCCGGCTTGCCGGTTTCGGCATCGACGAAATCCTGGTCCGTCATCCAGGCTTCCAGAATCGCGGCTTCGGAACAGATGTCGGCCGGCACATAGGCGCGATCGGCAACGTCTTCGAAATACTTGATCGCGCGACCGTCCATGCCGCACAGCAAGGCAAGCGCTGAGCGCGTTACCCGGCGATCCGGATTTTCTGCCTGCAGATGTTCGCGCGCCTCTTCGACATAAATCTGTCGGACCAGGTCGACCAGGGCACTGCAGGACACCCGGCCAATCGCAAACCGCACGATCGGTCGAATCATCCTGGCCATGGATTCGACCAGCCAGCTGACGTTGCCCCTTTCAGTCGCTCGGACAGCTGTCTCTGTCATGTCAAATCTCCGCAACTTCCGGCTTGTGAAAGTGGTAGCCCTGGGCAAACTCAACGCCCATTCGCGCCAGGCTATGAAGCTCCTCCTGGCTCTCCACCCCTTCGGCAATGATGGCTGCGTTGATACCCCGGCCCAGCGTCTTGATGCTGTGGACGATGGCCTGGCGGTAGCCGTCAACATGAATGTTGCGGACGACCGAAGCATCGACCTTGATCAGGTCAACGATGCCCTCGGCACAAAGATCAAAACAGTTCAGGCGGCTGCCGAAGTCGTCCAGAGCAATCAGGACACCGGCATCGCGCAGGCGATGCGCATTGCTGGCCAGCAAGGATCGATGCGGACATTCACCAAACTCGACCAGCTCCAGGCAAAGAGAGTGGCCGCCCCGGTGCACCTTGCGCTGGGCAGCGATGACCTGATCCATGAATCGGGTCCGGGTCAGGGAGTGGGGATGAATGTTGACGCTCAGCCGGGTCGGCTCCGCGCACGCCAGTAGCCAATCGATTGCCCGACCAAGCACCTCCGCATCGGTGTCTTCCGGGGCGCGCTCGGCGTAGAGCTTGTCAATGAAAGCACCCGGAGAGCCGCGAAAGAACTGCTGATTGGGCCGAATCAGCAGCTCGAACCATGGCCAGGCCGAGCCGAACTGCGTTTGCGGGCTTTCGCCAACCAGGGCAATTCGCTGCAGCGCAAAAGCACAGTGGCCGGTGGTGACGGTGATGGGCAGCATACGGGCACTGTCCGGGGTCATTACGTAATCCTCATTTATGGCATTTGCCAGTTCTGGCAATTGACGATACCGTCAAACTTAGACGATTGCAAATGAATTTTTCATCAACGTCGATGGAGGCCGATGCTGAACTGGCAGGCTTGGACATCCAAGGTAGGTTTGTGCAAGACCTTCTGCCCAGCCAGCACCCCCTGAAGCCTCCTGAACGAAGGACAAGCGATATACGCGTTCAATGATGAGACGCCAAGCATCTTTTGTTATAAGATAACAACCCTATCTGGTTTGGAGCTCAGCATGAACCCATTGCCGGTCACCGTGCTATCCGGCTTTCTTGGCGCCGGCAAAACGACACTGCTCAATCGCGTTCTGCGCAATACCGAGGGCCGGCGCGTGGCGGTCATCGTCAACGACATGTCGGAGGTCAATATCGACGCCGACCTGGTGCGGGCCGGCCAGGCTGATCTCCAGCGCACCGACGAGAAGCTGGTGGAAATGACCAATGGCTGCATTTGCTGCACCTTGCGCGACGACCTGCTTGAGGAGGTCCGTCGGCTGGCCGAGTCGGGCAAGTTCGACCACCTGTTGATCGAGTCAACCGGCATTTCCGAACCCCTTCCAGTGGCGGCCACCTTCGAGTTTCGCGATGAGGAAGGGCGTTCACTGTCCGATGTCGCCCGGCTCGACACCATGGTTACGGTGATTGATGCCGGCACCTTGCTGAACGACTATTCCAGCGAGGATTTTCTGAAGGATCGCGGTGAATCTCTGGGCGAGGATGATGAGCGCACGCTGGTCGACTTGCTGGTCGACCAGATCGAGTTTGCCGACACCCTGATCATCAACAAGGTCGACCAGGTAGACGCGGAAACGCTATCCCTGGTGCGCAAGGTATTGGCCGCCCTGAACCCGGCGGCGCGGGTCGTGGAAACCCGCTTTGCCGAGGTCGATCTTGACGAGGTACTGGATACCGGTCGCTTCGATTTTCAGCGCGCCCAGACCCACCCGCTGTGGTATCGGGAGTTGTATAACTTTCGCGACCACGTGCCGGAAACCGAGGAATACGGCATCCGCCACTTCACCTGGCGCGACCCCAGGCCGCTGCACCCGGAACGTTTCATGGCTTTTCTCAACAGCCACTGGTCCGGTGTGCTGCGAGCCAAGGGGCATTTCTGGCTGGCCACGCGCCCGGAATGGGTCGGCGAACTGAGCCAGGCCGGGCCCCTGGTTCGCCACCAGGCCATGGGTCTGTGGTGGGCCGCGATTGATCGCTCGCAGTGGCCCGACGACCCGCACTGGCGCGACCTGATCGACTCGCGCTGGCACCCCGAATTCGGCGACCGCCGCCAGGAGCTGGTGTTCATCGGCATCGATTTCGACGAACAAGACCTGCGCCAGCGCCTGGCGGCCTGCCTGGTCGACGCCGATCGAATGCAAACCGTTTCCTGGCAAGCACTGAACGACCCTTTCCCCACCTGGGCAATGGAACACCATGACTGAGCACGACGATCCGATTCCGCAGACTTATGAAGGCTGGCAGCACTGCATCGAGCACTGGTGTGGCATTCCGCTGACCGCAGATTTTGTCAACGCCCGCATCCAGGCGCTGGAAAACCCATCGGAAGAGCACACCCGCAAATTCATCCAGTGCTATGGCCAAGACCACCATGGCCGCGTGCTGGCGTGGTTTCGCCAATGCGCGGACAGGCTCGAACGGCAGTGAGATTCAGAGACCGGCATTCGGGGAGCTCACTGATTGCCGCCAGCCAGGCTACCGTGCGCGACCCATCTGCCTGGCCTGATTCCTGCCCCTGACTTCAGGGCACCGCCCAGCGGGCCTCGTGGCCGCGTGCATCAACATGCACGAACGGTCCGCGGTGCGGACGCGGGCCATACAAGCCCAGACCGCCATGCAGTCGCTGATACCTGCGGGTTTCGTAGAGATCTTCAATGATGTCCATCAGGATCTGGGCATCGCGAATATCGCTTTTACCATCGCCATTGAGATCATCCATGCGCCCGTCCCCGTTGGTGTCGATGAAGATATCGGCAGCCCCACCCCATACGTGGCGGGAAAAGCGTCCATTGCCTATGGCCTGGTTGTACCAGGGCGTGCGGTGACCGCTCAGGATTTCGAAGCTGTCAGCCCGAATCCCCCGTCGATTGACTTCGGCCAGAATGATTTCCAGTTTTGCAATCAGCGCCTCGCGCAGGACCATGTACTTGGGCCAGTGATCGGGCTGCTGCTTGCACAGGAACTGGCCCAGGGTGAAGTGGGGTGAAATCGGCAAGTCAAGCAGGTCCTGGCTGACCTGGATCTTGCCCGGCGGTGGCAAGTAGATCAGGTTGCCGCGCAGTGGCTCGGCCGGATACTCGCCGATCCGAAATCCGTCCAGCGAGCCGTTCTCGATCTGACTGCTCGGCACCATGGTCAGCACGTTGAGCGTCATGGCAGCGCGGCCTTCCGGCTGAATGCGAATGGTCGACAAGCCGGCCTCATCCGGTGCCACCCAGTCCCAGCGCCGGTCATCGATCCGGGTTAACCCGCCGCCGCTCTGGTCAATGCTGACCGGGCCGTTGCCAGGGGCAAGCACCCGGATCCCCACCGCCTGCCCGGGCAGCACGAAAAACGCGAAGGTATGCCAGTCGATACGCTTGCCATTGAACTGGACCGCGTAGTCCAGCCGGCCTGAATCGAAAGGTGTTTCGGCAACAGCCAGCACCGGCAACAGCACCAGGGCTGCCGCCAACAGCAAGGTCGGCTTCAAGAGATCAGATTCCTCGTTCCAGGGAAGGCAATGCATCCAGCGCCTCGATCAGGGCCAGATCACGTTCATAGATATCGCGCCGATACTGAACCTGGCCTTGCGGGTCGACCCACACCGTCCAGTACAGCAGATGAACCGGCAGGGCTGCACCCAGGCGCACCGTCGTCTCTCGGCCATCGGCCAGAATGGCATCGATGCGCTCCGGCGACAGGATGGCGGCCCGCTCGCTGAGCAACCAGCGAGTCAGTCGCTCAGGGTCTTCGACTCGAATGCAGCCGGAGCTGAAGGCACGCTCTTCGCGCGCGAACAGGCCCCGTGCCGGGGTGTCGTGCAAGTAGACGTTATGCCGGTTGGGAAACATGAACTTGACCCGGCCCAGCGCGTTCTCAGGCCCCGGTGCCTGGCGCAGTCGGAACGGAAAATGGCGGCGCGATAGGGCCTGCCAGTCGACCGTTTCCGGGTCCACGCGTCGTTCCTCGGCACCCCAGCCCTGGAGCACGGAAAACCCCATCCGATCCAGGTAGGACAGGTCGGCACGGATGCGCGGCAGCTGGTCCTGCACGGCCAGGCGATGGGGCACCTCCCAGGACGGATTGAGCACCAGGTAGGTCATGCGTCCGGTAAACACCGGCGTGCGCCGAAACGGCGTGCCGACGACGACGCGCTGGGTCATCACGGTCTCGCCGTGAGCACGCACGCTCATGTCGAAGCCCGCGATATTGACCAGGATATATTCCTCGCCCAGCTCGCTCGGCAACCAGCGCCAGCGCTCCA
>SLQY01000148.1 GCA_007131235.1 Wenzhouxiangella sp.
CGATCTCAAGCCGGGCAACGTGCTGGTCGACGACAACGGCCGCGTGCGCCTGCTCGACTTCGGCATTGCCAAGCTGCTGGAAGACGCCCCCGACGGCCGGGCCACTGCCACCGGCCTGCGCGCCATGTCGCCGGCCTACGCCGCACCCGAGCAGATCCTCAGCCAGCCGATCAGCACGGCGACCGATGTCTATGCGCTGGGCCTGCTCGGCTATGAGCTTTTGACCGACAGCCTGCCGCACCGGCGTGGCACGGCCTCGCTGGTCGAGCTGGCCAGCGAGCTGAACGAGACACCGATCGAGCGTCCCAGCCAGGTTCTGCGGCGGCCCACCACGACCCAACCGGACCTGTCCAGCGCCCGCTATCGGCGCGAGCTGACCCGTGATCTGGAACTGGTGCTCTTAAAGGCACTGCGCCCGGAGCCCGAACGACGCTATCCCAGCGCCGGCGCCCTGGCCGCCGATCTGCGCCGCTGGCTGGACAATGAACCGGTGCAGGCGGCCGGCGACAGCACCCGCTATCGGCTGAAGAAGTTCCTGAGCCGCTATCGCGGGGCAGTCGCCGCCACGGCCTTGATCATCCTGGCGCTGGCTGGCGGCATGGCTGCCGCACTGAACCAGGCCGAACAGGCGCGCGCCCAGACCGCGATTGCCGAACGGCAGGCCGAACTGGCCCGCCAGCAGTCCGAACGCTCTCTCAGCATGCGCGACTTTCTGATCACCGTATTCCGCCAGGAAAATCCCTTTCGCCGCGACTTTGCCGAGGAGCTGACCCTGGCCGATGCCTTCGACTATGCCGTTGAGCAGGTGCCGGAGCATTTCGCCGAGGATCCACGCATCCAGGCTGAACTGCTGCGCGAGTTTTCCAGCGTGCTGCTGGGCAAGAATCGCGCCGACGAGGCCATGGCGCTGCTGGAACGCGCTGCCGCCCTGCTGGACGAAACCGACGACCACGACCCAGTGCTGCTGGCGCGCATTTTGGTTGACCAGGCAGCCATCGAGTTTGGCCGCGGTCGGCAGCAGGATGGCCGCCCCTACATTGAGCGCGCCCTGGCGCTAATGGACGAGCTTGGCAGCGAGGAGCCACGCCTGCTGTCCCACATTCTTCAGGCCCGCGGCGGCCTGGCCAGCTTCTCGGGCGAGCGTAAAGAATCCCTGGCCTTCTACGAGCGTGCCCTGGCCCTCGACCTGGCCCATCCGCCACCTACCCGGCTGGAGTTGGCCTGGTCTCATTACTACGTGGCTCACAGTCTGCTGTCGATGAATCGTCGCGACGATGCTGAACCTTTGCTGACTCACGCCATCGACCTGGTCGTCGAAGTCCAGGGCGAGTCCGCACCGTCGCTCTTACGCATGCTGCAGACCGCCAGCGACCTTGAATACTTGAGCGGCCGCATCGAAGCCTCAGAGGCAGTCAACCAGCGCCGCCTGGCCATCGCTCGTGCGGCCTTTGATGACGACCATCCATGGATCGCCGAGGCCTTGATGGACAGTTCGAGAAGCGCGGAGACCGAGGGCGATCTGACTCGGGCGCTGGAACTTCAGGCAGACGCTCTGGCGATGCTGGAACGACTTGGCCATTCACGCGCACTGATTGCAGCAGCCCGGCTGGCCCGTCTGCATGCGCGCCAGGGCACGGTAGCCGAAGGCAGCGCCATGCTTGAACCCTGGTTGACGTCCTGCCTGGAGAACAGCGAACGCTTTGGCACTCGATGCCGCGCCGTTCGCGCCATCGGCAGTGAACTGATGGCCATGTCGGGACAGACCGAGACAGCGCTTGTCATGGCTGAATCGCTGCTCGCCGAGTTCACCACTACGGACAGCCCCCATGAACGCACCTGGGCCCTGGAGGCGGCCGCCACAGCCAGCCGCGCTGCCGGACAAGCGGACAAGGAGCTGGCCTACCGACAGGAATTGATCAATCTGCTGATGACCTTGCATTCGGCCGACCATCCCCGGGTCCGCGCCAGCCGGGCCGAATGCACCAACTGCCAACCTGGCACCACGCCGATGGCGACCACCATCATCCAGCCCTGAAGAGAATGCTTCAGGACTCGAAGCGATCCCCGAAGATGCAGTCCACGCCGTCGGCCTCGATACGACTGATCCGCCCGCCGCTGTAGTGCGACATGTAAAGTTTTCGGTCCGGGCCGAAGGCGATGTCGTAAGGGAACTGGGTAAAGCCTGAACCCACATTGATGATCTGGCCGGCAGCGGTCACCCGGTGCAGGGTGCCTGTCGCCTGACGCAAAACCCAGAGATCACGACCGAAGCCGCAGCCGCGGCCGAAATCCAGCGCCACGCGTGATGGAAACTGGGCATAGGCCAGGGTCAACAGGCTGCCGTCGGCGGCGAACACCGTGATCCGACCATTGCCATCACTCACGAAAACCCGTCCGTCCAGCGCAATGGCCAAGTGGAAGGGCGTGCGATTGTCGGGCATCACGGCAAAGATCGTCGGGGCTTCTCCCGCGACACTCATCCAGACGGTACGCGAGCCCACGTCGGTAAACAGCAAGCGACCCTGTTGATCAAATTTCATCTCGGAGGGGTTGGTCCACTGGGTCGATGTCCACAGCTCCACCACGGCCTGATCCGGACGGATCGCACTGATCGACCCGCGCGTCGGTGAGGTGCTGTTGCCACCGGTCAGCACGCTGCCGGCCACACCGGAGACCGTGCCCAGCACGTCGACCACGGCGGGATCAGGATCGGGCGTGGTCACACTGCCATAGTCTTCGATCGGTCCGCCGCCGGGGCCGATACGGGTCAGAAATGCCGGCGCAATGCTCCCGCCGGGCGGTGAGGTATCGCGGCCGACGTAAAGCGTGCCATCCGGCGCAAAGGCCAGAAACACCGGCCCGACCACGGGCTGGGCGTAGGTAGTCACGGTGAATCCGGGCACGGTCTGGGCCACAGCAGGCATGGCCGCCAGCAGCAGTGCTGCGCACACCAGGCCACTCCAATGGCCTGCGCTGGCCTTTTCAGTTCTCATGATGACTTCCTTGAAAAAGCATGATTGCCTACTCAGCGGAAACGCGAACGCCTCGCCGCAGGGGTCATCAATTTCGCTGATGCCTGCCAAGTCACAAACGCGTGACCCGCGCAGTGACTTTTGGCACGCGATTCGCGCTGGATGCTGGCACCTGCATTGCTCGCCGCTGAGCTGCCGGCCCGAGCCTTTTTCGGCGTCATACCCATGCCGGCAGAGTGCATACCGGATTCGGCCGACGAGCTGCCAGCGAGGGTGCGGCAGGGCTCGAAAGCTTTTCGGAAAACAGCCATTCCCGACAGGGCGTCACGCCGGGTCGTGCTCTTGACCTCGATGGCGAACAAGCGCTGGGCTGTCCGGACGACGAAATCCACTTCCCGATCACCCTGGCGCCAGTAGTACAGCTCGCAGGCGCCTCGGTCAGCCCCGGCTGAAGCAATAGGGGCGCCGAGCCCAGCAACACCACCTTGAGCGGACGCCTGTTGCGACTATCTTCATCCCAAAGCCGCTTGACGGCCTCTGCCCACTGCGCAACCTTCTGGATCTCGTCGATGACGAGCCCCCCAGTCACAGCCAACTCAAACCGCGCGGCCTCCTACTGGGACACTAGCCAATCGCGGTCTCTCAGCGTAGGCTCGTCGGCACTGGCAAATCGAACGGGCAAATCCATGCCCTCCATCACCTGCTGGACCAGCATGGTCTTGCCCACCTGACGTGCGCCAGTGACGATCTGAATCCATCGCCGCGGCTCTCCCAGACGTTTCGCAAGCTCTGTTGTTTGCGACCGCTGAAACGATTTATCCGATGCACTCACCATAATGAATAAATTTACTCAATGCACTGAGTAAATCAAGCCCGCGTCTAGATTCGGGTCGGCAAATCAGACCAGCAGAAAAGTCAGGAGTCGGACACTACTTCATTTTCAGCCGGAGACAGTACTTCGAGTCGGGCTGCCATTAACGCCCGAGTGCGAGCCTGAGACCCGATCTCGCCTTGTGATCCGGCTTCACCTTGTAGGCCGGTTTCACGTTGAGGGCCCGATGGCCCGCTAAACTCAATAGGGCTATACTGAAACTTAGTTGTCAGTAGTTACTAACACCTGCATAAAGGCTAGTAATCGTCCGGTCGAGGTTTGCGATGTTGTCAGTCAGGTTTCAATGCTTGCTAAGCGCGTCCGTCATGGCGCTGGGTGTTCTTGCTGCCGGCGTGGCCGAAGGCTGTACGCGGGTGGTCTACCTGGGGCCGGAGGAGCGCATTCTTACCGGGCGCAGCATGGACTGGAAGCTGCCCATGGTCAGTAATATGTGGTTGATGCCTCGGGGCATGGTCCGGGATGGCGCGGCCGGTTCACGCTCGGCCAACTGGACGGCCGAGTACGGCAGCCTGGTACTGACCGGATATGACATCGCCACTGCCGATGGCATGAACGAGGCCGGCCTGGTAGTCAACCTGCTCTGGGAGGTCGAAGCCAGCTATCCCGAAGACGATGGCGTAACCCCGCGCATCTCGCTGTCGGTGTTCCCGCAGTACCTGCTCGATCGCTTTGCCAGCGTGGCTGAGGCGGTTGACGACCTGGCGTCCAACCCGGTGCTGGTGGCCGGCGGCGAAGTACCGGTCGGCCCGCCAGGGCGGGCGGCCACCGTGCATGTTTCAATGTCCGATGCCAGCGGCGATAGCGCGATCATCGAATTTGTCGGCGGTGAGATGGTCATTCATCACAGCCGCGAGTACCAGGTGATGACCAATGAGCCGACTTACGAGCGCCAGCTTGCCGTGCTCGAGTATTGGCAGAACGTCAACCCGCGCGAGTTTCTGCCGGGTACGGTGCGCGCCTCGGATCGTTTCGTGCGCGCCCACTTCTACATCAACGCAGTGGTCCAGAGTGAGGACCCGCGCATTGCCGCAGCGTCGGTGTTCAGCGTGATCCGACAGACGTCCGTGCCCTGGGGTATCAGCGTGGCCGACGCACCCAACCTGTCGACCACACGCTGGCGTGTCGTGGCCGACCACAAAGCGCGGCGCTATTACGCCGAGTCCGTGATTTCGCCCAGCGTGTTCTGGGTGGATCTTGAACAGGTCGATTTCGACCATGAAGCCGGTGTTCGCAAGCTCGATCTGGGCCTGGACATGGAGCGGGTGCTCTCCGGCGAGGTCTCGGTGCTGTTCGCACCCGCCGAAGCCTTCGCCTTCCAGCCCGCCGACTGATCGCCCAGTGTCGCCTGCGCGCCGACTTGACCGACAACATCGCTGACCCCTGCCGTGTCGCAAGCGCGTTATCGAAAGGTATGCGCAACGACCAAGGGATCCAGCGATGTCCGAACCAGCCCTGAAACAATCCGGCATTGGCCAGCGTGGTCGATCCCGATGGCAGCTGCCTGCAATACTGAGATTGCATCCGAGGTCATCTTTAATCCTGCTGCTCTTCACCCTGGTGCTGCTGGCCGTGCTGCGCTCGCACATGGGCACGAAGCTCGACAGCTTCACGATCGACGAACCCTGGCATATCGTGGCCGGCGCCAGCTACCTGCGCACCGGCGACTGGCGGCTGAACCCGGAGCATCCGCCGCTGGTCAAGCTGTGGGTTGGGGCCTTCATGCCGGAATCGCTGCTCGCGCTTAAGCCCCTGGAGCC
>SLQY01000167.1 GCA_007131235.1 Wenzhouxiangella sp.
CATCCGGTCCGGTCGAACCGGGCCGGCGCGCACCCGGGCCCGGTCAAAGTCAATCAGGTACCAGTTTCCGTCCTTGTCCCTGAGCACATTGCCCGGATTGAGATCCGGGTGGACCAGGCCGGCACCGAAAAATCGCTTCAGCGTCACCGCCAGCTCCTGCCAGTCCGCGTCGGTCATCACCGCCAGCAGCTGACCCAACGGCAAGGCATTGACTATTCGGCTGGTCAGCAGCGCGCCGCGACAGGTCAGACCGATGCGCTCGCAGCCCGCCAGCAGCGGCCGCGGCACGGGCAGGCCGGCGGCGTGCAGACGGGCCAGGACCTGCCACTCGCGAAAAGGACGGCTGCGTTGATAGCCGGCAAACAGGTAACGATCGCGACTGACCCGGGCCATCCAGCCACCGCGCAGGTAAGGCCTGAGCACGGCCTGACCTGCATCGGTATCCACAGCCAGGGCCTGTCCCCGCCCGCCGAGTTCGGCCAGGACCGCCCCGCGCAAGCGCCAGAACTCCGGCTGCAACCACTCAAGGCTTACCGTCGTCAGGCGCTGCGCATCATATAGAATGCGCACCGAACCTGCCCGAAATTCTGCTGCCATCAGGCGTCTCCCGATTTCACTGCAATATCCATGACAATGCATCAGTCACCACCAGGGTCCATTTGCCTGCTGCGCTTATCCGCGCTCGGTGATGTTTGCAACTGCGTTGCCGCCGTTCGGGCCCTTCAGCGGCGCTGGCCGGCCAGTCGCCTGACCTGGATCATCGGCTCGACTGAACACGCGCTGGTCGACGACCTGCCCGACGTAGAGTTCATTGTATTCGACAAGAAAAACACGCGCGCCAGCCTGGCCAGTGTACGGGCCAGCCTGGCAGGGCGCCGCTTCGATGTACTGTTGCTGGCCCAGGTTGCACTGCGCGCCAACCTGCTGTCCTTGCTGGTGCGCGCCCGGCGTCGAATCGGCTTCGATCGGGTCCGTTCCCGCGAAGGGCATTCGCTGTTTGTCAACGAGCGCATCCCGGCCGAGGCTGGCCAGCACCAGGCCCTGGCATTGCACAGCTTTGCCGAGATACTCGGAGCCAGCGTCAGCGTCGCAGATCGCGCTTTGCCCATCCCGGAGCCGGCCCGCCGCTTCGCCCTCAGCCATCAACCCAGGGCACATCACGCCGTCCTGATCAGCCCGGCATCCAGTCATCCGCAGCGCAACTGGCACGCCGCCGGTTACGCCGCCGTGGCCGACTGGATCGTCGGTCAAGCCCGGCGACCGGTCATCCTGATTGGCGGCCCGTCAGAGGAGGAAAAGAGACTCGGCGAGGACATCTCTGCGCGCATGAGCCAGCCGGTGACCAACCTGATCGGCAAGGACACCTTGAAACAGGCCCTGGCCATGCTTGAGCGCTGCGCCTGCGTGGTTACGCCAGATGCCGGGCCGGCCCATTTCGCTGCCGCCCTGCAGCGCCCGGTTGTCGGCCTGTATGCGGCCACATGGTCGCGTCGGTCCGGTCCACTGGGCAGCCTTGATCATTGCGTGGACTGTTTTGGGGCAGCAGCGCAGCAATTCCTCGGCAAGCCACCCGAGCAGGTTCGATGGGGACGGCGGCTGGAACGGCCCGGGGTAATGGACCTGGTCACACCCGATAGGGTCATCGCAAGATTGGCCGGTATCCTCGACACCACATCGGACTGACAATATCAACTCGGCCGGTAATCGCGGTAGGACTTTTCCTCGACGATGGCCGATCCCAGTTCGACGTTGATTGCTTTCTTGATGGCAGCACGACGGTCGTTGGTCACGTAGACTGAACGGGCCAACGCGATGAAGCGCTCGCCAAAGCGACCCGAGCGTTCTTGTTCGCGAATGTCATCCTCGATCTGCCAGAGCGCCTCGTTGACCTGTTTAAGTTCGGCGCGCAGTCGGCCCACGGGCTCGGTTTCCAGCGCAGCATCGCGCCAGACAGCATCAAGCAGCGCCAGCTCCCGCCGAACATTGGCCAGCTTGTCAGCTTCGCGAATGCGCTCGGCCTTGATCTCGAGGATGGTCAGCTTGTCGAGCAACTCGCCCGGAGAAACGGGAATAGAAAGTTCCATGGCGTCTGTAGGGCTGGACGGTCTTGCCTTGACAAACGGGTCGGCTGAACCGATAGCTCGGCCCAGCCGACCCTGACGAACCGGGACGGTTGTCAGTCGTTGTTTTCGTTGAGCGCCTTCATGCTCAAACGGATACGGCCCTGCTTGTCGACCTCCAGGACCTTGACCTTGACCTTGTCACCTTCGGCCAATTCATCGGTCACGTTCTCGACGCGCTTGTCAGAGATCTGGGAGATATGGACCAGACCGTCCTTGCCCGGCAGGATGGTAACGAAGGCACCAAAGTTCATGATCTTGGTGACCGTACCCTCGTAAACCGTACCCACTTCGACATCGGCAGTGATCTGCTCGATACGCTTGCGCGCAGCGTCGGCCGCAGCCTGGTTAACCGAGGCAATGGTGACCGTACCGTCATCCTGGATATCGATGGTGGTGCCGGTTTCCTCGGTGATGGCACGGATGGTAGAACCGCCCTTGCCGATCACATCGCGGATCTTGTCCGGGTGCACCTTCATCGTGAACAGGCGCGGCGCGTACTGGCTCATTTCCTCGCGCGGGGTATTGATCACTTCGTTCATCTGCTTGAGGATATGGATACGCGCATCGGTCGCCTGCTTCAAGGCAACACGCATGATCTCGGCGGTGATGCCATCGATCTTGATATCCATCTGCAGCGCGGTCACGCCAGTTTCGGTACCCGCCACCTTGAAGTCCATGTCGCCGAGGTGATCCTCGTCACCCAGGATATCGGTCAGTACGGCGAAACGGTCGCCGTCCTTGATCAGACCCATGGCGATGCCGGCCACCGGCGCCTTGATCGGCACACCGGCATCCATCAGCGCCAGGGAGCCACCACACACCGAGGCCATGGAACTGGAGCCGTTCGACTCGGTAATTTCCGAGACCAGGCGCAGCACGTACGGGAAATCCTCGTTTTTGGGGATGACCGCCATCAGGGCACGCTTGGCCAGGCGGCCATGTCCGATTTCGCGCCGCTTCGGCCCCAGCATGAAGCTGGTTTCACCGACGCAGAACGGTGGGAAGTTGTAGTGGAGCATGAACTGCTCCTTGTACTCGCCTTCGATGGCATCGATGATCTGGGCGTCACGACCGGTTCCCAGCGTGGTCACGACCATGGCCTGGGTTTCACCCCGGGTAAAGATGGCCGAGCCATGGGTACGTGGGAAAACACCAACCTCCATGTCCAACGGCCGCACCGTGGTCAGATCGCGTCCATCGATCCGGGCCTGGCCCGAAAGGATACGATCGCGGACCAGGTCCTTTTCAAGCTTGCCAAAGGCTTCCTTGACATCATCACTGGCCGGCGCAGACTCATCGCCTTCCGGACAGAGCTGCTCCAGCAGCTGGTCACGCACCTTGCCGATGGCCTCGCGGCGCATCGCTTTCTCGGTGTGACCGTAAGCCTCGATCAGACCGGCCTTGGCCAGTTCGGCCACCTTGTCGGCCAGGCCTTCCGGCTTGGCCGGCGCCTGCCATTCCCACTTCGGCTTGCCGGCTTCGGCAACCAGTTCCTCGATGGCCTGGATCGCCACCTGCATCTGCTCGTGGCCGAAACTCACCGCCCCCAGCATCTCATCTTCGCTGAGCAGATCGGCTTCGGACTCGACCATCAACACGGCCTTCGAGGTACCCGCGACAACCAGGTCCAGGCGCGAGCTTTCCAGCTGTGACTGGGTCGGATTGAGCACGTAGTTGCCATCGACGAAACCAACCCGGGCGCCGCCGATCGGCCCCTGGAAAGGCACACCGGCCAGCATCAGCGAAGCGGAAGCTCCAATCATGGCCGGAATGTCGCCATCCACTTCCGGATTGGATGACATCACCGTCGCGATTACCTGGATCTCGTTGAGAAATCCGTTCGGAAACAGCGGGCGAATCGGGCGATCAATCAGCCGCGAAGTCAGGGTTTCCTTCTCGGTCGGACGCCCTTCACGCTTGAAGAATCCGCCTGGAATCTTGCCGGCGGAATAGAATTTTTCCTGGTAATTGACCGTCAGGGGGAAGAAATTCTGGCCTGGCTTGGCTTCCTTGCGGGCCACGGCGGTGACCAGCACCACGGTGTCAGCCATGGTCACGAGGACGGCTCCATCGGCCTGGCGCGCGACATGCCCGGTTTCCAGGGTGACGTCATGCTCGCCGAATTTGAATGTCTTGCTGAACTTGTTCACGCTATATCACTCCACTTTGACTACTTGCGTTTTCCGCTTCCAATACAAAACACCCCGGAACAGCGCGAGGCCGCCGGGGTGCTTCAATTTCTAAACCTGTTGCGAGCCTGGTCTTAACGACGCAGGCCCAGGCGCTCGATCAGATCGCGATAGCGCTGGACGTCTTTTTTCTTGACGTAATCCAGCAGCGAGCGGCGCTGATTGACCAGCTTGAGCAGGCCTCTGCGGGAGTGATGATCCTTCTTGTGCTCCGCGAAGTGCGTCTGCAAGTGCTGAATACGTGCGGTCAGCAAGGCAACCTGCACTTCCGGAGAGCCCGTATCACCCTCGGCCAACTGGTGGTCCTGAACAACCTGCTGCTTCTGTTCTGCCGTCAAAGACATGTTCTTTCCAACTCCAATCAATCGGTTGGGCGACCGGGCTTTTTCAGAAAACCCCCTTGAAATACACCAGGGCACAGCCTCATGACCGCGCCAGGTGACAAGCCGGGCTTTGTGCAAAAGCCCCAGTCGCCGGTTAATTAAGCGTGCAATTGTAACTGGTTTTTCCAGGCGGTGACAAGCCCGACAGCCCTATTGTGAGTCCAAAGCAGCAAGGTCCCCTTTCGGCAAAGTTGAAGGGTCCTCGTTTTTGTTGGGACACGGCGTGGGGCCTTGAATCCGGAGACGACTGCGGCGGGTCAGCTCGAGTCTGCGTCGTCGGCCAGCTGACGTTCGCGGCGCTCCATTTCTTCGGCCCGGGCCGCGTCGATGATCCCCATCAGCTCGGACAGGTTGACATCGGCCCGATCCGGTTCATACCGGCCAGTCAGGCGCGTGTCCGGCAGCAGGCGACCGGCAGCGTACAGCGCCCACAGCTCCTTGCCATAGTCGGTGTCCAGCAGGTCCGGGGCGAAACGCCCGAAGCAACGGCGCAGCCGGTCGACGTCGCGCACCAGTAACATCGCGGCCGAATTATTGGCCGCCGCGTTTACCGCCTGGGGCAGATCGATGATGACCGGCCCCTTTGCGTCGATCAGGATATTGAACTCAGACAGGTCGCCATGAATCAGCCCCGCCGCCAGCATGCGAACGACCTCGGCCACCAGGCGACCGTGATAGTCGCGTGCGGTATCTGCATCCAGCTCCACCGCATCCAGACGCGGCGCGACCCGCCCTTCGTGATCGGTGATCAGCTCCATCAACAGCACCCCATCGACGAAAGCAATGGGACGTGGAACGCGCACCCCGACGGCCGAAAGCGCATAGAGCGCATCGACTTCAGCGCTGACCCAGGTTTTTTCCTGCTCCTTCTGGCCGTAACTGGTCTTGCGCGACATGGCCCG
>SLQY01000021.1 GCA_007131235.1 Wenzhouxiangella sp.
CCGAGTGGGAAAAGCCGCTGCTCGATGTCCATTTCTTCAACGCCAATGAGGGGCTTGCCATTGGTGCCTATGGCTTGCTGATGCGTACCGAGGATGCCGGGCGTAGCTGGGAAGTGCTGGATATGGCCGACCTGGTAACCTCCGAGGCAATCGACTGGGAAGAGGCCGCCGTTGGCGACGAGGATTTCGATGAATTCGGTGACGAGTTCGACGATTTTGGTTTCGTCGATGAAGACGACGAGTTTTATGACGCGGCCACGGACTTCGATCGCGGTTGCTATGAGTTCATGGAGTGTCATCTCAATGCGTTTCTCGATCTGGGCAACGGCCGCCAGATGATCGCCGCGGAACGCGGCTATGGATTTCGCAGCACCGATAGCGGTGAAACCTGGGAAAGCTTCCGGTTCCCCTATGGTGGCTCGATGTTCGGCCTGTTGAGTATTGGCGATGGTTCCATTCTGGCCTTCGGCCTGCGCGGCCATGTTCAGTATTCCCGTGATTTTGGTGACAGCTGGGAGATACTGGACAGCGGTTTGTCGTCTACCCTGAAGGGTGGAACACTGGATCCGCAGGGCCGGCCGTTCATGGTGGGTGCCGGCGCGGCACGGCTGCGCTTCAATCCCGAGGATGGTAGTTTCGATCTTGAGGAGGATCGTTTGGGAGGCGCTTTCGTCAGCATTCTGTTTGATGACGCAGGGCGCAAGATTCTGGCCGGACAGGAGGGTCTTAGCCATGAGTGAAGCCACCACCCTGACAGCCCGCATTGCCAACATGGTGTTCGGCATTCGGCCGCTCGTGCTACTGGTCTTTCTGGTCGGCACGCTGGCGATGTTGTTTTTCATGGCCCAGCTACGCGTCGATTCCGGGTTCCTCAAGCAGCTGCCGCTTGATCACGAGTACATGCAGACTTTCATGCAATACGAACGTGAATTTGGCGGTGCCAATCGGGTCATGGTTGCCCTGATGGCTGATGACGGGGACATGTTCACGCCGGAGTTTTTCAACAAGCTCGAGCGCATGACCAACCAGGTCTTTTTCATTCCTGGCGTTGATCGGGCCAGCGTGCGGTCTATTTTCACGCCAAACGTGCGATTTGTCGAAATTGTCGAGGACGGTTTTGCAGGCGGCAACGTGATACCAGCGGACTTCTCTCCGTCGCCGGAGGCGTTTGAGCGGGTGCGCTCGAATATCGTTGCCTCCGGTGAAGTGGGGCGACTGGTTGCCGAGGATTTCTCCGGCGCGCTGATCTCGGCCAACCTGCTGGAGCGTGATCCATCGACCGGTGAGACGCTGAATTACCAGGATGTCGCCAATCGGTTGGAGGCAATCCGAGCCGAGTTCGAGCAAGACGGACAAACTGTCCACATCATCGGCTTTGCCAAGATCGTGGGCGATATCGCCGACGGGGCCCGTGGCGTGGTTGCCTATTTCGGGGTGGCCTTTCTGATCACGGCCCTGCTGTTGTTCATGTATTCCGGTTCGGTCTGGCTGACCGTGCTGCCACTGGTCTGCTCCGTAACCGCGGTGATCTGGCAGCTTGGATTGCTCAGCCTGCTCGGTTTCGGCATCGATCCGATGAACATTCTCACCCCATTCCTTGTGTTTGCCATCGGCGTCAGTCACGGCGTCCAGATGATCAGCGGCTGGAATGCGGAAAAGTTGTTCGGTGGCCATTCACCGCTAGGACTGGCCGCCGACGGCCGGGGACTGGATGGCGTGCCGATTGTCTCCAGCCTTGACGCTTCCAAAGCGACTTTTGCCAGGCTGCTGGCACCAGGTTCGATTGCCCTGTTGTCCGACACCATCGGGTTCTTGACCATCCTGCTGATCAATATCCGCATCATCCAGGAGCTGGCCATTACTGCCAGCATTGGTGTGGCGGTGATCATATTCACCAACCTGGTGCTGCTGCCCATCCTGCTGTCCTACGTGCGCCTACGTAACCCCGAGAAGTTCCGCCAGCGCCAGTACGATCGCGGCACCCGGCCCAGCGTGATCTGGTCTCTGATTGCCTCGTTCACGCGGCCGCGCGTGGCCCTGGTTGCCGTGGTCGCTGGTATCGGCTTGTTCGCCTTTGCCTTCATCAAATCGCAGGACATGCAGATCGGTGATTCGCAACCGGGCGTTCCCGAGCTGCGGCCGGATGCCCGTTACAACCAGGATGCCCGCTTGATCGCGAACCGGTTCTCACTGGGCACGGACCTGATTTCGATCATTGCAGAAACCGTTCCCGAGGCCTGCACCGAGTCCTACGTGGTGATGGAAGCGATTGATCGCTTTGCCTGGCAGATGGCCAACGTCGAGGGCGTGCAGCAGGTGGTTTCGCTGCCGCAGATTGCCAAGGTGGTCAATGCCGGCTGGAACGAGGGCTACCTGCGCTGGAAAGTGCTGCCGCGCAACCCTTTCATCATGCGCCAGAATCTGCAGGACATTGAAACCGGCACCGGGCTGCTCAACGAAGATTGCAGTGCCATGCCAATCATGGTCTTTACCGAGGACCACAAGGCTGAAACCATCATTCGTGTGGTGCGCCGCGTTCGCGAGCTGCGCGGCGAAATTTTTGTCGAAGGCCTGGATTTTGCTGCGCCGGGTGAACTGATGGATGAGTTGCTGACCCAGGAAGGCGAACCGTGCGATGAGTGTCTGCGATTCCGCCTGGCCACCGGCAATGTTGGCGTCATGGCGGCTACCAACGAAGTCGTCGAGGCGGCGCAAACGCCGATGCTGATTTATGTCTACTCGGCCATCATCATCCTGTGCCTGATTACCTTCAGGACGGTTCTCGGAACCCTGTGTATCGTGTTGCCGCTGGTTCTGGTCAGCTACCTCGCCTATGCACTCATGGCCTACATGGGCATCGGCCTCAAGGTCAATACGCTGCCAGTCGTTGCGCTTGGGGTAGGGATCGGTGTCGACTACGGCATCTATATCTTCAGCCGAATGCGAAGTTTCATGCAGGAAGGCTACAGCCTGGACGAGGCCTACCTGCGTACCCTGCGTCTGACCGGCAAGGCTGTGTTCTTCACCGCCATCACCCTGGCCGTGGGCGTGGGTACCTGGTTGTTCTCGGCCCTGCAGTTCCAGGCCGACATGGGCGTGCTGCTGGCCTTCATGTTCATCTTCAACATGATTGGTGCCATGCTGCTGTTGCCGGCCCTGGCCCGAATCCTGTTGTCCTGGAAGGATCCGGCCAAGTCGGTTTGAGACGGTGCCCTGACCAACTTCCAACGGGGCCCGCCGAGTGCGGGCCCCATCGTTTCAGACAAGGTGGAGGCCAGTTTGAGCGCTGATCCGGTTCCCGTCCTGGTCCTGTCTTCGGGCGGCAAGGACAGTCTGTACATGGTCGATCGCTTGCTCAGCGATCCGGCCTGGCGAATCGCTAGCCTGGTGACTACGATCAATGAGCGTAATGGCCGGGTCGCCATGCACGGTACTTCACGCGAACTGATTACCACCCAGGCCGACGCGATCGGCCTGCCGTTATCCCTGGTACCTTTACCGGAGACCTGTGACAACGCCACCTACGAGCAGCGCCTGGCCGCGGCGCTGGCGCCGTGGCGCGAGCAAGGTGTCGAGCATGTCGCCTGTGGCGATCTTTTCCTGGCCGACATTCGCGCCTGGCGCGAGGCGCTGTTCGATCGGCTTGGATTCCAACCGGTATTCCCGCTATGGCAGGAGCCGACCGAGCTCATGGCCCGCGATCTTGTTGCAAGAGGTTTTCGGGCCCGCCTGAGTTGCGTTGACACCCATCAGCTCGACCAGCATTTTCTGGGCCGCGATCTGGATACCGAGCTGCTGGCAGACTTACCCGGATCGGTAGACCCGTGCGGCGAAAACGGTGAGTTTCACAGCTTTGTTCATGACGGTCCGATTTTTCGCCACCCGCTCAAGATCCGGTCAGGCAGAGTCGTGATGACACACGACCGCTACGCCATGCTCGAGCTGCTGGCCTGAGATCAATCGTTTCACAAATCCCCGATCATTTCCTTCAGCCTTGCCAGCCGATCTTCGTCCCAGCCGGGTGCCTCGATCATGGCCTGCCAGGCATCGATGTAGTGCTCGGTGGCGTAGGCGTGGCCATAGCCGATTGGAGCCACTTCGGCGGCTCCGATGTCAGCGGCCAGCTGCAGAAAAGTGACGATGGGATACCAGCGCAGCTTGGGTGAAACATCGGGCCCACGTTCGCCCTTGAGCCAGGCCGGTTCGCGGTACAAGGCGCTGGGTGAAAAGAAACTGATCGGATCGCTGGCATATTGCAGGTAGACCACCCGAAACGGTCCCCATGGCGCGGCGAAATCGTCCAGTCCGCCATGCTGATTGGCAAAGCGGATCACCGATCCATCACGAAAGCGCGGCAACCAGGCCGGTGAGCCGAGGTTGCGCTGCGCGGTGGCCCACTGCCAGGTACGACTGCGAAACGGCGGCCCGCTCCACAAGGCACCGTCGATGGGATCCCCCACCAGGTCCCAGATGTCGGCCGAGCGCTCCGAGTTGAGCGCACCCAGGCTCAGGCCGTGCAGGTAGAGGCGGGGCCGACGCTCGGCTGGCAGCTCGCGCCAGGCGCGATAGATCAGGTCGAACAGGACTCTGGCCGTTTCCTGTCCATACTCGGCCTGGGCCAGCAGCGACAGCCAGCTGGGCAGGTAGGAATACTGCACGGCGACGCTGGCCACGTTGCCGCCGACCAGGTACTCGAGACTGCGAATCCCGCCCGGATCGACCCAGCCGGTGCCGGTGGGCGTGATCACAACCAGGTAGTCACGATCGAACGCACCCACACGCTCCATTTCTGCCAGTGCCAGGCTTGCCCGCTGTTCGATGGTCTCGCCGGAATTCAGGCCGGCATAGATCCGGATCGGCTCGGTCACTGGTCCGGGACTGATCATGGCCAGATCCGCCTGGCTTGGCAGCCTGGCTACGAAGCGTCGGCCCTGGCGGCCGAGATCGTCCCAGGCCAGCAGTGACGCATCCGAGCCCGTATGGCGGGAGTCGCGGGGTGGATCCAGCTCGTCCTCGATCAACAGGTCAAGCTGCTGAAACGAGGCATCGAAGCTGTTCAAGGCAAAGCGGGCCAGCACGCCGGAAATCACACCCCAGAACAGGGCCAGTGCGACCAGGGCACCGATCACCAGCGATATCCGGGTCGGCACTACCCGGTCAACGTGCCTGGCTACGCTGCGCTTCACGAACAGAAAGAGCCGTGCCAGCGCCAGCAAGCAAACAAAGACCAGCCCGGCAACCAGGCCGACTGAAAGCGGTCGGGCAGTTTCGACCGGTGGCATCATCATCAGCTCGCGGACGCTGTTCTGCCAGGCCGACGCGCGAACCAGGAAGGCAATCGCCGTTGCAGCGCATAGCAGCCAGGCGATGATCTTGGACGCCAGCAAAACCCGGTCACGTAGCTCCGGCAGCTGCATGAAGTGCCACAACCAGTGCAGGAATACGCCCACCGCGTAGCCGGCAGCCAGGGCCACGCCGGATAGTAGCGCCTGCATGAGAAACGGGCGCGGCACCAGGCTGGGTGACAGCGAGGTCGCGAAAAACAGCGTTCCAACCAGCA
>SLQY01000237.1 GCA_007131235.1 Wenzhouxiangella sp.
CGATCACGAAGCTTCGCCGCCGCCTCGAACTCCAGGTTTTCGGCCGCCTTGAACATCTCCTTTTCCAGCCTGGCAATATCGCGAGCCGCCTGCTCGGGTGATACCGGATCGGGCCCGTATTCGCCCCTGGACTCAGCCGCCTTGCGGCTCTTCTTCTTGCCGGGCACCTGGTGGGCGTCGGCCATGATATCGGCAATATTCTTGACGATGGTCTGCGGCGTAATGCCGTGGGTCTGGTTGTGCGTGACCTGCTTGGCCCGACGGCGCTCGGTTTCGTCAATCGCCCGACGCATGGAATTGGTCACCTTGTCGGCGTACAGAATGGCCTTGCCACGCACGTTGCGCGCCGCCCGCCCGATGGTCTGGATCAGCGAACCCTCCGAGCGCAAAAAGCCCTCCTTGTCGGCATCCAGAATCGCCACCAGCGATACTTCCGGCATATCCAGACCCTCGCGCAGGAGATTGATGCCAACGAGCACATCAAAAGCACCCAGTCTCAGGTCACGAATGATTTCGACCCGTTCCACGGTATCGATGTCGGAATGCAGGTAGCGAACCCGAACATCGTGCTCGCTCAGGTACTCGGTCAGATTCTCTGCCATGCGCTTGGTCAAGGTGGTGACCAGCACACGATCGCCCTGGCCCACCCGGTCGGCTATCTCCGAGAGCAAATCATCCACCTGGGTGGACACCGGCCGCACTTCCACCTCGGGGTCGACGAGACCCGTGGGACGAACAACCTGCTCAGCCACCACGGCAGAGCGCTCCATCTCCCATACCCTGGGCGTGGCCGACACCAGTACCATCTGCGGCGCACGCTCTTCAAATTCCTCGAAGCGCAATGGTCGGTTGTCCAGCGCCGAGGGCAATCGAAAACCGAACTCGACCAGGGTTTCCTTGCGCGCCCGATCACCACGGTACATGCCCCCGATCTGCGGAATGGTGACATGCGATTCGTCAGCAATCAGGATGGCATCGTGCGGCAGATAGTCAAACAGGGTCGGGGGCGGCTCGCCTGGCTGACGACCGGTGAGGTGACGCGAGTAGTTCTCGATGCCCTGGCAATAGCCCAGCTCGAGCATCATTTCGATGTCGAACTGGGTGCGCTGCTTGATCCGCTGGGCCTCCAGCAGCTTGCCGGCACCCTCGAGCTGAACCAGCCGCTCCTTGAGTTCGGCCTTGATTGCATCGATCGCATCGAGAACAACCTGCCGGGGTGTCACGTAATGGGTCTTGGGAAAGATCGTCAGCTCGTCGAGCTTGCGATGGATTTCGCCGGTCAGCGGGTCAAACTGGCTGATTCGCTCGATCTCGTCGTCGAACAGCTCTACCCGAACCGCTTCCATTTCCGAGTCTCCGGGAAACAGATCGATCACTTCACCGCGCACCCGGTAGGTGCCGCGTCGAAGCTCGAAATCGTTGCGTGAGTACTGCATCTCGGCCAGCCGGCGAAGCATCTCGCGCTGACTCAACCGCGTCCCGACCTGCAGCGGCAGGGTCATTTTCAGAAAAGAGCTCGGATCACCGAGACCGTAGATTGCCGAGACAGTGGCCACGATCAGGGCGTCCGGGCGCTGCAGCAAGGCCTTGGTCGCCGATAGCCGCATCTGCTCGATGTGCTCGTTGATCGAGGCATCCTTCTCGATGAAGGTATCAGTCGAGGGCACGTAGGCTTCGGGCTGGTAGTAGTCGTAGTAGCTGACGAAGTACTCGACCGCGTTGTCCGGGAAAAAAGCCTTGAACTCGCCGTAAAGCTGGGCCGCGAGGGTCTTGTTGGGTGCCATGACCAGGGCCGGACGCTGGATTCGCTCGATCACGTTGGCCATGGTGAAGGTCTTGCCCGAACCGGTCACCCCAAGCAGAGTCATGTGCGAATGACCGGCATCAAGCCCGTTGACCAGGGCATTGATGGCCTCGGGCTGGTCACCAGCAGGCTCGTAGCTGGATGCCATGCGGAATCGTCTGGTCATCGTATAATTATCGCACCGCCGCGTCATGATGACCGCGGCAATCATTCAAGCAGTTGGGAGAAGCCGTGTGAATATCCGTATGTCAAGCCGTGTCGCGCAGGTCAAGCCTTCGGCAACCATTGCCATGAGCATGAAGGCGGCCGAGCTCAAGGCCGAAGGCAAGTCCATCATTTCCCTGAGCATGGGCGAGCCGGACTTTGACACCCCGGCACACATTTGCCAGGCTGCTGTCGAGGCAATAAATGCCGGTCAGACCCGCTACACCGCCGTCGATGGGACGCCGGCGCTCAAGCAGGCCATCATTGCCAAGCTGGCCAGGGACAACGACCTGGAATACCAGCCCAACCAGATCCTGGTCTCCAGCGGAGCCAAGCAGTCCATATTCAACCTGCTCATGGCCCTGCTCAATGATGGCGACGAAGTGCTGATCCCGGCACCGTACTGGGTCTCTTACCCCGACATGGTGCGCCTGGCCGATGCCGACCCGGTCATCCTGAACACCACCGACAAGACTGGCTATCTGATCACCCCGGCTCAGCTCGCCGCTTCCATCACCGAGCACACCCGCCTGCTGATTTTCAATTCGCCATCCAACCCCACCGGTCGGGCCTACAGCCGCCGGCAGCTGGCCGAAATCGGCGAGGTACTGCTCGAGCATCCGCGCATCCTGGTGTGCAGTGACGACATTTACGAGCACATCTGGTGGGCAGATGAGCCATTCCATACGCTGCCCCAGGTCGTCCCAGCCCTGAAGGACCGCTGCGTGGTCGTCAATGGCGTTTCCAAGGCTTACGCCATGACCGGCTGGCGCATCGGCTACGCCGCGGGCCCTGTCGAGTTGATCAAGGAAATGCGCAAGATCCAGGGCCAGAGCACGTCCAACCCCTGCTCCATCGCCCAGGCAGCGGCCGTAGCGGCCCTGAACGGCGACCAGGGCTGTGTGGTTGACATGTGCCACGCCTTCCGCGAACGGCATGACTGGCTGGTGCCGGCACTGAACGAAATCGATGGCGTTTCGTGCGCGCCTGGCCAGGGCGCCTTTTACGTATTCGCCGATTTTTCCGCGGCCATCGAGCGCCTGAATCTGGCCGACGATCTGGCCCTGGCCGAACATCTGCTCGAAAGCGCCGGCGTGGCCACCGTACCGGGCACGGCATTCGGCGGCCCTGGCCACCTGCGTCTATCGTTTGCCTGTGACCTGGAAACCCTGAAGGAAGCCGTCACTCGTATCAGCCAGGCGCTGCAGTAGTCACTTTGCAGTCTTGGTCGCATCAAGCAGCGGCGCAAGCGCCTGGGCCAGGGCCTGGTGGTCTTGGCCAGCGCACTCGCATTGCCCCTGGCAACCTTTTTCTTCGACCTAGGAGCCTGTAGCCGTGCTTGAGGGCGTTGCTTGCAAGGTGACATTGCGCGTACCATCACGTCTGCAGGGTTCAGAGGTCCCGACGATTACAGCGGGTCAATCAATGCCATACGGAAGACAGCTTCCAAGGGAGAAAAGGAATGAACTGGTATCTCGCAGTCCTCAAGCAGTACGCTGAATTTTCAGGCCGGGCCGGCAGGCCGGAATTCTGGATGTTCTTCTTGTTCCACTTCATCATTCTCGTCGTTCTTATCTTGCTCAGCTCGCGCATGAGCTTTTTCAACATCGTGTACTTGATTTATGCGCTGGGCACGATCATCCCCTATATCGCGGTGGTGATTCGACGTCTTCATGATACCGACAAGTCGGGCTGGTTCATTCTGATCGGCCTGATACCAGTCGTGGGCGGCATCATTCTGCTCGTGCTGCTGGCCCTGCCCGGTAACGACGGCGACAACCGCTTCGGTGCGCCTCCCGGGGCTCATCCGCCAGTCTGACCCCCGGTTCCGAGCAAGGCCTCCGGGCCGAAAGGCGGCACGTCCAGCGTGCCGCCTTCCTTCAACTGCTCCTGGATACCCTGCCACCAGGCAGGATCGAAGACCTGTCCGTGGTGCTCGCCCAGCAGGGCCAGGTGGGCTTCGCTCAAGCCCATGAACCGCGGAAACTGTTCGGGGAAAACATCGTTGTCAGCCACGTGAAACCAGGGCTCGTCGCTGAACTCGTGCAAGTCGTCACGGGCTGGCGGCAGACGTCGAAAACGGCATTCAGACATCAGGCGCAGTTCGTCGTAATCGTAGAAGATGACCCGGCCTGAGCGAGTGACCCCAAAGTTCTTCAGCAACAGATCCCCGGCAAATATATTCGAACGGGCCAGGTCGATCAGGGCCTGACCGTAATCGACGACGGCCGCCTGGGCCAGTGCCGGTTTGACCTCGGCCAGGTAGAGATCAAGCGGCCGCAGTCGGCGCTCGACGTAGCAGTGACTGATGACCAGCGACTCACCGTCGAACTGGATAATGCGTGCGCACTCGGCTTGCAGTTCCTCGAGCAAGGCCGGCGCAAAGCGATCCAGCGGGAAACGCAGGTCGCGGAACTCCTGGGCGTCGATCAGGCGGCCCACCCGATCGTGCCGGAACACCAGGCGGTAGCGGTCCAACACCTGACGCCGTCCAAATTTCTTGACCGGTGCAAAGCGATCCCGGATCAGCTTGAACACCACCGGCACACCAGGCAGGGTAAACACCAGCATCACCAGGCCGCGCTGACCATCGGCCTCGACCAGCTTGTCATCAGTCGGTCCCTGTAATTGTCGGAACACGACCCGGTAACGCTCGGTCTTGCCTTGCTTGGCCCGACCGAGCACGGTATACAGTTCTTCCAGCGGCTTGTCAGGCAACAATGTGCGCAGAAAGACCACCGCATCGCCCACCGTGTCCAGGTCGACCAGGAAGTAGCTGAACGTATATCCGAACAGAATGCTGACCTGCTGGCGGCGAGTCAGCAAGGCCTCGCAATAAATGCCATCGTCCAGCCGGCGCAAGGCAATGACACACGGCAGGTACGAGCCGGCGCCAAAGGCACGACCAACCAGGTAGGCCCGACCCTCGCGGTAAAAGACGGTATCAAGCAATTCAATTGCCAACACCTGCGTTTCCCCCCGCTCGACAAAGGCCTGGCCAAGACGTTCGGCCAGTGCGGTTGCATCGGCATCCAGATCCTTGTAGGGCAGATTGAAACGCTGCTCGGACAGGATCTGGGCAAAGGCGCACGACACATCGCCGCTGATCGAGTAACTATGCCGAGAGACCGGGTGAGTAATGCGATCGGTTGGCTCGATATCCAGGGCGATGAATTCGATGGCCGGATCGACGCCCCGGGTCTTGAACAGCCGGCGAGTGACGGTGTTGAAAAAGGTCTTGTACAACTCGGCATCGATTTCGCCCGCGATCAGTCCGCCGTAAATGCGCCGAATATCTCGCCACAGCGTGCGGGAGAACAGGCGCTCGCTGAGGTGCTGCTCGAGACGATCAATTGTGCTGTCAGCCGAGCGGTCGTAGAGTTCAAGACGCGCGATCACGTCGCGCTGCATGCCACCTCGGTCACCCTGCTCGAAACGGCGCCGAGCCCGCCGCGTGATGTCCGAGAAACTGGCGTTGTAGTCTTCGAAAGCCGCCTTGACCAGCGCCGAGGCCTTTCTGACCAGGCGAGCTCGATGCGATTC
>SLQY01000162.1 GCA_007131235.1 Wenzhouxiangella sp.
GATGACTGAGATCAGCCAGCATCTGGCGCTCGCGCCGAAAACGCGTATGCAAATCAGTGCTCAGCGGCAGCGCCACGACCTTGATCACCACCGACTGTTCGAAAACCTTGTCGCTGCGGCGGGCCAGGTAGACCGCGCCCATGCCGCCAGTGGCCAGCAGGCTGTCGATGGTCCACGCCCCCACCTGCTGCCCGGTCTCGAGACGGCCGGTCCGCAACTCTGTTTCAACCGATCGATGAATGCGCGTCGAAAGCTCGTCGTCAGCCTGGTCGGCGGCAAGCATGGCCGCTACCTCGGCAAGCAACGTGAGGTCATCGGCACAGGCGCTTGCCAGCCAGGCCTTGCGCTTTTCTTCGGGCTGCTCCAGGGCGGCCTCGAAAAGCGTCTGAATGCGCTGCCAGCGACCGGCGTCGACCATCGGCTCAGGCCGAGCCGGTAGCGAGCCGGGCCCCGACCCAGGCCCGCGCCAGGCGCAGCTCACGATGGACGGTCGCGCGCGACAGGCCGGTGACGTGTGCAATCTCCGGGTAAGTCAGGCCACCGAAATAGAAGTGCTCAAGGATGTCGCGCTTGCGCGGGTCGAGTTCACCCAGCGCCTCCAGTGACTGGTTCAGCGCAAGCAGATCGACATCCACGCCCTGCGCCGCGACCAGCTCTTCGTTCAATTCAACATGGAGCGCCGCGCCGCCGCGCTTCTGCCGCATCCTGGCCTCGGCCTGGTTGACCAGGAAATGCCGCATCATGCGCGCAGCCAGGGCATAGAGATGGCCGCGATCCAGCACCTCGGGCGGTTTTTGCAGCAGCTGCGCCATGACTTCATGCACCAGGGCGGTCGGCTGCAAGGTCAGCTGCCGGCTTTCACGCCGCATGTGGCTGGCGGCAAGGCGATGCAGGTTGCTGTAGATCAATTCCGATAGCGTTTCAACCGCCTCTTTGTCCCCTTCCTGCCACTGCGTCAACAGCCGGGTGATGTCACCATCCACGGGCGCTTTTTCAGTCTCGCTAGGGTCTGGAGATTTGGCGCTCATGCTGTGGCGTAACAGGAAACAGATCAGGACGATAGCACAGGGACAAGACTGCTCGGGCGCAAACACCGCTTACCTGGCTTCGGCCCCGCAGCGTGATGGCCATGGATTCAACATGGACTCCGGCCACGTTGGACCGGGCTACGACTACTGTTATGCAGGGCCGTACGGCGGGCGGGTTATCGAGTGTCCGAGAACCCCCTGTTCGGGGGGTCGTCCCTCGATCAAGCATGAACTAGGATCACGTTTCGATTTTTTTGAATCAAGGGGCGGTTTAATGCAACGCTTTTGCTACGTCATGCTTGCTATCGTGGCGAGCCTTTCTTACACCGGTCGCACACAAGCCGAAAATATCCGCCCCCAGGGTGCTCTACCTGACATTCGCGTCGAGTTGCAGACACCAGCTTACTTCTACACCGACAACCTGGGCGCCAACAACGCAGGAGCCATGCGTTTCGGCATCCGCTTGATGAACGGTGTGACGGCGCAGATACCGACCATCGTGACCACGACGCTTCCGGAAGGCATCACCTTTATCGGCAACTCATCGAACAGTCGCATGAACTGTGAAGCCGAAGGGCAGGAAGTCACCTGTACCTACACCCATGCGCTCACGCCATCACAACCTGCGTGGAACGTGCGTGTGCAGGTTGATGTAGCCGGCGACATTGCGATACCCGGAGCGTCAACCATACGCCTACTTCGCCATCATGCCACCCTGCCAGCACCTGACCCTGACGATTGCGAGTCGAACCTCAGTTCCGGGTGGGCGGTATCCGACACTGGATGTGTCGAGAGAACGGTCGACCACCGCCAGTCCCTGGTGTATTTCGAAGAGGACACCTGGTCGCACTCGCCGCAGGTCTGGCTGGCCGGATCCGAGGAGAATCAGGTTTCAGTCGCTCTCCGTAGCCAGGGATTTACCAACCTTCATGGACCGCTCTTTGCCCGCTTTCTGCTGCCCCCGGGCTTCGAGTTCAACCGCGGAGGACCGCAGTCCAACTGGGCCTGCACGGCTGATGCTGCGGAGCCCAATGGCCAGGTCGTGCACTGTCAATGGCTACTCGGCTATGACATGACCCCCTCGAACTCAAGTCTGTGGCTGCGGATAGACCTGTCACCCGACGTGCCGGTACCGGGGCCGCACACGATCATCGGGCTGGTTTCCAATGAATACCAGGCCCCGAGCCATGACTTCGAACAGTGTCTGATGCCCGAACCGCCAGTTGGCTGCAGCGTTTACAGCCTGATCCAGATCGAAGCTCCACCCCAGGCTCAGCTTGAAATCGTCGACATGAACCACTCCCCGGACCGCTTTCAGACTGGTGCCGAAGGTCAGATTCATATTCAGTACACCAACACCGGTGAGGGGCCGGCGGGGCCCTTGAACCTCGAGTTCGCAGCGCCGCCAGGCTTGAGTTTCAACCGTAGCCAGAACACCAATCCTTTGCTTTCCTGCACCGCGAGCGGCGATGCCGAGACCGGCCAGACCGTCACTTGCACGGGCGGCTCCGGATTTCCAGTAGGGGCCAATGGTCAGGCATCGTTAGTCTTCGATCTCGAGTGGGCGGGCTATCTTGAGGCCCTGACAACCATTGCCATTGGCGATACCACTCGTCCAGGTCCCGAGTTAGACAGTTGCCAGGACAATGCCGACCAGGTCGGCTGTGGTGAGCACCTGATCCGGGTGTCCGACGCCCTGTTCTGCGATCGCTTCGAGCATCCGTCTGCCGGCTGCCGACCGCTATAAGTCGACTGATCTGACGGGCCCGAACGGTGCTCAATGGGCAGGCCAAGCAGGATCGTGGCGGGCGCTACGATAATGCCTGAAGCGTAGCCAAAGGGGTTGGGCCAGCTACCGATTGGCTGGTATCGGGCCGGACCGATCAGGGACGAGGGGGGTCGCTGCGGAAACGTCCCGTTTCGAGGAAACGGGCAACCGCTTCGCTGACCTCGCGTGACAGCACCAGTCCGGTGTGGGAAACCGGCAGCTGCAGCGTGTCGGTGGCATCATCCAGGCGGGTTTCGGCGACCCGGATGGTGCCATCATGGGGACCATCCAGGTTGCTCAGTACGCGGCCCAGGCCGACGCCGCGAGTGCCGGCGATGACGCCCGTATCGCGCCCGCTCGGTGCATGGGAAAAGCCGCGCTCCAGGGCGGTCCGGGCCTGGCCGATCAGGGGCCTGGCTACTTTCAACTCGACCAGCCGGCTAGCCACATCCGATCCGCGCACCGGTGAACCCAACAGCACGTTCCGACCTGGCGGCAGCCCGGTCAGCTCATCGAACATCCGCAGGATGACGAGGCCACCCAGGCTGTGACCAACGAAATCGAGCTGGTCAACATCGAGCTCACGGGAAAAGTTGAACAACGCGCGCGCATTGCTGGCAACCGATTTGCTCAAGGTCGGGTAACCAAAACGGTGGCAGTCCAGACCCATGGACTCCAGCCTGAGCGCCATCAGGCCCATGCTGACGGGGCCATACCAGAGCCCGTGGACCAGCACGACCCGCCGCTTCATCGCCAACCTCGATCGTCTCTGCCGTCACTGGTCATGGCGACATGATATTGGAATTGCTTCAGTCCGACTTGCCGAGACGCAAACGAAGCTCATCGAGCTGGCCCTGGTCTACCTGGGCCGGCGCGCCGGTCAACGGACAGGCAGCCGTGGTTGTCTTGGGAAAGGCAATGACTTCCCGAATGGAATCCTCGCCGGCCATCAAGGCGGCGACTCGATCGATACCGAAGGCAATGCCGCCATGCGGCGGGCAACCGTAGCGCAGCGCTTCGAGCAAGAATCCAAAACGCGCCCGGGCTTCCTGTTCATCGATGCCGAGCAGATCAAACACCGCCTGCTGCAGCGCTGGATCGTGGATACGAATGGAGCCGCCGCCAATCTCGGAGCCATTGAGCACCAGGTCGTAACCGCGCGACAAGGCATTGACCGGATCGGCGCGCAGCACCTCGGCATCGGCCACGGCCGGCGCGGTGAACGGATGATGCAGGGCGTAGTAGCGCTGGTCTTCTGCATCGTACTCGAACATCGGGAAATCAACCACCCATAATGGCCGCCAGCCCGACCCGACCAGGTCGAAGTCACGCCCCACGGCCAGGCGCAAGGCACCCAGGAAGGCGGCCACGGTCGGCTTGGGCCCGGCCCCGAAGAACAGGATGTCGCCGGTCTCAGCCGCGGTGGCGTCAAGAATGGCCTTAATGCTGGCCGCATCGAGAAACTTCGCGATCGGCGACTGCACCCCGTCGGCGCCGGCGTCACGGTCGTTGACCTTCATCCAGGCCAGCCCGCGCGCCCCGTACTTGGCCACCAGCTCGGTGTAGCCGTCGATCTGCTTGCGGCTGAGCGCGGCACCCTTGGGTACGCGCAGCGCGGCGACCCGGCAGCCCGGATCGTTGGCCGGCTCCGAGAACACCTTGAACTCGACCTGGCGCACCGCATCGCAAATGGTGACCAGCTCCAGCGGAATGCGCAGATCGGGCTTGTCGGAACCAAAGCGGCTGATCGCCTCGGCGTAGCTGATGCGCGGAAATGGACCGGGCAGCTCGACATTCAGCACCTTGCGAAACACGTGCCGAACCATACCCTCGGCAATGGCCTGCACATCGCTCTCCTCGACGAACGACATTTCCAGGTCAAGCTGGGTGAACTCCGGCTGACGATCGGCGCGCAAGTCCTCGTCGCGGAAACAGCGGGCAATCTGGTAGTAACGATCCAGCCCGGCCATCATCAACAGCTGCTTGAAGATCTGCGGCGACTGCGGCAAGGCGAAGAAGCTGCCCGGGTGCACCCGACTGGGCACCAGGTAATCGCGCGCGCCCTCCGGGGTGGCCTTGGTCAACACCGGGGTTTCGGTATCGACGAAATCGTGCCCTTCCAGGTAACCGCGGATAGCAGCGTTCAAGCGCGCGCGCAGGCGCAGGTTTCGCTGCATGCGTTCGCGTCGCAGGTCCAGGTAGCGATAGCGCAGGCGGACCTCCTCACCATCCTCGTCGGTCATCAACAAAGGCAGCGGCGCGCTGGCGTTGAGTAACTCGACCTCGTTGGCCACCACCTCTACCTTGCCGGTGGCCATGTCCGGGTTCCACTGGCTTTCCGGACGCATCCGCACCGTGCCACTGATCCGAACGCAGAACTCGTTGCGCAATTTCTCGGCGATGGCAAAGGTCGGCTTGTTGTCCGGCTCGACCACCACTTGCAACACGCCGGCATGATCACGCAAACCGATAAAGATCAGGCCACCGAGATCGCGGGCCCGGGCGACCCAGCCACACAGGGTGACCGTCTGGCCGTCAAGTCGTTCGTTGATATTGCCGCAGAGGTGTGTTCGCATGGAATGACGTCTGGAAGATGTAATTGGTGAGAGAAAAGAAGAAAAGCGAAAGGGGCGGCCGTGCAGGCCAGCCCCCGAAATCAAGCCGCCTTGTCTGTGGGCTTGGTGCTGGTGGGTTTTTCCGTGCTGGCCGGCTTGGTATCGGTTGA
>SLQY01000316.1 GCA_007131235.1 Wenzhouxiangella sp.
GAAGATGAATTCAGCATCTCCGAACGTGAACTGGCCCGGGCTCATCGCGCGCTGCGCCTGGCCGAGCTGCGCCATCGCGATCTGCCCGAGCTGGAAGCGGCCGACTCGCCCGAGACGTTTGCGAAGCTGCAGGCCGACAGCATCGGCGCCTACATCGACTTCCTGGGCTCAGCCGGCGTGGTCACGATCCGCGCCTGGTACGACCGGGCCCTGCGCGAGCGGGTATTTGAATACGTCGAACCCGAGGATCGCAACTTCTTTCTGCGCGTCCATCACCTCTCACCCAAGCCCCTCTGGGCCCACTTCTACCACTACTGGGACCTGGAACAGATGGTCGAAGCACCTCACGCCAGTCCGATTCGGCGCGGTGCGCTGCGCTTCAACATCTGGATGAGCCGGGCCGAAGGCGTCGCCACCGGCCTGGAAGAGTGGAGCCTGGATGCCGGCCTGTATGCCGATAACCCGCGGGTGGAAGAGATCGTCTGGATCATGCTGGCCACCCGCGCCGCCCGCGGCCTGGCCTCGCTCAAGGTTCACGACCAGCGCTTCACCATGGCCGAGGCCAGCGAGTTCCATGTTCGCCACACGCCGCGCGGCTGGATGCGCCGCGACAGCCTGCTCGGCTTCGAACAGCAGCTCTACCTGCAGCAGCCCGGCTACGGCACCAGCTATGTCACCGGCGCACGCATCATCGACGACCTGATCCGCCAGCGCGCCGAACTACGCGGCGAGGCGTTCACCATGCGCGACTTCTTCGACGACATGAACGATGCCGGCATGATCCCGGTCTCGCTCCTGCGCTGGGCTCTGAACGACGACGACAGCGACCTGCGCGCCATCCTAGACACCTACACCCCGCTGGACAATACCGGGGGCTACAAGCTATTACCAAACCCGTAGCCCGGTCCAGTGCAGGTTGGAGGGCAAGTGCGGTTTGCCGTAGGCAAGAAGCGCTTGGCCGGAAACCGTTTAGCGCGTGTGGCCGGGGTCCATGTTGAAGCCTTCGTCACCGCTTGGGTATTGGCTAAGTGAAACGGCCGGCACGTTTTTGGTTTTCAATTGATTGGTGGTTCGCCATGGATGGTCCCCTCCGCGCTCAAAGTCTTCGGCGCACATCGAGGCTGTCAACATTTGCGTGGCAGGCAAAGACCGACCTGAACACCCCTCAACCTCCGGCATAATGCGGCCATGCCCGAGTTACCGGAAGTTGAAACCACCCGTCGCGGTCTGGCACCGCTGGCTGAAGGCAGGACCATCGCTGCCATCACCATCCGCCAGCCGCTGCTGCGCTGGCCGATCGACGGCGGCGTTCAGCAGGCCCGAGGGCAGCGCGTGGTTGCCATGCAACGACGGGCGAAATGGCTGATCTGGCAGCTGGAGCAGGGTCATCTGCTCTGGCACCTGGGCATGTCGGGTTCCTTCCGCGGCTGGAAGCAGGCGCCGGCGCCCGGACCGCATGACCATGTCGATGTGCAGATCGCCGGCGGCCACCTGATCCGCTATACCGACCCGCGCCGCTTCGGTGCCCTGTTCTGGTGTCCAGGTGACCCGCTCCTGCACCCCCGCCTGTCCAACCTCGGACCCGAACCGTTTGATCCGGCCTTTGACGGCCGCTACCTGTATCGCTTGAGTCGCGGCCGGCGATCGGCGGTCAAGACCTTCATCATGGACGGCCACATTGTGGTTGGCGTCGGCAACATCTACGCCTGCGAAGCCTTGTTCGAAGCCGGCATCCACCCCCGGCGACCAGCCGGCCGCATCAGCCTTGGCCGCTACCAGCGCCTGGCCGAGGCCATTGTCCGCATCCTGTCCCAAGCCATCGAGGTCGGCGGCACCTCGCTGCGCGATTTCACCGTCGGCGACGGGACGCCCGGATATTTCGGCCAGTCGCTGAAAGTCTATGGGCGTGAAGGTGCGCATTGTCCGGGCGACTGTGCCGGCACGGTGAAGCGGGTGGTCATCGGCCAGCGCAGTACTTTCTTCTGCCCGGCTTGCCAGCGGTGAGTATTCAGAAAACGAAAACCTGGAACCAGCGAAAGCACCGAAGACATCGAAAGTTGATGCAAGCTTCGCGCTGCCGGTGGGCGGAGCTTTAGCTCGTGGCAAGACTCGCCAGGGATTTGCGCCCATCGAACCGATGTTGACCTTCGGGGTCTTAAGATGCCCCGACGATGCCGAATTGCGACTTCATGAACCGTAGCCTCAGCTTGATATGGCTGGCCATAGCGAGCCTGATGTCCTCCGCCGCCGCCCTGGCCTGGGAACAGGGCCCGGTTCAGCGCGACCATATCGAGGCCGAGCTGGTGGCGGCCAGCACGTCGGTGCAGCCTGGGGGCACGGTCGAGGTGGGTCTGCGCCTGCTGCCCGATCCGCACTGGCATACCTACTGGAAAAACCCCGGTGATTCCGGCCTGCCGACCCGGCTGAACTGGACCCTACCCGAGGGTGCCAGCGTCAGCGATATCGCCTGGCCGTATCCCGAAGCCCTGGTCATGGGCCATTTGATCAACTACGGCTACGAGGGTGAACACCTGCTGCCGGTCACGCTGTCGGTCCCCGACCACCTGGAGCCGGGCAGTGAGCTGACCCTGCGCCTGGCCGCCGAGTGGCTGGTCTGCGAAGAAGTCTGCATACCCGGTGATGCGCGGCTGGAGCTGGTCGTCCCGGTCAGCGCCGATCGTCCGAACCCGGACCCGGTCCATGTCAGCCTGTTCGAGCAGGCCCGGCAACAGCACCCGCAAAACGTCTCCTGGCCGGCACGCTTCAGCACCGAAGGCAGCCAGCTCAGCGTGCAGGTCGAACCGGACCAAAGCCTGCCGGTCGATCGCCTGGAAGTCTTTGCGGCGGTCGAGAATTTTGTCGAACACGCCGAGTTCGCCAGTGTCACCGGCGGCAACGGTCAGCTCCTGATTGCCCAGCCCCTGTCACCATTCCGAACCGGCACTCCGGAGTCGTTGCCGATGGTGCTGGTCGACCGGGTCGGCGAACGCGCCTGGCGGATCACTGCCGAGCCCGGCAGCCTGGTCAGCGATGGCAGCCTGCTTGCCCCTGCCAGCCAGACCGGCTGGCTGCTCGCCATTGTGCTGGCCCTGGCCGGCGGCGTCCTGCTCAACCTGATGCCATGTGTCTTCCCGGTGCTGTCGATCAAGGCCATGAGCCTGGTCTCGGGCGCCGGCCACGATCAGCGCCGTCACGGCCTGGCCTATACGGCAGGCGTCCTGCTCAGCTTTGCCCTGCTGGCCGGTGTGCTGCTGGGATTGCGCGCCGGCGGCGAGGCCATCGGCTGGGGTTTCCAGCTACAGTCGCCCTGGTTTGTCGGCATCCTGGTGTACGTGCTGTTTGCCCTGGGACTGTCGCTGTCCGGCCTGTTCGACTTCGGCACCCGCCTGATGGGCATGGGCCAGGGCCTGACCGACAAGGGGGGCATGAGCGGCTCCTTCTTTACCGGCGTGCTGGCCTGCGTCGTTGCCAGCCCCTGCACCGCGCCTTTCATGGGCACCGCCCTGGGCGTGGCCGTATTGATGCCCTGGCCCATGGCCATGGCTGTCTTCCTGGCGCTGGGCTTCGGCCTGGCCCTGCCGATGCTGGCCCTGAGCTTCAGCCCGGCCCTGGCCAGGCGCATGCCGCGCCCGGGTCCGTGGATGGATACCTTCAAGCAGGCCATGGCCTTCCCGCTGTACCTGGCCGTGGTCTGGCTGCTGTGGGTACTGGCCCGCCAGACCGACGCCAACGGCCTGGCCGCGATTCTTTCAGGCATGGTCGTGCTGGCCTTTGCCCTGTGGCTGGGCGGCAAGCGCGACCAGGGCCCGACCCTGTCCATTGCCCGCCACGTGCTGGTGGGTCTGAGCCTGGTCCTGGCCATCGCCGCGCTGGGCACGGCCAACCGCTTCCAGCACGAACAGGGCGAGGCCCCGGCATCGGCCTGGTGGGAAAACTACACCCCCGAACGCCTGGCCGAGCTGCGCGCCGATCCCGATCAGGCCGTACTGGTCAACATGACTGCTGACTGGTGCGTCACCTGCCTGGTCAACGAGCGTGTCGCACTCAACTCCGATGCCGTGCGCCAGGCCATGACCGACAACGACGTGGTCTACATCAAGGGCGACTGGACCCGACGCGACCGGGCGATCACCGAATACCTGGCAGAGTTTGGCCGCAACGGCGTGCCGCTGTACGTGCTTTACCCGCGCAACGGCGACGAACCGAAGGTGCTGCCCCAGGTGCTTACCCCAGGCCTGGTCGTACTGGCGCTGGAACAACTATGAACCACCACTTGCACAGACCCATTAACCCCAGGAGCAAAACACCATGAACCATCGTTTATTCCGCCTTCTTGCCGCGGCCGCGGTTCTTGCCTTCGCCACCAGCCTGGCCGCCGCGCCCCAGATCGGCCAGCCGGCCCCGGACTTCAGCGTCGTCGACACGGCCGGGGACGTACACTCGTTGTCCGACTTCGCCGGCCAGAAAGTCGTCCTCGAATGGACCAACCATGACTGCCCGTTCGTGGTCAAACACTACCAGCCGGGCAACATGCAGGACCAGCAACGCATGGCCCGGAACGAACACGACGCCGTCTGGCTGACGGTCATTTCATCCAAGCCCGGCTCCCAGGGCCACGTATCCCCGGAGCAGGCCGACGAACTGACCCGCTCACGCAACGCCTATCCCACCGCCGTGCTACTCGACGAGTCCGGCGACATGGGTCGCGCGTATGACGCCCGCGTCACCCCGCACATGTACATCATCGACGAAGACGGCATCCTGCGCTACATGGGCGGCATCGACTCCAACCCCAGCCGCAACTCCGACGACATCCCCGGTGCCACCCAGTTCGTAGTCGCCGCGCTGGAAAACCTGGCCGCTGGTCGGGACGTTGATCCGACGGTCACTCGTCCGTACGGGTGCACTGTCAAGTACTGACCTGGACGCCAACGATCACAAAAAAGGCGGGCCGCTTGACCCGCCTTTTTTGTTTCCGGCTTTGCCGCGTCTGCGACGTTTCGCTAGTAAATTAGGTCTCAAACACCGGCCTTGGACTGAACCATCCGCAGCTCCAGGCGCTTGATTTCGCGCAGCGTGCGGTTGGCCTGCAGGTGGCTGCCCATAAAGCCGCCCAGGAAGGTGGTCACCTGCATCAGAATCACGGCGACCACGCCCCAGCGTACCGCCTGCAAGGTGTCGGCGGTATTGAACACCTGCCACAGCGCATACATGGCCACGATGAAACCGGCCAGGGCGAAACTCATTACCAGCCACATCACCCAGCCCAGGCTGCCGCCAAACAGCGTCTGAAGCTGGCGCAGGTAGCCCGGGAAAGGTTCGGGTCCCCTTACTTACGGCTGCTCTTCGAATCGGTCCTCGAACACCGGGTCGGCACGCAGATCCGGATCAATCTCAATGCGTACGATCGGGTTGTTCTGGTAGGCAACGTTCGGAGTCAGGTTCCTGAGCGTGA
>SLQY01000040.1 GCA_007131235.1 Wenzhouxiangella sp.
AGCTGCCCGGGCGCAGGATATCGGTCCGTTCGGGCTTGCTTGGGCGAATCAATTTCATGAACCTGCTGGTTGTGGTCGCGGAGCTTGATGCACGCGGCCTTGACGACCAGGAAATCAGGCGGCGGGTCGAGGCTCTGTTGCCGGTGCCGGGGCGCATGCAGGCCCTGGCCGGTGGCCGGGTCGTGATCGACTACGCCCACACCCCGGATGCCTTGCAAAGTGTCCTGACCAGCCTGCGCGAGCTTACCCCTGGTGAACTTTGGTGCGTGTTTGGCTGCGGCGGCGACCGTGATCGGGCCAAGCGGCCGCAAATGGGTCGCATCGCCGAATCACTGGCCGATCGCGTGGTGCTGACCGACGATAACCCGCGCCACGAAAGCTCGCTGTCCATCATTCGTGAGATTCAGGCCGGAATGCGCCAGCCGGGCCGCTGCCAGGTCGTGCCCGACCGGGCTCAGGCGATCGAGCGCGCGATCAAGGCTGCGGCCATGGATGATGTTGTCCTGGTCGCCGGCAAGGGGCATGAAACCGAGCAGGTGATCGGTGACCGCCGCCAGCCGTTTTCCGACGAGCAGGTGGTTCGCAACTTGCTGGAGGTGGCCGCATGATGCGCTGCGAGCTGGCCGACATCGCCAACTGGACCGATGGCGCGCTGCGTGGGGCCTCGGTGACCGTGGCTGGCATGATTCACGACAGCCGCCGGGTCGAACCCGGCATGCTTTTCGTCGCCATCCCGGGCGAGCGAGTCGACGGTCATGAATATCTGGCCGCAGCCGCCGATCGTGGGGCTGTTGCAGCCCTGGTTACCCGGCCGGTGAACCATGCGTTGCCCCAGGTGATGGTCGATGATGCGGTGCTGGCCATGGGGCGGATTGCGGCCGCCATCCGGGCCCGGGCGGAGGTCACCGTGATTGCCATTACCGGCAGCAATGGCAAGACCACGGTCAAGGAAATGATCACCGCGATCCTGGCTGCCGAAGCGCCGACCCTGGCAACGGCCGGCAACTACAACAACGAGATCGGCGTGCCGCTGACCCTGGCCCGACTGCGTGCCGAGCACCGCTTCGCTGTCATCGAAATGGGCGCGGGCAAGCCGGGTGACATTGCCTACCTGGCCAAGCTGGCAGCGCCCGACATCGCCGTGGTCACCAATGCCGGTCCAGCTCACCTCGAGCGGCTTGGATCGATTGAAGGCGTGGCCAGAACCAAGGGCGCGCTGTTTGAAGCCTTGCAGGCCGATGGCGTCGCGGTCATCAACGCCGACGATGCCTTTGCCGGCCTCTGGCAAGGCATGGCCGGTCATTGCCGCCGCCTGCACTTCGGCCTGGGCGAGACGGCCGAGATTCGGGCCACGGCACTCAACGGCAGCGTCCACATCGACACGCCGTCAGGCGCCATCGAAACCGCGCTTGCGCTACCGGGACGCCACAACTTGATGAACGCGCTCGCAGCAACCGCCGTGGCTCATGCCCTGGGCGTGGAGAACGAGCGGATTGGCAGTGCGCTGGCCGGGCTGGATAGCCTGCCTGGCAGGCTGCAGATGCAGCGTCATCCAGCCGGCTGGTGCCTGATTGACGATACCTACAATGCCAATCCCGCCTCCCTGTACGCCGGCCTCCAGGTCCTGACCGGGCTTGAAGGCGAGCCCTGGCTGGTACTGGGTGACATGGCGGAGCTGGGCCCGGACAGTGTCAAGCTGCATCGCGAAATGGGTCGCAGCGCGGCCGATCTCGGGGTCCGGCGACTGTTTGCCGTCGGCCCGGCCAGCGCGGCCAGCGCCGCTGCATTCGGGCCGGGTGCAATGCACTTCGAAAGCCACGAGGCACTCAAGGCAAGCCTCGCTGAGGTTCTGCACGAAGGCGTCAACTGCCTGGTCAAGGGCTCGCGCTCCATGGCCATGGAGCAGGTGGTCGACGGATTGATCGGGGAGGAAGGCTGATGCTGGTCTGGCTTGTTGAGGAATGGTTGGCGCTGGACATCGCGCTGTTCGGCTTCATTACCTTCCGCACCATCATGGCGGCGATGACAGCGATGGCGATTTCGCTGCTGATCGGGCCTTACTTCATTCGCTTCATGACCGAACGCAAGGCCGGGCAACCTATTCGTGAGCTGGGCCCGGAGTCGCACCTGGCCAAGGCCGGTACCCCGACCATGGGCGGGATCATGATCCTGATAGCCCTGGCCTTGTCGACCCTGCTGTGGTCCGACCTGGGCAACCGATACGTCTGGACCGTGCTGTTTGTCACTCTCACCTTCGGGGCAATTGGCTTCGTTGACGATTACCTCAAGATTCGAGCCCGCCACAGCGATGGCTTGTCGGCCAGGTCCAAATACCTGCTCCAATCGCTGGCCGCCCTCGCCGTCGGCGTATTTCTGTATTACACCGCCGATGTTCCAGCCAATACCCAGCTTTTCGTTCCGTTCTTCAAGGATGTGGCCATTCCACTGGGCCTGGGTTTCATTGCCCTGACTTACTTCGTGATTGTCGGATCGTCGAACGCGGTCAACCTCACTGACGGTCTCGATGGTCTGGCCATCATGCCGGCCGTATTCGTCGCCGCCGGCCTGGGAATTTTTGCCTACGCGACCAGCCATACCGTGTTTGCCAGCTACCTCGGCCTGCCTTTCGTGCCCGGCGTTGGCGAATTGACGATCTTCTGCGCTGCCCTGGCCGGGGCGGGATTGGGCTTCCTGTGGTTCAACACTTATCCGGCCCAGGTGTTCATGGGTGATATCGGTGCGCTTAGCGTGGGTGCAGCCCTGGGCTTGATTGCCGTGGCCGTGCGCCAGGAAATCGTGTTCGTGGTCATGGCCGGCATTTTCGTGATCGAAACCCTGTCGGTCATTCTGCAGGTGACCTCGTACAAGTTGACCGGCAAGCGGATCTTCCGCATGGCCCCGATTCACCATCACTTCGAAAAGAAGGGCTGGCCGGAGCCCAAGGTGATCGTGCGCTTCTGGATCATTGCCGTCATGCTCGTGCTGGCCGGCCTGGCCACCATGAAGATTCGCTGAGCGAGGACGATGTCAGCAGCCACCCGCCCAAGCAAACGACAGGCCTACCGCTGGCGCGACGCGCCGCGCACGGCGGCACTGGATACCACCGTGGTGGTGACCACGGCTTGTCTGCTTGTTATCGGTGTAGTGATGGTGGCCTCAACGTCCATGGCGGTGGCCGAGATGTATGCCGTTTCGCAATGGCACTACATCACCCGACACCTGATTTTCATTGGCTTGGGGCTGGTCTGTGCGCTGGGGTTGCGCCTGGTTGGCTCGCGCCAGCTTGAGCTGGTTTCGCGCCTGGCCTTTCCCCTGGCCATCATCGTGTTGTTGCTGCCGTTCATCCCGGGTCTCGGTCACGAAGTCAATGGATCGACCCGCTGGATCAACCTGGGCGTGGCGCGCTTCCAGGTCGTTGAAGTTGCCAAGCTGCTGGTGGTGATCTTTGTGGCGGGCTACCTGGCGCGTCGTCCGGAGCTCAATCGCGCGCGCTTTTTTGACACGCTCAAGCCCTTGCTGGCGGTGGGGCTGGTGGCGGCCATTTTGCTGCTGCAACCCGATATGGGCTCGGCGGTGGTGATTGCCGCGATCGTCGGCGGCATGGTGTGGCTGGCAGGCGCGGCCTGGAAGCATCTGTTCGTGCTCGGTGCCTGCAGCCTGCCGCTGTTCGGATTTGCCGCCCTGGAACCGTATCGCCTGCAGCGGGTGATGACCTTTGTCGATCCCTGGGCCGATCCCTTCAATGCCGGCTTTCAGCTCACCCAGGCCCTGATAGCGGTCGGTCGAGGCCAGATCACCGGCGTCGGCCTGGGGGCCAGCGTGCAGAAGCTGTACTACCTGCCCGAGGCCCATACCGACTTCATCTTTGCCGTGCTGGCCGAGGAGTTCGGGCTGATCGGCATCTTGCTGGTGCTGGTACTGTTTGCCCTGTTGATCGGACGCATCTTCGGCATCGGGCTGAAGGCGCTGCGCATGGAAAAGGCGTTTGCCGCCTACACCGCCTGGGGCATCGGCCTGTGGATCGGCATCCAGTCACTGGTCAGCATGGGCGTCAACCTGGGCATTCTGCCGACCAAGGGCCTGACCCTGCCGCTGATTTCAGCCGGCGGTTCGAGCCTGATCATGACCGTGATCGCGATTGCCGTGGTCTTGCGCATCGATTGGGAGCTCAAGCGCGAAGAACTCGAGCGGCCGCGGCGTCGCCGGGAGTGGTCGGCATGACGGCGCCATCGATCATGATCATGGGTGGTGGCACCGGCGGTCATATCTTCCCCGGCCTGGCCGTGGCCGATGCGCTCAGGCAGCGTGGTGCCGAGGTGCGCTGGCTGGGTACGCCACAAGGCCTGGAAAATCGCCTCGTGCCGGCCGCTGGCATCGCGCTTGACCGGATTGGCATTGCCGGGCTGCGCGGCAAGGGTCTGGCGGGCTGGCTGGCGGCCCCGTTTCGCATTCTCAAGGCGATGTTTCAGGCGCGCCGAATCTTCCAGGCCCAGCGCCCGGCCTGCGTGTTGAGCATGGGCGGCTACGTCGCAGGCCCCGGCGGACTGATGGCCCGCTGCATGGGGATTCCGCTGGTGCTGCACGAGCAGAATGCGATTGCCGGACTGACCAACCGCTGGCTGCGGCCGCTGGCCACCCGCGTCATGACCGGTTTCCCAAACGTGCTGGCCGGCGGCGAACACTGTGGCAACCCGGTTCGGGCCGACATCCTGGCCCTGGCCGACCCGGCCCAGCGCTACGGTGCGCGCGTTGGCCCACTTCGCCTGCTGGTGATCGGCGGCAGCCTTGGCGCGCTGGCCTTCGCCCGCGCCGTGCCTGCCGCCCTGGCCCTGCTGCCTGAAGATCAGCGCCCGCAGGTCATCCATCAGGCTGGTCGCCAGCTGGACAGCACCTGCCAGGCCTATGCTGACGCCGGCGTTGATGGCGAGGTGGTGGAATTCATTGATGACATGGCCTCAGCCTGGGAGGCCGCCGACCTGGCAATCTGCCGTGCTGGCGCCCTGACCGTGGCTGAGCTGGCCGCCGCCGGCGTCGCTTCGCTACTGGTGCCTTTTCCCTTCGCCGTGGACGACCACCAGACTGCCAACGCCCGCTACCTGGCAGCCGGCCATGCTGCTTGGCTGGTCTCCGAACGCGAGCTCAAGCCTGAGATGCTGGCCGAACGCCTGCGAGGTCTCAATCGTGAACAGCTGAGCGCCATGGCCGCCCGAGCCCGCGGGCTGGCCCGGACCCGCGCCGCCGAAGCCGTGGCCGAAGCTTGTCTGGAGGTGGCCGCATGACCCGCCCGTCCCGTCCCGCGCCCAGCCTGATGCACCGGGTTCGACACATACACTTCGTTGGAATCGGCGGGGCCGGCATGAGCGGTATCGCGGAAGTGCTGATCAACCTGGGTTTTGCCGTTTCCGGCACCGACCTGGCCGAGTCCGACACCATCGACCGCCTGCGCGGTCTCGGTGCCAGGGTGGCGATTGGTCATGCCGCCGAACACCTGGGTGAAGCTGATGTGGTCGTGGTGTCCGGGGCCGTGCCTGAGTCCAATCCTGAAATCCTGGCCGCGCGCGAGCAGCGCGTGCCGGTGGTGGCCCGGGCCGAGATGCTGGGCGAACTGATGCGCTTCCGCCAGGGCATTGCCATCGCCGGGACCCACGGCAAGACCACCACCACCTCGCTGGTTGCCGGCATCCTGGCCGAGGCCGGGTTGGACCCGACTTTCATCGTCGGTGGCCTGGTCAACGCCTATGGTTCCAACGCTCGCCTGGGCGAGGGGCGTTACCTGGTGGCCGAGGCCGATGAGAGTGACGGTTCGTTTCTCAATCTGCAGCCGGTCATCTCGGTGGTGACCAACATCGACCGTGATCATCTCGATGCCTACCAGGGCAGTTTCGACCAGCTCCAGCACGCCTTCCTGGAGTTTCTGCACCACCTGCCGTTTTTCGGGGTGGCCGTGCTGTGCCTGGACGATCCCCATGTTGCCGAGTTGATTCCCGAGCTGGGCCGCAACGTGGTCACCTACGGCTTCAGTAACCAGGCAGATGTCCGTGCCACCGAGCTACATCAGCATGGGCGGCGCATGGATTTCCAGCTTTGGCTGCCCGACTCCGCTGCCGGCATGGCGGTCAGCCTGATGCAGCCGGGCCGGCACAACGTGCAAAACGCGCTCGGTGCGGCCGCAGTGGCCTGGGAGCTGGGCATTGCGCCGGAAGCGATCGTGTCTGGCCTGAATGCTTTCGGCGGCATCGGACGCCGCTTCGCCGCGCTCGGCGAGTTGAATTTCAACGGTCGTCGTGCACTGGCCTTCGAAGACTACGGGCATCACCCCACCGAGCTCGACGCGGTGGTGCGCGCCGCCCGCGCCGGCTGGCCCGAGCGGCGCCTGGTACTGGTCTTCCAACCGCATCGCTACACCCGTACTCGCGATCAGTTTGATGCCTTTGCCCGGGTGCTGGCCGAGGTTGATGTGCTGGTCCTGGCCGACCTTTACCCGGCAGGCGAGACCGCGATCGCTGGCATTGATTCCGACGCCCTGGCCCGCGCGGTTCACGAGCGCCGGGAGCTGCCCTTGCATCGCGTCGGGCCGGTCGACCAGGTGCCCGCATGCCTGGCCGAGCTGGTCGAGCACGGTGATCTGATTCTGGTCATGGGAGCCGGTGATGTCGGTCGTTTGGGCGAACAGCTCAGGCAAATGGCGGACGAGGTGAGCTCATGACCCGCGACCAGGTTCTTGGCATGGGTCATGTTGCCCTGGTCATCGGCGGCGACAGCGCCGAGCGCGAGGTATCGCTGCGCGGCGGCGAGGCCGTGGCCAGAGCCCTGGCCTCGCTCAAGGTCCAGTACAGCGTGGTCGATGGGCCGCGCCGCCTGCTGGAGCAGGTCGCGGCAGGGCATTACGACCGGGTGTTCAACCTGCTGCATGGCCGCGGCGGTGAAGATGGCGCTCTGCAAGGAGCATTGAGGATCTACGGCATACCGGTCACCGGCTCGGGCGTGCTTGGCTCGGCCTTGACCATGGACAAGTTGCAGACCAAGCGGGTCTGGCAGGCCTGTGGCTTGCCGACGCCGCCGTGGCAAGTCGCGACCGCCGCCAGCCAGGCCAAGGCCATGGTCGAGACGCTGGGCTTGCCCCTGTTCGTCAAGCCCGCGCGCGAGGGCTCGAGCATCGGGATGAGCCGGGTTGACCGAATCGAGCAGCTGGGCCCGGCGATCGAGCAGGCCCTGGCCTTTGATGAGCGCGTCCTCGTCGAGCGCCTGATCGACGGCCCCGAATACACCGCAGCTGTGCTGGACGGGCAGGTCTTGCCGCTGATCGGACTGAAACCGGCACGCACCTTCTACGATTACGCGGCCAAGTACGAGTCCGGCGATACCGAGTATCGCTGTCCGTGCGGATTGCCGGAGGCCGAGGAGGCCGCCCTGGCCAGCCTCTGTGCCGAGGCGTTCGAGGTCGTTGGCGCCAGCGGTTGGGGCCGGGTCGATCTGATGGTTGATGGTCAAGGCCAGCCGTGGCTGCTGGAAGTCAACACGACGCCGGGGATGACCGAACGCTCCCTGGTGCCCAAGGCCGCCAGGGCGGCAGGAATCGAATTCGAGGAACTGGTATGGCGAATACTCAAGACCAGCCGCAGCGATTGATCAACCCGGCAACGCTGGCCTCGCTGGTGCTTCTGGGAAGCCTGGCGCTGGCAGCGCTGTGGGTGCGATCCGGTCTGATTGGCAGCGAGCAGTGGCCGATTCGCTGGCTGGACGTGGAAGGTGAGCTGCAGCGCACCTCGGTCAGCCAGGTACGTGCCGCGGCCGCTGTGCCGGCCAGCCGAGGTTTCTTTGCCGTCGATCTGGCTCGAGTGCGCAACGAGATCGAGGCTTTACCCTGGATTGCCGCAGTTGAGGTCAGCCGGCACTGGCCGGATGCCCTGCATATCCGCGTCGCCGAGCATCGACCGGTGGCGCGCTGGAACGAAAATCGTCTGTTCAGTGATCGTGGCGAAGTCTTCGAGGTGACCGGCAGCGAGAGCATGCAGGGGCTGGCCCGGCTGGTAGGGCCGGAAAGCCGGCGCGAGGAGGTGCTAGAAACCTGGCTTTGGATGCGCGACGAGCTGGCCCGGATCGGGGTCGATATTGCCCGCCTGGCGGTAGACGAGCGTGGTGCCTGGCGTGCTCAGCTTGGTAGCGGAGTCGAGTTGATTCTCGGGCGCGAGCACATAGAACAGCGTCTGGCACGCTTTATCTCGGTCCACGACTTGCTGCGCGGTGACCAGCGCCACCTGGCCCGGGTCGACATGCGCTACACCAACGGTCTGGCCGTGCGCTGGTCCGGGCCGGATACCATCGAGGACGATGCCCATGGCTAAGCGCAGTGAAAAGTCCCTGGTGGTCGGTCTGGATATCGGCACCAGCAAGATCGTCGCCATCGTTGGCGAGATTCAGCCGGACGGCCAGGTCGAGGTCATTGGCATCGGCAGCCATCCTTCGCGCGGGCTGAAGCGCGGTGTGGTGGTCGATATCGAATCTACCGAACAGTCCATCCAGCGCGCCATTGAAGAGGCCGAGCTGATGGCCGATTGCGAAATACATTCGGTGTTTGCCGGCATTGCCGGCAGCCATGTTCGTTCGCTCAATTCACATGGTGCTGTCGCCATTCGCGACAAGGAAGTGGTTGATGGTGACGTCGAGCGGGTGCTGGAGTCGGCCCGGGCTGTGGCTGTGCCGGCCGATCAACGCATCCTGCACGTGTTGCCCCAGGAGTACGTGATCGATTCCACCGATGGCATTCGCCAGCCGGTCGGCATGTCGGGTGTGCGCCTGGAGGCGCGCGTGCACCTGGTGACTGCCGCGGTCAGCGCAGTCCAGAACGTGACCAAGTGTGTGGCCCGGTGCGGCCTCCAGGTCGATGATTTGATCCTGCAGCAGCTCGCGTCCAGCTATGCGGTGCTATCCGACGATGAACGCGACCTGGGGATTGCCCTGGTCGACATTGGCGCTGGCACGACCGACGTGGCCGTGTTTACCGAGGGCGCGATTCGCCACACCACCTGTATTCCGATCGCCGGCGATCTCGTCACCAACGATATTGCCGTGGCCCTGCGCACACCCACGGTGCATGCCGAGGAGATCAAGATCAAGTACGCCTGCGCGCTGGAGCAAATGGTTTCCAGCGACGAGACGATCCAGGTGCCCAGCGTGGGTAATCGCGAACCACGCAGACTCGAGCGTCAAGTGCTGGCCCAGGTTGTCGAGGCGCGCTATCGCGAACTGTTCAACCACGTCCACAAGCAACTTCGGCAGTCCGGGTTCGAGTCCATGATTCCGGCCGGCCTGGTGTTGACCGGGGGTGGGGCAAAGATGGAGGGCGTGGCCGAGCTGGCAGAGGAGATCCTGCATATGCCGGTGCGCCTGGGTACGCCTGAGGGCGTAAGCGGCCTGTCAGAGGTTGTTGGCAATCAGATTCACGCTACCGGCGTTGGCCTGCTGCTCTATGGCAGCCGTGCCGATGGCACGCGCCGCACCGGCCTGGGCCGAGGTGGTGAAGGTTTGCTGGACCGGATCAAGAACTGGTTCCAGGGAGAGTTTTGATGGAAAGAAGTACGACCAAGGTTTCGGGCAAGACAGGGGTTCGGCGCGAGAAAAGTGCCCACCAAGAAGGCATGCGTCGGTATCCCTGGCCCGTTTTTCACGGACTGTTGATTGTTTGATTCATTGTTGATTATTCACTGTTGATTGACTCATGGCGAGCTTGAAAGGAGACACACATTATGCCCTTTGAATTGGTAGAAAATTACACACCGGGTGCGACCATCAAGGTCGTTGGTATTGGCGGAGGCGGTGGCAACGCCGTCAGCCAGATGGTTGAAACGAGTATCGAAGGCGTGGAGTTCATCTGCGTCAATACCGACTCCCAGGCCTTGCGAAACTTTGCCGGGAAGTCGGTGCTGCAGATCGGTTCCAGCGTTACCAAGGGTCTTGGCGCCGGCGCCAACCCCGAGGTCGGGCGTCAGTCGGCGCTGGAAGATCGGGAACGCATTGCCGAGATGTTGTCCGGCTCCGACATGGTTTTCATCACGGCCGGCATGGGTGGTGGCACTGGCACCGGGGCTGCGCCCGTGGTGGCCCAGACGGCCAAGGAGATGGGTATTCTGACCGTTGCCGTGGTGACCCGACCGTTCCCGTTCGAAGGTCAGCGTCGCATGGCCGTCGCCCAGCAGGGTATTGACGAACTTGGCCATCATGTTGATTCCCTGATTACCATTCCCAACGCCAAGCTTCTGAGTGTGCTGGGCAACGAAATTTCGCTGCTCAATGCCTTCAAGGCGGCCAACCAGGTGCTGTCGGGCGCGGTCCAGGGTATTGCCGAACTGATTACCCGCCCAGGCCTGATCAACGTCGACTTTGCCGACGTGCGCACGGTCATGAGCGAAATGGGAATGGCGATGATGGGGTCCGGCACGGCGTCGGGCGAAGACCGTGCCTTGATGGCAGCCCAGGCGGCGATCGGCTCGCCGCTGCTTGAAGACGTGAACCTGAATGGCGCCTGCGGCATTCTGGTCAATGTCACCGCCGGCATGAACATGACCATGAAGGAGTTCGAGGAAGTCGGCAGCACCATTGCCGACCTGGCCAGCGATGATGCCACGGTGGTCATCGGCACGGTCATTGATCCGGACATGACTGACGATATCCGGGTTACCGTGGTGGCCACCGGCCTCGGTGACCAGGTGCCCAAGCGCGAGAAGCGTCCCATGAAGGTGGTTCGCACCGGCACCGACAATCGCCCGGCGTTTCGGGCCACCGAAGAGCACGGTGAGGATCGTGACCGGCACGACAAGCGCGACGGCGGCAAGCTCTACGGCGAGCAGAAGGAGCTGGACTACCTGGACATTCCGGCGTTTCTGCGCAACCAGGCCGACTAAGGGCTGGTCCCTGCCTGGCGGCAGGGAAACCATCGGGCATGATGGCCGCCAGACCATTCCCGTGCGGGCAGCTTTGCCTGCTCGACGGGCCGCTGACCGCGCCGCACTCGCCATCGGCGCGGTCAGCCTTTATCATGTTCAATATCGTTTATCCGGATTGTCCCCAGGCATGGAGTGAATGCTCGCCACGTCCGGCTGATGAAATGCCTGTGACGCGCGGTGTTGCCTGAAAGCAACAGTTGTTGCCAAAACAACAACAATTTGTTTTTTCGCCACCGCTTTTGTGCTACGCTAGCGCGCGTTTCATTTGCGTTACACCAGCCAAGGGTCTCAAGTCATTGATCAAGCAAAGAACTCTCAAGAACGTCATCCGTGCCACTGGCGTTGGCATGCATACTGGGGAAAAGGTGCTGATGACCCTGCGTCCGGCGCCGGTGAATACCGGCATCGTCTTTCGTCGCGTCGACCTCAATCCGGTCGTCGAAATCTCGGCCAAACCGCACCATGTCGGCGATACGGCCTTGTCAACCACGCTGGTTCGGGACGGTGTGCGGATCGCGACCATCGAACACCTGATGTCGGCGCTGGCCGGCTTGGGCATCGATAACCTCTACGTTGACCTGAGTGCCTCGGAAGTGCCGATCATGGACGGCAGCTCCGGACCCTTCGCGTTTTTGGTGCAGTCGGCTGGTATCGCCGAGCAGTCGGCGGCCAAGCGCTTCATCCGCGTTCTCAAGACCATTGAGGTGCATGATGAAGACAAGTGGGTCCGCTTCGAGCCCTTCGAAGGATTCAAGGTCAACTTCACGATCGATTTCGATCATCCGGTGATTCGCAGTCACAGCTGCACCGCGGACCTGGATTTTTCCACGACCTCCTATCTGAAGGAAGTGGCCCGCGCTAGAACCTTTGGTTTCATGCGCGATATCGAGTACCTGCGCCAGCGCAACCTGGTCCTGGGCGGCAGCCTCGACAATGCCGTGGTGCTTGACGACTACCGCATACTCAACGAGAACGGACTGCGCTACGAGGACGAGTTCGTCAAGCACAAGGTGCTGGACGCCATTGGCGATTTGTACCTGCTTGGCCGCAACCCGATCGGTGCTTTCGTCGGATTCAAATCCGGCCACGAGCTCAACAACCAGTTGCTGCGCACGCTGCTGGCTGACGAGACGGCCTGGGAAGAAGTCACCTATGAGGACAACGACCGGGCACCCATCTCCTACGTCCAGCCGGCCCAGGCGATCTGAGCCGCCGAGGCAGGGGTTCGCTCAGCGGACGCCTGCCATCCTGTCGCGGCCGTGCAGGCGAAGCACTCCTTCCGCTACAATGGCAGGCTGACTGCTTGCGACCCGACCGGGTCGCCCCCAAGTGACCTCTGTAGCCGACTTTCCTGACAATCCATGCTCAAAGCCCTTATTACCAAAATCGTGGGCAGCCGCAATGAGCGGCTGATCAAGCGTCTTTACAAGGACGTCGAATCGATCAACGCCCTCGAGCCCACGTTCAAGGAGCTCTCCGACGAGGCCCTGAAGGGCAAGACCGAAGCGTTGCGCCAGCGCCACCGTGATGGTGCCTCGCTGGACGAGCTGCTGCCCGAAGCCTTTGCTGCCGCCCGCGAGGCCGCGGTCCGGACACTTGGCCTGCGCCACTACGACGTTCAGTTGATCGGTGGCATGGTGCTGCACCAGGGCAAGATCGCCGAAATGAAGACCGGCGAAGGAAAGACCTTGATGGCTACCCTGGCTGTCTACCTCAACGCCATTGCCGACCAGGGCGTTCACGTGGTCACCGTCAACGACTACCTGGCCCGCCGCGACGCCGAGTGGATGAAGCCGGTGTACGACGCGCTCGGTCTGACCGTGGGTGTTTCCGTGCCCGGCATGAGCCCGGAAGACAAGCGCGCCGCCTATGCCGCCGACGTCACCTACGGTACCAACAACGAATTCGGTTTTGACTATCTGCGCGACAACATGGCTTTCACCCTGGAGCAGCGCGCTCAGCGCTCCCAGACCTTCGCCATCGTCGACGAGGTTGACTCGATTCTGATCGATGAGGCGCGCACGCCGCTGATCATCTCCGGGCCGGCCGACGAAGGGCCGGACATCTACGTGCGATTGAACAAGATCGTTCCGCAGCTGGAGCGCCAGCAGGAAGAGGACGGTCCCGGCGACTTCACCGTCGACGAAAAGACCAAGCAGGTCTATCTGACCGAGGATGGCATGGCCAAGGTCGAGGATTTGCTGGTCAAGGCCGGCATGCTCGAAGCCGACGACAGCCTCTACAATGCCAACAACCTTGCCTTGATGCATACGCTGAATGCAGGGTTGCGCGCTCACCACCTGTTTGCCAAGGACGTGGACTACATCGTTCGCGACGGCGAGGTGATCATTGTCGACGAGTTCACCGGTCGCACCTTGCCGGGGCGACGATGGTCGGAAGGCCTGCACCAGGCCGTTGAGGCCAAGGAGGGCGTGCCGATCCAGCGCGAGAACCAGACCCTCGCCTCGATCACCTTCCAGAATTACTTCCGCCTGTACGACAAGCTGGCCGGGATGACGGGTACGGCCGACACGGAAGCCTATGAATTCCAGACGATTTACGGCCTGGAGGTCGTGGTCATACCGACCCACAAAGCCATGGTTCGTGATGATCGCCCCGATCTGGTCTTTCTCAGCCAGGCCGAGAAGTTTGACGCCATCGTTGAAGATATCAAGCAGCGGGTGAGCGAGCAGCAACCGGTTCTGGTGGGGACGACGTCGATCGAAACCTCCGAGCTGTTGTCGAAAAAGCTCAAGAAATCCGGCATTGCCCATGAAGTGCTCAATGCCAAGCAGCATGAGCGTGAGGCCCAGATCGTGGCCCAGGCCGGGCGTCCGGAGGCTGTGACCATTGCCACCAACATGGCCGGCCGAGGTACCGATATCGTGCTTGGCGGCAACCTAGAGTCCGAGCTCGCGGACCTGGGTGCCGATGCGCCCGAGCACAAGCGTGCCGAGTTGCGCAAGGACTGGGAGCAGCGCCAGAAGATTGTCAAGGACGCCGGTGGGCTTCACATCATCGGCACCGAGCGCCATGAATCGCGGCGTATCGACAACCAGCTGCGCGGTCGATCCGGTCGCCAGGGCGACCCGGGCTCCAGCCGTTTCTACCTGTCCCTGGATGACAACCTGATGCGCATTTTTGCCTCCGAGCGCATGGGCCAGATGATGCAGAAGCTCGGGATGAAGGATGGTGAGGCCATTGAGCATCCATGGGTAACCCGGGCGATCGAAAACGCACAGCGCAAGGTCGAGGCGCATAACTTCGACCTGCGCAAGCACCTGCTGGATTTCGACGACGTTGCCAACGACCAGCGTCGCGTCATTTACGCGCAGCGCAACGAGCTGATGGAGGCCGAAGAGATCAAGGACACCATCGAAGCGATCCGCTTCGAGGTATTCGACAAGCTCATCAGCCAGTTCATACCGCCGGAGTCGATCGACGACATGTGGGATCCGGAAGGTCTCGAAAAGGCGCTGGAAGGTGATTTCGGTATCGTGATGCCGATCCGGCAGTGGCTGGACGAGGACGAGGATCTCGAAGAAACCGGCTTGCGTGAGCGCATCATGGATAAGGTCGAAGCCCATTACCAGGCCAAGGAAGAACAGACCGGCCCCGAGATCATGCGTCATGTCGAAAAGACCCTGATGCTGAGCATTCTCGACAAGCAGTGGAAGGAACACCTGGCCAGCATGGATTACCTGCGCCGCGGCATCAACCTGCGCAGTTTCGCGCAAAAGAAGCCCCAGCAGGAATTCAAGCGCGAGGGTTTCGAGATGTTCACGGCCATGCTCGAGTCAATGAAGCACGAGGTCATGAAGGTTCTGTCCCTGGTCCAGATTCGCAGCGAGGAGGAAGTCAGCGAAGTCGAGCGACGCCAGAGCCAGGCCCGGCCCATGCAGTTTCAGCACGCCGCCGCCCAGTCGGCGACTGCCGCTGCCCCGGCCGCGGCAGCGGGCGCAGGCACAGCCGCGGCTGCCAGCCAGGGCGAGTCTCCCGAAACCTTCGTTCGCGAAGGGCGCAAGATTGGCCGCAATGAGCCCTGTCCCTGTGGCTCCGGCAAGAAGTACAAGCAGTGCCACGGTAAACTGGCCTGACGTCGAACCTGATGCCATGATCACCGTGGTGGCGGGCATTCTTCGCGACGATGCCGGTCGAGTTTTGCTGACACAGCGTTTGCCCGGTAAGCACCTGGCTGGCAGCTGGGAATTCCCCGGCGGCAAGTGCGAGCCCGGCGAGACACCGATAAGCGCCCTGGTGCGTGAGCTCGGTGAAGAACTGGGCATCGAGGTTGCGACTTCCCGTCCGGTGTTGAGCCTGACCCATCACTACCCCGACCAGCGCGTGCGCTTGTTGATCCGCGAAGTCGACGCTTGGCAGGGCAAGCCCTTCGGGCGCGAGGGCCAGCCACTGCGCTGGGTCGCGCTGGATGACATGGCCGACCTGGCCATGCCGGCGGCCGATCGACCCATTGTTCGCACCCTGGACCTGGATGCCCGCTACGCAATCACACCCGATCCGGTCCAGGCGGGCGGTATCGACGGTCTGATTCAGTCCTGGCAGGCCTGCCTGGATGCGGGGTATCGCCTGCTTCAGCTGCGAGCGCACAGTCTTGATTCCGCGTCCCTGGCCAGGCTGGCCGAGCGCCTTGGCAATCTTGCCCGGCCGTATAGGGCCCGCTGGCTGCTCAACGGGCCGGCCGATATCGCCGTTGCCACTGGTGCTGATGGTCTGCATCTGCGCCATGCCGACCTGGCCAGCCATTCGCAACGCCCGGTAAGCGACGAGCTGCTGCTGGCAGCCTCCTGCCACGATGCTGATTCGCTGGCCCGGGCAGCGCAGCTTGGGGCCGACTTTGTCTGCCTGTCTCCGGTGCGGGCGACGGCCAGTCACCACCAGGCCCGACCGCTGGGCTGGGATGGCTTTGCCGCGCTGAGTGCGCTGTCGGCGCTGCCGGTGCTTGCCCTGGGCGGCGTTAAACCTGAAGATCTGGGCCTGGCCCGCGAACACGGTGCCTGGGGCGTGGCCGGCATCAGCGCCTTCGGAGGGTCCTGATGGGCTGGCAAGCGGTCGTTTTGCCCCTGGGCCGACGTTCCCTGCCGCCAGCAGGCCATGTCGATCTGTGGTTGACCGATCTTGATGAATTGCCGCTGGAAGCGGGTCCGGGCGGTCTGACTCGACGTGAACGCACCCTGCGCCGACGCATCCAGCAGCAGTTTGTGCTGCGCCTGCTGCTGGGCAGCTACCTGGGTCGCCCCGGCAAGGATGTTGGAATCGTTCGTCACCAGCGGGGCAAGCCAGCGCTGGTTCCGCAGCTGGCGGTTTCCGGCCTGCGTTTCAACCTCTCCCACAGCGGCGGCTGGCTGGCCATTGCCGTGGCTCGCGGGCTGGAGCTTGGCGTTGATATCGAATGCGAGCGCAAGCTCAAGCGGCCGGCAGATCTGGCCCGGCGCTACTTTGCTACCGACGAGGCCGACTGGCTCTGCGGGCTGGAGCCGGAACGCCAGACTGCCGCATTCCTTGCTCAGTGGACTGCGCGCGAGGCGCTGGTCAAGGCCGCGGGTACCGGACTGGCCGGTGCGCTGGCCGATATCGCCCTGGCCTGGGAGCCTGCCCGCATCCAGGCCCTGCCCGAGAACTGGCCGCCAGCGGCGGACTGGAGCCTGTTGTCACCGCCGATGCCTGCCGGTCTGATCGCCAGCCTGGCCGCCCCGCGCCCTGACATTGCGCTTCAGTGCTTCTTTCTCCAACCCGCTCACTGAGCCAGTCCGCTTGTCCCGGTACCCTCGACTCTCCATCCTCGCATCACCCATCCCTTACACTCCTCTCTCCGCGCCCACCGCCAAGCCCATGCCCCAAGGCAAAGAAAAAGACTTAGCATCCGTCAGCAGCGGCCACCGCGGTCTGGCCGGCTTGCTGCGCCAGGCCCGAGCATTCGACGCCCTGGATGCGCGGCTGCAGCCGCTATTGCCGGAAAACGCCCGCGGCAAGATCCGCGTGGCCTGCATCGAAGGTGAAACCCTGGTCCTGGCGGCCACCTCTCCAACCTGGTCCAGCCGCGCCCGCCTCGAGGCGCCAACCCTGCTCGAAGCCGCGGCGTCACTCTGGCCCACCCCGCTGAAAAACACCCGTGTCATTGTCGTTCCCAACCCGTCGGCTCCCTGAGCGACAGGCGCAGGTCGCGCGCACCAATGGTTCAAGTCTGTTGGCTGGGCGTCAAGGTCAGTTGGGAGCTGTCAAGGCCTGCCCTATGGCCGGCTGGCTCGAAACGCAAGTACCAGTCCCAGCAGCAAGCTGGCTGCTGCCGGCAGGGAATACTCGCTGTACAGCGGGCCGACGCCGTAGCCGGCCAGCACTGCACCGCTGATCAGGAAGCCGGCCGCCAGGATGGTCGCTGGCAGGCGACGGTTGTGGCGGTTGAGCTCGCCGGACAAGCGTTCCAGGTCGGCCGAGTCAATACGGGTGCGGATATGACCGCTGCCGGCCATTTTCAGGTACTCGTAGATCAGGGTCGGCAATTCCGGGCTGCGGGCGAGCATGCCGGGTAGCTGGCGGCTGATCCGGCGGGCGGTGCGCGGCAGGCCATAGCGGTCGCGGTAGATCGCTTCCAGCTCGGGCTTGGCCACTTCCCAGATGTTGATCTTGGGATACAGGTCGCGCCCCATGCCCTCGATATTGAGCAGGGTTTTTTGCAGCATGATCAGCTGCGGCTGCAGGGTCAGCTTGAAGCGACGCGCGACCATGAACAGGTTGATGACCAGCTCGGCGAATGAGACTTCTTCCAGCGGTCGGGTAAAGGCCGGCTCGCAAACCGTGCGGGCGGCTGCTTCGAGCTGGTCGATACGGGTATCGGGCGGCACCCAGCCAGCCTCGACGTGCAGCTCGGCCACGCGCCGGTACTCGCGATTGAAGATGGCCAGGAAGTTCTCGCCGATGTAGTACAGATCCTTGGGTGTCAGGCTTTCGACGATGCCGAAGTCCAGGGAGATGAAGGACGGATCTTCGGGATTGCTGACATCGACCAGGATATTGCCGGGGTGCATGTCGGCATGGAACAGGTTGTCGCGGAAGACCTGGGTATAAAAAACCCGAACGCCACGACGGGCCAGCTTTTCCAGGTCGACGCCAAGGCCGCGCAAGGTTTCGATTTCACGCACGGGAATGCCGGAGACTCGCTCCATGACCAGCACTCGCCGCGCGGTCAGCTCCCAGTGAATGGCAGGAATGTAAAGATCATTGGAGTCGATGAAGTTGTGCCGGATGAGTGATGCATTGGCACCTTCAGCCTGCATGTCCAACTCGCCGAAGATGACCCGCTCGAACTCGCCGACGATTTCGTCAGGGCGAATCCGCTCGCCTTCTGGATGAAAGCGCCGGACCAGTCGGGCCAGGCTCTTGAGCAGCTCCAGGTCACGATGAATCTGGCGCTCGATGCCTGGCCTGACAATCTTGACCACCACCGCCTCACCCGATTGCAGACGCGCACCGTGGACTTGGGCAATGGAGGCCGAGGCCAGTGCTTCGTCTTCGAATTCGGCGAACAGCTCGTCGACCGGGGCCTCGAGTTCCTGTTCGACAATGGCCCGGGCCTGTGCGCTGGGGAAGGGGCCGACATTATCTTGTAATCCGGCCAGCTCATCGGCGATATCCTGCGGCAATAAATCGCGTCGGGTCGAGAGGATCTGGCCGAACTTGACGTAAATGGGCCCCAGTTCCTGCAGGGCGGCGCGCAGGCG
>SLQY01000276.1 GCA_007131235.1 Wenzhouxiangella sp.
CCGAGGACGTCTTTGGCCGGGTCTGGGTGGGTACGCCGGCGGGGCGCTACTACCGCCTGGCCTGGCACGACGATAAGTTGAGAGTGGAGGCCGAGCTGACGGCTGAACATGGCGTGCCTGATGGCTTTACCTGGGCGTTCAATCTGGGCGAACGCACGGTGCTGGGAACAGCGCAGGGCGGCTATCGACCCATCGAGCCCGACGCGATGCGTATCGAGCCGGACCCGGATTTTCGCAACGATCAGCTGGGCGAGTCACGCGATATTTATCGCCTGTTTCTTGCCCGCGATGGCCAGGTCGTCGGCGGCATCGGGCCGGGCGGAGCGCTGTGGCGCGGCACGCTGGGGGAAGACGGCCGATTCGACTGGAAGGGTCGCTGGCTGACCGATATAGAGCCGGCAAAGAACTGGTTTATCGGCGAGCATCATGACTATCTCTGGATCGGCCGCCACCCCGGCCTGCTGCGGCTGGACTGGCCGCCGCCGGAACTCGACATCGAACCCAGTCGGCTGCAAGTGGTTCGAGCAGGATTCCCGGATCGGAGTGAGTGGCTGATCGCGGGCCCCGGCGCAAACGGTATGGAGGCGGTGCTGCCGGCGAGCGCGGGGTCGCTGCGCTTTGAATATGCACTGACCAGCTACACCGCCCCGGATCGGACCGAGTACCGGGTTCGACTCTATGGTCTGGAGCGTGACTGGTCCCGCTGGAGCCATGAGACCCGACGCGACTACACCAACCTGCCGGGCGGCGACTACGTGTTCCAGGTCCAGGCGCGAAACGCCGCAGGCCAGATGTTCGAGTCAGTCCCGCTGGCTTTTCGCGTGCAGCCGCCGATTTACCTCACCCCCTTGGCCTGGGGAATCTATGGTTTGGTTGGGTTGATGTTATTGATGCTGGCCGCGCGCTTCGGCCAGCGCCTGCGCGAGCGCAAGCTGCTGGCCCAGCAGCGGGTTCTGGCCGAGCAGGTGGCCGAACGTACCGCCGAGGTTCGCGCCCAGGCCCGTGAGATTCGCCAGATCAGCGATGCCCGCGCCCGGTTCTTTGCCAACGTTTCGCATGAGCTTCGTACCCCGCTGACCCTGACCCGCGGACCGCTGCAGGAATTGGCCCGGATCAGCGGGCAAAATCTGGACGACGAATCGAAACAGTATCTCGAGGTCGCGCTGCGCAACAGCGAAGCCATGCAATCGCTGATCGGCCAGATTCTGGATCTGCAGCGTCTGGACGCCGGGCGCATGCCGCTGAAACTCGCCCCGCTCGATCTGTCCAGGATCGTGCGCGGCATCGTCGATCGCTTTGCCGTGCAGGCCCGCCTGCGTGAGATCGAGCTCCACTGCGAGGGGGCGGATAAGTCCATGCAACTGGTCTGCGACCAGGCCCATATCGACACCATGCTGAGCAATTTACTGTCCAACGCGATCAAGTTCACCCCCGAGGGCGGCCGGGTCACGGTGCGACTGACCCGGTCTGAAGAACATGCCGAGCTGGCAGTGACCGACACCGGGCCAGGCATCGATCCGGCCGATCACCAGGCCATCTTCGAGCGCTATCGTCAGGGTCAGCAAACCTCTGCCAGCAGCCCGGGGACCGGAATCGGTCTGGCCTTGGTGCGCGAGCTGGCTGAGCTGCACGGCGGACAAGTCGTGGTGGAGTCCGAGCCTGGCCAGGGTGCCTGTTTCAAACTGCGTATTCCAACTGACTTGAAGGCGGAGGCGTCGACAGACCAGCCCCCGGAAGTCACCGAGGCTGCAAGCCAGCTGCCGCCGGAGCGGTCCGAAGCCGGCATCGATGCCATGACCTCCGAGGATGTGCCCTGCGTGCTGCTGGTCGACGACAACGCTGAGCTGCGCGCATTCCTGCGCCTGCGCCTGGGCAGAAGCTATCGCATCGAAGAAGCCGTCGACGGATCCGACGGCCTGGAGCGGGCGCGCGAACTGATTCCGGATGCCATCATCACCGACGGCCTGATGCCGGTCATGGACGGCCTGGCCATGACCCGCGCAATCAAGGACGACCCCGAGCTGGCCTTCGTGCCCGTGCTGATGTTGACCTCACGCGCCGCGCCTGAAGACACCGTGCGCGGCCTGGAAGCGGGGGCTGACGATTACCTGGCCAAGCCCTTCGACAACGCCGAGCTGGCCGCGCGCGTGGCCGGCCTGATTGCCTCGCGCCGGCGACTCAAGGTGCACCTTGAGCATGCCGAATCAGGCGCGGCCGAGGTCAGCGAATCGCCGTTCATGGCCCAGCTCAACGGCGTAGTCAAAGAACATCTGGCCGACCCCCGTTTTTCCATTCGCGACTGGGCTGACCTGCTCCACATGGACCGCACCACCCTGTTCCGCCGGCTGAAAAACGAAACTGGCCAGTCGCCCGAGGAATACCTGCGCGAAAGACGCCTGCAGGCCGCCGCCCGCCTGCTGACCGAACGCGCCGGCAACGTCGCCGAAGTGGCCGAAGCAGTCGGCTTCGCCAGCGTCTCGCATTTCTCGCGTCGGTTCAGAGAGCGCTTCGACACCACTCCGGCAGCCTATGCGAGATCTGTGAGTTGAATTCCGAGCAAGCTGTCATGGACTTGGAGCCAGACCTTCAGCTACGCTGGGGATGAGGTGGGATGCCTACGCCGACCTGCAGCATGCCCTTGCCCCGGCAGAGAGCGGTGACGAAACCCCGGTAGCAGCCGGACTCTACACACCTGCGGACAGTGAGGACCGCCCGGCCACCTTCCAGCTCACCAGCGGTGTCGAAATCTACGGTGGCAGTTTCTTCCCAAACCAGGTGAACACTGCAAGTCAGAAGTAGGCCTCATTACAATTTGCAACCTCCGGGCAGAAAACTGCAACCGTCGGCCATTCCTTCCAGCGCAGGATTCGTTCATGCTGGTCAGCATCAGGAAACAACAAGGATTTGCATCATGCGCCTGTCCGTCTTGGCAATGTCTTTTGGCCTGTGGCTGCTTTCCGCTCCGGCGGCGCTGGCTGCGGTAGTGGTGCTGGATGCTTCCGACGATTCCGCGTTTCAGAGCGTGGATTTGGTTGATGCCCGGACCGGAACGGGCCGGTCCGACTCACCGCTGGAGACGTTCTCCCTGGCCGGGCTGGCCATGGACCGGGGACAGGTGGTGCTGGATCATCAGCGGCCACTGAAGCTTGAGTTCAGGGAGCCCGTCGTCGGGGTTGCTTTCCGGATCAGCGATCCGCGCCGTCAGGCCATGCTGGCGCTGACCCTGTTTCGCGGCGAGCATGCGGTCGGGGCCCAGGTGTTCGCTCACCGGGAAGTACCCGGCAGCCGCGTCGCGCTGATTCAGGATGGCCGTATTGCTGTGGCCTCCGCGCAGGACTTTGATCGCATCGAGTTGCGCCGGATCGATGCTGTCCAGGATGCGGTTCCCCTGACGATAGAATCGCTTGCCTTGCCGCGTTCATCGGATGCACTCGATGAGTCACTGGCCTCGCGCGGGACTGTCGAATCGCTAGCCTGCATGCTTCCGCTGACGGCAGTTTATGTCCCGGCTTATTTCGCCTCACTCTCGACGCTGTTCGGTCCTGCAGCGGGTCGCATAGCCTTTGTGTCCAATCTGGCCCTCAAGTTCTGCAAGCCCTCCCTGACCGCCCCGGCCGACATCGTGGTGGCTCCGCCACCCGGCGAGTGTGAAGTCGAATTCGCGCAGCCGCGCATGGCCGCTACCTTCCAGACCGCACTTGCCTTTACATTCAACAGCGGAGGCGGCTGGGGTGAACTGGGCTCGCCAGCCAAGTTTCATTTCAATACGGATGTCGATGTGATGCTGCTGGCCGGCAATCCCGGGCCGCCAACGGCGAAGTTTACCGATCTTGAGTTCTTTCTTTCCAGCGCTTCCTTCGACGCCAGCGACAAGATCTGGGAAAGCTGCCGCGACGACGGCAGCGTGCGCTACAGCCAGTTCGAGGGATCTGGTCCGCAGTACGAATGCCCCTACGTCGAGGACCGGACGCTGGCCTTTCCGGTCGGCCGAACAACCGTGGCGTGGCGAGCCAACCCGCGCATCAGCCCGGTCGACCTGCTCGATGTCTTTATTCCGGGCATTCCTCCCGGGGCAAAAAACCAGCCGCTGAGAAGCATGATCTACAACCTCTGGATCCAGCTCTGGCTGGACGTGCTGGATGGTAACGTGGACGGCTGGCGGCTGCCGCACGCCCAGTTCGACTACCAGACCATCACGATCATCGATGAAGTCCCGCCGACCATTACGCCGCTACCGGGCACCGAGGGCTTTGCCACCGCCGTGCTGGTCGGCGACATTCTGCATGTCACCATCCAGGCCGATGAAATCGGTGGCGTGTCGCCGCGCCGCTACGAAAATATCCTGCGCTCCTTCCTGCGGGCCGACGATGCCTGCAATCGTCTGACCACACTGGAGATCAGCTATCCGGCCGAGGCGCTCAGAAGTTTCTGGCCGATCACAACCGCCACGCAGGACAACAGCTTTTTTGCCACCTGGACGGCCCGTGACCCGGGGCCCAATGCGCAAGGTGTGCCCAATGAGACGACCACCACCATGCGCATCGAAGTGGTGGACCTGCAGCCACCGACGATTATTCCCCCGCCGGATATCGTCGAAATCGATTCAGCACAAGTCACCGACCTGGGTCAGCCGGCGGTATTCGACCTGGTCGACATCAATCCCCAGGTCAGCCACGATGCCAATCTGCCGCTGGGCCTGGGACTGCACGAGGTCACCTGGACGGCGACCGATGCGGCCGGCAACAGTGCGTCGGGGATTCAGATCGTCAACGTCAAGGCCTCCAATATCCCCCCGGTGGCGCTGGCGCAAACCGGCCCGGATCGACAACAAGCGGTCTCGTTCGAGCCGACGCCCATTCGCCTGCACGGCAATGACCCTGATGGCGATCCGCTGCGCTTCAAGATAGAAGACCGACCCGACAACGGCTTCTTCGTTGCACCCTTGTATCCCTACTTCATCGAGGATTTCCGCGTCGAGCGATCAGTCTCCAATGACGAACTTCTGGCTATGTGTGTCGCTAACGGCTGGAACAATTTCCAGCTCGACTTCCCGTCCCAGCCCGAGTTTCTGACCGTGACCGACGATGGACTGACCTATCTGGTTGACAAAGGACGGATTACTTGCGTTCAACAACAGAACCGGGCCAGTAGTGATCCGCGGCTGGCAATATTCGACAATCAAGGCACACTGCTCAAAGCTAAAGGCATCGGCACCCATCGCCTGCGTGATGTGGTGCTCGACCTCGAGCGCGACCGCCTGTACCTGACCACTCAACCTAGCACTACCGAACCTTCGACGATGCGTGTCTTGGACCTGGAACTCAACCAACTTGTGCTCTATAGACTGCAGCACCTGAACAACCGCACCGACGGCCAATGCTCCTCAATCTTTGAGGGTTCCTGCTGGATCCGCCAAGCCCAAAGCGCG
>SLQY01000253.1 GCA_007131235.1 Wenzhouxiangella sp.
GCCTTCTTGGCCCCAACGACAGTGGTGACACCGCGGGCAGCGGCCATTAGCGCCAGCAGCAGCTTGGCATCGAACTCGCGCACCCGTGTTTCGCAGGGCAGAATCAGCGCCCGCTGCTTGATCGACATCGGCGCGTGCTCAGTCGCCGTTGCGACGAAAGCGCTCGGCCAGGTCCGGCAACAGGCGCTCTTCAACGTAGCGGTCGATGCGCTCGATCTCACTATCACTGAAATAATCGCGGTAACCGCCGACCTTGCCGCGTCGTACCTTGTAGGAATCCGGATCCTCGACGTTACGCGCCTTCAGCCGGGAATTCTTGAAGAAGTTGTCTCGTTCCTTGCGCTTCAAGGCCTCAAAGGAAGTGAACGCCACCGCCTCTTCGATTTCCTCGACGCTGAAATCTTGGTCCAGAAACGCCAGCAGCCGCGCCATCTCGGCTTCTGGCTCGGCCCGCAGGGTTTCATAGTAAAGCCGGTAAACCCGGCCCCAGTCAGCCAATTCCAGGTGCCAGTGATTGAGGTAATCGCAGATCGCCGCCAGGCCGAGCGGCGACTGCATGACGAAGTCGAACATCGAGCCCGAGTCCTCGACCTGGTACAGCTCCCGTTTGTAAGCGCTGGCCCGGCGCGTGGACTGGAAGTACTCCGACACCGCGACATCCCGCGGATCGCGCAACAGAAACACCACCGGCATCGCCTTCAGCACAGCGCCATGGCGGGCATGTTCGGCCAGTTTCTCGAGATAGTGCCCATGGGTCATGGCGATCACCGGAATGGCATTGTTCTGGGCATGGAAATTGTCATACTCCAGCAGCTGCTGCTCAGGCAGCTGGTGGTGCCGCTGATAGAGCCGCGACAGGATGGCGCGCAGCCAGGTCCGGCCGCTCTTGGCCCGCGACAGGACCAGGATGTCGGCTCCCAGCACCCGACGATTGTCGAGGCCGGCGCGCAGGCGATGGCGCAGCGCTACGCGACGGGAACGGGGCAGTGGCGCGGTCAGGGCCCAGATGCCGGCCCGGTAGAGGCGAAGTCGATCAATCATCTCGGTTCGTTCAAAATGGGTGCCTGCATTGTAGCGGATGGTGCCGCGCAGGCTCGCTTCGTCAATTATCGGACAGCGGTTTCACCGACCACAATGGCCGGCCTATACTGTTTCTTGTTTGATTGCAGACAGCAAGCATGGGCGAACGATCCGATCGCGAGATGGCCGAAACCGAAATCGAGCAGACCCGCCTGTTCGGTGCCGATTCGGGCGCTGGCGACGAGCAGCAGGGGCTGCATCTGCCGGGCTTTCGCATCGAACGTGAACTGGGTCGCGGCGGCATGGGCCAGGTCTTTCTGGCCCGCCAGCTTGAGCCGGTAGAGCGCGATGTGGCGATCAAGGTCATCTTGCAGCAAATGCGCAACCCGGCCACCGAGCAGCGCTTCCTGGTCGAACGCCAGGCGCTGGCCCAGATGTACCACCCGGCCATTGCCCAGATCCACGATGCCGGCAAGACCGACGACGGCTTCCCATACTTCGTCATGGAGTACGTACCCGGCCTGGCCCTCGATCGCTTCTGCGCGGAACATCGACTGAGCCTGCACCAACGCCTCGAACTGTTTATCCGGATCTGCCAGGGCGTCCAGCACGCCCACCAGAAAGGAATCATCCATCGCGATCTCAAGCCCGCCAATGTGCTGGTGTCCTGGGTCGACGGTATCCCCAGCCCCAAGATCATCGACTTCGGCATCGCTACCGCGGCCTTTCCCACCCAGAGTCGCGACTCGGAATCATCGGCCGGCACGCCGATGTACATGAGCCCCGAGCTGTTCGGCGACCAGGTCAGCATCGACACCCGCAGCGACATCTACTCGCTCGGCGTGATGTTGTATGAATTGCTCTGCGAACAGCGCCCTTATCCGCGCGAGCTGTTCAAAAACCCGAGTGCGCTGGCGATCCGCGATGCCATGGCCCGCCATCGGCCTGGCATTCCCTCGCAGCTGGTCATGAACGCCGGCGACCGCGCGGATGCCATCGCCGAGCGACGCCAGACCACGCCCCGGCGATTGGTAGCCAGGCTCAAGGATGACCTTGATGCCATCGCGGTCATGGCTGTTCACCCGGACCGCGACCAACGCTACGCCAGTGGCACGGAGTTGATCGACGAAATCCGGAACTACCTGGCTCGCAAACCGGTTCGAGCCATGGGTGAAGCACGCGGCTATCGGCTGCGTCGATTCGCGCTACGCAACAAGCTGCTGCTGGCCAGCCTGGGCACCGTCGTACTCGGTCTTGGTCTTGGCCTGGGCCTGGCCGTTTACGGCATGCTGGAAGCCCAGCGGCAGCAAGGCCTGGCCGAACAGCGCCAGGGCGAACTGGAGCGCGTGGTCAGCTTTCAGCAGTCCATGCTCGGCGGGCTGGATCCGCGCGCTTTCGGCGAAGGCCTGGTTGATGGCCTGCGTCGTCAATACCAGGCGACGCTGAGCGAAGAAACGGGCCCGATTCAGACCCAGTCAGCGAGCGAAGCCTTCGAGGCCGCGGTCAGCCAGGCCAGGCCGACGGACCTGGCCCGTGAGTTGATCGAGCAATTCATGCTGCGCCGCGCCGTCAACCAGATCGAGTCGGACTTCGCCGACCAACCCCTGGTTCAGGCTGACCTGTTTCAGTCGGTCCTCGAGGTGTATCGATCAACCGGTATGGTTGGGCCCAGCCTGGAGCTGGCCGAACGCGTGGTCGAACTGCGCGCCTCAGAGCTGGGCGCAGACCATCTCGAAGTACTGAAGGCACGTCATGAACTGGCTCGCGCCTTGTTCGAGACCGGACAGTTTGAGCGCGCCAGGGCAGCCCTGGACGAAGTGATTGCGCGCTCGGACGGCAATGATCCACCGCTTGTCGAATTGCGCTTCCGGGCCCGTAACCAGCTGGCCATCGTCCTGATCGAGAGTGGCGAGCGCAGCGAAGCACTGGGCCTCGCTCAGCACAACCTCGAGCGCGCACAGGCCGAGCTGGGCCCGAGAGAACAAAGCTACCTGCAGGCACTCAACACGCTCGGCTACGTCCATGCCCGCAGCGGTAATCCAGAGGCTGCCCTGGTCAGCTACCAGGAATCGCTTGCGCTGGCGCGCGAGCTCGTTGACAGCGCGGATCCGGCAGTTTATGGCGGCATGCTCAACGTTGCCGCAGCCCTCGGCGCACTGGGTCGGCAAGCCGAAGCCCTGACCATCGAAGCCGAGGCCCTTGATATCCTCACCACCAACCTGGGACGACGCAACCAGGCCACGCTCAGGCTGATGAACAACCACGCCCTGACCTTCCTCGATCTTGGTCGTTACGAGGAAGCCAGGCAACTGCTGGAAGAAACTCTCACCCTGCGCCTGGAGACCCTGGGTCCTGACCATCCGCTGACCTTGCGCACAGAGTTGAACCTGGGCAGGATCGATCTGCGCACCGGCGAACCCGAACGGGCACTGCAAAGGTTTGCCCATGTCGCAGCCGAACGGGAGCGCTTGCTGGGCAATCAACATCCTGACACGCTTAACGCCTTCGAGCAGGTGATCCGGGCCCGGGTCATCCTCGGCGAAACGCAGCAAGCCCTGGATCTGGCGCTGGCATTGCATCAGCTCAGGCTTGACGTGAGCGGCGCGGCGCACCCGAGTACCCAGGCCAGCAGCCAAAGAATTGCCGAGCTCTACCAGGCCCTGGATGAACCAGCGCTGGAACTTGAATGGCGCCAGCGTCATCTGGAAGCTGTTGACAACGGCGAGCACCTGGCGCGACCGGACATGCTGGCCTCGGCAGTTCGCCAATTCGAACTGCTGGTGTCATTCGGCCAGTTCGATCAGGCCGACGCCCTGGCCCGCGAGATCCGTCGCCGGCTTGACCGTGGCGGTGCCGAGCTCGAAACCCTGCGGGAACAGTTCAATGACGCGGTTCGACAGCGCCTTGATCAGAATTCCTAGGCGCTCTTTCCTCCGCGGCCAGCATGGCGCAGATTTCTCGCCGCGCACGTTCCGCCAAGCGGCGGCGATCGGCCAGCGTCAGGTTCGCCGTGGCGATGGGTTGTCCGAATTCCACCCGGATATGTCCTGGCCGGATGTGAAACCCACCCGGCGGCATGACCTGGCCACTGCCGCTGATGGCAACCGGTACCACGCTCACCCCGGCACCGATGGCGACTCGGAATGCACCTGACTTGAATGACTGGACCCGACCATCAAGGCTGCGCGTCCCTTCCGGAAACGCCACCAGCTGGGCTCCATCGCGGACCAGGTCGACCGCCCGGATCAACTGGTCCCGGGCTTGTCCAGGCCGAGTTCGGTTGACGAATACCATTCCCATGGCATGCGTGTACCATCCAAGAAATGGCACCTGTCCCAGCTCGGACTTGAGCATGAACCGCAGCGGCACCGGCACGGCCATGAACAGCGCGCAGACATCAATCATCGACTGGTGGTTGGCGACAAATACATGTGGCCTGCTGAAGTCGATACGGTCCTGTCCAAGCACCTCGAACCGGGCCGGGGCTCCATGAATCAGCAGCGGCGCCCAGATTCTAAATGCCATGCGCAGAGGAACGTCGGTGCTGCCGGTCAACAAGCGCATAACCAGGGCAACAATGATCCAGGCTGCCGACCACAGCAGCGTGATCAGCAATTGGACCCCGTTGAAGATCAGCCAGTAAATCTTTTTAATCAATTGCATGACAGATTGCCGACATCGCCAGCATGACTCGTTTCTCTCCCAACCGGCATGATACCGGGAAAATACCTGCCACAATACCCGCCACGTCAGGTCGTTGTAGACTCTTGCCATGCGGCACACCGGTTTCATGCCTGCACCTCGAAAGGTCTCGCGCTGGCGAGACAAGCAGCGCAGCAGAGAAGGCCGGCGGTTTCTGCCTCCAGGTCTCTTGCACTGCCCGGTGGCCCAACCGCATCCAATGGGCTTTGAACACGAGCGGGTCAAATCATGAAGCGGATGGGCTAACGGCATGATGATCGCAATGATCCTGTTCGGGGCGCTGGTCGGCCTGGCGATCAGTGAGGCATGGCTGCTGACCAGCGTTTTCGGCGACAACGGCTGGCTGGGACTGTTATTCGGCGGCCTGATCGGTGCACTGTGGGCCCGGCTGCTGGATATTTCCCGTCGTCTTGAGCACCTGGAACGTCAGCTGCAGCCATCCGCTGGCAGCCGTGACAGCAATACTGTGCTCAGTGACGGCCCACGCCAGCCTGCATCGCAACCCGCCCCCGGGCAGTCCACAGCGCTCTCCGATCCCCCTGCAAGCGACCGCGAACAAACCGAAAAAAGCGCGGCTACCGCGCCAGCATCAACACCGCGAACTCAATCCGCCGCGACGGCCGCAGCCCGGACCCCGTCAGTCGGCATCGAATCGGCAACCAGCCTTGACCAAAGCACGCCAGACTCATCGCCCGGCGC
>SLQY01000325.1 GCA_007131235.1 Wenzhouxiangella sp.
GCACCGGAGAAGATGCCGGCGGCGCCCTGGTAGGCACCAGCAGTGGGCTTTACTACTGGACCGAGGAGGTCACCGAACCCCTGATCGACGATGACAGGAGCTTTGTACTGACCACCCTCGGAGCGGCACATTGGCTGGTCGGGGGCAACAATGGGCTGGTCAGTGTCTGTCGTCGCGGCAACGAGTGGCAGACCCAGCGCCTGCCTCATAGCGAGGCCACGATTCGCAGCCTGGTCACGACGGACTCGGGCACGGTCTGGGCCGGCAGTCTCGATGGTGCCGCCTTTCGAGTCAACGGACTGGGCACCGACTGTATCGCCTCGCTTGACACCGTTGAGGTCAAACGCTTTGCCCAGGATCGCGGCTTGCCGGAAAGCAACTACGTCGAAGTCTACGTCCTCGCTGGACAGGTCCGGTTCGGCACTCGGTTCGGCATATTTCGTCTGGACGAGAATGGCGAGCAGCTGGTGCCGGACGATCACTTTGAATTGCGTCTTCATGACGGCACACACGGCTGGTACAAAGCCGCGCAAGATCGGCACGGACGAATTCATGCCCAGATACTGAAGGGGGAGCAACGCTGGGGCGAAGTGCTGGCCCGCGGCGAAGACGGCATCTTCAGAGCCTTGCCAGGCGCGCTTGCCCGCCTGCCGAACTCACAGGCCGAGGGCTACCTGTTTGAAGCCGACGGCGTGTGGCTGCACGGTCATCGCAGCCTTGAGTTCACCGCCAACTCGTTCTCTCCCCTCGCCACCCCTGCTTTCAGCCCGCGCATCGACGCCACGGCAGGCCAGGACAGCTCGGCGCTCAAGGTCGGCCAGCAAGTGATCCCCAGGGATAGCAGCTCGCTTTCGTTCCGGTTCGCGTTGCCCGTATTTGATTTCCCGGAGGGTCGCCGCTGGCGCAGTCGTCTGGTCGGATTTGACCAGGACTGGTCGCCCTGGACGGATCTTTCATTCCGCGACTACACCAACCTGCCCGGCGGCCGCTACCAGCTCGAAGTTCAGGCCCGTGACGGCTTCGGGCAGTTGTCGCCGGTTTCCAGCCTGGCCTTCGAGATCGCCCAACCCTGGTACCTTTCACCATGGGCGCTGACCGCCTGGGTCCTGCTCGGCATGGGCTTGCTGACTCTGACCGCTCAGGTGGCGCGTGCCCGGCAGGCCGCTCGCAACCGGCAACTGGAACAGATCATCGCAGAGCGTACCGAGAAAATTCGGCAACAGCGCGATCGCCTGGCAACCATGGCCTACCAGGATCCGTTGACCGGTCTGGCCAATCGCCGCGACATGTATCGGCAGCTCGATGCTGCCTGGCTTGCGGCTGCCGATCGCAATCAGCCCCTGGCCCTGCTGGCCATTGACCTGAATGATTTCAAACAGACCAATGACCGCTTTGGGCATCCGGCCGGCGACCTGGTCCTGCAGCGGCTGGCTGACGTGTTGCGCTCAAGCGTCGAGGCCGGCGATCGGCTGTTCCGAATCGGCGGCGATGAGTTCATCATTCTGAGCGAGCGCGTGGAGATCGACCACCTGATCAGCAAGGCCAGACGACTGGCGACCAGCGTTGACGACTGTCGCTTCGATGACATCGCAGACGGTGTACGCGCCGGTATCAGTATCGGTGTGGTGGCACGGGCCGGGACTGACTCATGGCAGTCGGTCCTGGAACTGGTCGACCAGGCACTCTATCGCGCCAAGCGGGCCGGCGACAGCAATATCGCCGTGGTCGAAGACGATGGAACGGTCAGGCTGGTCAGGGCCTGACTGAACCGGACCAATCACGGGCCAGGCGATCCAAGCCCGCACGCGCCCGAAATGGACAGTTGATCAGGGCCATGCCGCATCCGGTCATGCGACCGAGACGCTGCTCGGGCGGAAACTCGACGCGCAGGTCCAACCAGCGCTCCTGGTCCAGGTTCAATAGATTGGGCAGAGCGTCGAGACTGGCCGCATGATCGGCCAGGAGCGGGTACCAGATCAGGTAAACGCCATGGGCGAAACGCTGCAGGGCGGCCTGCAGCGCTCGATGCATGTCGTCCCACTCATCCTTGCGCTCGTAAGAAGGGTCGATCAGCACCAGGCCGCGACCGCCCGGCGGTGGCAGAACCTTGCGCAGCGCCTGATAGCCGTCGCCCAGGCGCAGCTCGACGCGGGCATCGTCGCCAAAACGCTGGTGCAGCTTCCGCTGCTCGGCTGGATGCAGTTCGCACAGCACCATGCGGTCGTTGCGCCGCAGCAATTGACGCAGGATCATCGGCGAGCCGGGGTAGCACTCCAGCCGCCCGCTCGGATTGAAGCTGCGGACCAGCTCGAGATAGTCGGCCATGATCGGATCATCCGGCTGCTGCGACCACCAGTGCCCGATGCCGACGTCGTATTCCCGGTTCTTCTGTGCTTCGGCATCAGCCAGGCGATACAGGGCCGGGCCGGCATGGGTATCGACGAACTGGATACCGCGCGGCTTTTCCTGCATGGCCCGAACCACGGCGACCAGCACCGCATGCTTGAACACATCGGCCGGATTGCCGGCATGATAGGCGTGACGATAGCTGAGCATGAAGGTCTTTTTGCCCGATTGAGCGGTCCATCATAGCCAATTGCCAGCGACCCGAAAGAAGTCCGTTTCGGTGTCTTCGGTGCTTGCGGGGGTTTAGGTGTTTTTTCTTGAAATACCCAGCTCGGTATCTCCGTTACGTTCGGTGGCTGGGCGCTTTTCAGCGCATCCTGAAGTCGCGCGGCGCCCGAACCCGATAGAGAAATCTGCATGATGTGAGTACGAGCGCGCCGAAGCTTTGCGACAATGGAGACCGGTCACGCTATTGCCCTGCCATGTCGGAACGTCTTGTCCTGCCCGTCGACAACCTGCGCTGTGCTGGCTGCGTCCGGCGCCTGGAGGCGGCCCTTCAAGATACGCCGGCCGAATCCTTCAGCGTTGACCTGGCCGGACAGCAGGTGGCGTTGGACTGGCCGCCGGACAGCGCCTTGAGCGAACTGATCGAGCACCTGACGGGCAAGGGTTTTCCGGCTCACCTGGACCGCATTTTGCTGGTCATCGACGGCATGCACTGTGCCTCCTGCACCCGCCGCGTTGAGCGCGCGCTGCATGAGGTGCCCGGGGTGGTGAGTGCCCACGTCAACCCCGCCCGGGCCGAGGCCAGGGTCGAGGTAGTGGAGGGAGCGGTAACGGCCCAGGCGCTGGAGCAGGCGGTGATCAAGGCCGGCTACGGTGCCCGGGCAGAGGGTGATTCCAGCACCAGCCGGGGCGATCGCCTGGCGCGTGAGCTTGGCGGGCTCAAGCGCCGTTTCCTGCTGGCCCTGATACTGACCCTGCCGGTTTTCGTCCTCGAAATGGGCAGTCACTTCATCCCTGCCCTGCACCACTGGCTGCATGCTCAGCTCGGCAGTTTCACCCTGCACATGATCCTGTTCGTGTTGACCAGCATCGTACTGTTCGGTCCGGGGTGGATGTTCTTTCGCTTCGGTATTCCGAACCTGCTGCGCGGTCATCCGGACATGAACTCGCTGGTCGCGGTCGGCACCGGCGCGGCCTGGGCTTACTCGGTGGTGGCCATGTTCGCGCCTGGATTGATGCCAGCCGGCACGGCCAATGTCTATTTCGAGCCGGCCGCCGTCATCGTCACCCTGATTCTGCTCGGCCGGGTGCTGGAAGCACGGGCCAAGGGCCGCACTGGAGCCGCGATTGAGAAACTGCTCGGCTTGCAGGCCAAGACCGCGCGGGTCGAGGTCGATGGCGAAGTGGTCGAACGGCCGATCGAGCAGATCAGCCATGGCGACACCATTCGCGTGCGACCCGGCGAGACCATCCCGGTCGACGGCCAGGTCACAGACGGCGAGTCCTGGGTCGATGAATCGATGCTCACCGGCGAGCCTGATCCGGTTCGGCGCCAGCATGGCGACAAGGTGGTCGGCGGCACGGTCAACCAGCAGGGCCGGCTGGTTATCAAGGCCACTGACCTGGGCTCGGATGCAGTACTGGCCCGGATCGTGCGGATGGTCCAGCAAGCCCAGGGGGCCAAGCTGCCAATCCAGGCCCTGGTCGACCGGGTGACGGCGGTGTTCGTTCCCGTAGTCATGGCGATTGCGCTGCTGACTGCGCTGGTATGGCTGATGTTCGGTCCGGAACCGGCCCTGAACTTTGCCCTGGTCAACGCCGTGGCGGTACTGATCATCGCCTGCCCTTGCGCCATGGGCCTGGCCACGCCGACCTCGATCATGGTCGGCACCGGCCGGGCCGCCAGCGACGGCATTCTGTTTCGCGGCGGCAATGCCTTGCAAACCTTGTCGAAGATCCAGGTCGTGGCCCTGGACAAGACCGGCACACTGACCAGGGGCCGACCGACCGTGATTGATCTGGAATCGCTGGGCAACCTGGCCGAAAACGAGGTGCTGGCCCTGGCGGCCGCGGTCGAGCAGGACGCGGAGCATCCGCTGGGCCGGGCGATTGTGGAGGCTGCCCAGGCGCGCGAGCTGCCCATCGCTGCGGCCGAGAATTTCCAGGCGGCGAGCGGCAAGGGGGTTCAGGCACTGATCGACGGACGCCTGGTCCGGGTCGGATCACTGCGCTGGCTGCGCTCGGAGGGCGTGGCTAATGAGGCGTCTGCAGACAAGCTCAAGGTCAAGATCGACGCGCTGTCACGCCAGGCACGCACACCCGTGTTGGTGGCCGTGGACGATGCACTGATCGGGCTGCTGGGCATTGCCGACCCGGTGCGTAAATCCAGCCGCGAGGCAATTGACACCCTGCATGGCCTCGGCCTGGAAGTAGCCATGATCAGCGGCGACAACCGCCTGACTGCAGAGGCCGTGGCCGCCGAGATTGGTATCGATCACGTTGTCGCCGAAGTCCTGCCCGAGGGCAAGGTCGAGGCTTTGGAAAAACTGCGCGCCGAACACGGCCGGGTGGCTTTTGTCGGCGACGGCATCAACGATGCCCCTGCCCTGGCCGCGGCCGATGTCGGCGTGGCGATCGGCTCGGGCACCGACATTGCGATCGAATCGGCCGACGTGGTGCTGATGGCCAGCGACCTGAACAAGGTGCCCGAAGCCTTGAGGCTATCCAGGGCCACGCTGCGCAACATCCGCCAGAACCTGTTCTGGGCCTTCGCCTACAACAGCGCCCTGATCCCGGTCGCCGCCGGCGTGCTTTACCCGGCCTTCGGCCTGCTGCTGTCACCGATGCTGGCCGCAGCAGCCATGGCCGCATCCAGCCTGTTCGTGGTCGGCAATGCGTTGCGCTTGCGCGGGGTTTGAACACACCCGGTGCGGACAGGGTTTGTACCGGGGACCATGCTTGGTTGGGGGCCACCGTGCGCCTGGGAATGGCATTTCTGGCGGCCGTGGTGCCGTGCCATTGCCCGAATGATGTCGATCAATTCGACATGGTCCCC
>SLQY01000190.1 GCA_007131235.1 Wenzhouxiangella sp.
CGTATCGGGCCATACGACCGACTGAGGAAAATACGCTGTGCGGACAATAGACTAGCGAGGGCGCGCGCAAGTTCATGAATTGTTCGGGCTAGTGGGCCATGCGGCCAATTAGAGGCCGACAATGTCACCAGGTAGCGGTATAGTCACAGTCCAATTCAGAGTGATGTAAACCAAGATGCCATCGATTAAAGCGCAGTACGCCGAACGCGGCAGTGATCCGCACCAGTTGATCCAGGCCGTTTCGTTTGATACGCCGGAACCCGGACCGGGCGAGGTGCTGGTCGACATGCTGGCTGCGCCGATCAACCCATCGGACCTGCTTACCCTGACCGGTGATTATGGCGTTCTGCCGGATCTGCCGGCCATCGGCGGCAACGAAGGGGTTGGCAAGGTCAGCAAGCTGGGCCCGGAGGTCAGTGGGCTCGAGATCGGACAAATCGTGCTGCTGCCCATTGGTTGCGGCACCTGGTGCTCGCACCTGACAGCCGCCGCCAGGGACCTGGTTCCCTTGCCCGGCCAGGCCGATCCCTTGCAGCTGGCGATGCTGACGATCAATCCACCGACAGCGGCCTTGCTGCTCAGCGAAGTGGTGGATCTTGAGCCGGGCGACTGGGTGATCCAGAACGCGGCCAACTCGGCTGTTGGCGGCTACCTGGTTCAGCTCGCTGCCGAACGCGGTCTGAAGACGGTCAACGTCGTGCGCCGCGCCAGCGCCGTGGCTGCGGTCAAGCAACAGGGCGGCGATCTTGTCCTGGTCGACGGTCCGGACCTGGCCGACCAGGTCGCCAAGGCCACGGGCAAGGCGAAAATTCGCCTGGCGATCGATGCCGTCGGTGGAGAGTCTACCGAGCGTCTGGCCGCCTGCCTGGCCAGTGGCGGCACCGTGGTCAACTACGGCATGATGAGTGGCGACCCCTGCCAGGTCTCGCCGGGTCAGCTGATCTTTCGCGGCATCACCCTGACCGGTTTCTGGCTGGCTAGCTGGTTTCGCCAGGCATCTCAGCAACAACAGCAACAGTTGTTCGGCGACCTGATCGGCAAGATCGCTGCCGGCAAGCTCAGCGCACCGATCGCGGCCACCTACCCGCTGGCCCAGGTCAGCGCGGCGGTACTGGCGGCCAGCCAGGGCGAGCGTGAAGGCAAGATCCTGTTGACTGCCGAATGAATCGAGTCGGCGCGATGAAGTCCGCGCTGGTCATGCTCGCTGCCGGGCTGTTGCTGGTTTTCCAGGCCAGGGCCGACGAGTGCCCAAGGCCTTCGGTTGGTCTGGCGCTGGGCTCTGGCGGTGCCGCCGGACTGGCCCATATCGCCATGCTCGAAGTGTTCGAAGAGCTTGATCTGCGACCGCAGAAAATCAGCGGCACCAGCATCGGCGCAATCATTGCGGTGCTAAGCGCGGCCGGGCTGGAATCGGGCGCCATTCGCGACATTTTCAAGGAGTTCGGCGGGTCGGCGCTGGATCCCCTGTCCGGCCTGGGCGGCAACAACAACGGCCCGGGCTGGCGCGACCTGCTGGATATCGACTTCAATGAAGGCGGAATCATCGATGCCGAGCCATTTCTGGAGTTTATCGGCGAACACTTCGATGCACGCGAATTCGAGGCCCTGGCGGTGCCGGTCAAGATCGTGGCAACCGATTACTACAGTGGCCAGTCCCATGTCTTTGCCAGCGGCGCACTGATGCCGGCGATCCAGGCGAGCATGGCCGTGCCGGGACTGTTCAAACCGGTCAAGCACGACGGCAAGCTGCTGATCGACGGTGGTACCTCCAACCCCCTGCCCCATGATCTGCTGGAAGACGTCGACCTGACCGTGGCCATTGACGTGACCGGCTCACGGCCCAACGACAGCGACGACCAGCCGGGACTGACCGATCTGCTGTTCAAGAGTTTCGAGATCATGCAGCAGTCGATCATCCGGGCGCGCAACAGCATCCAGGCCCCCGATATCTTCATTCAGGTTCCAGCCGAGAATATTCGCCTGATGCATTTCGACCGGGTCGACGAGGTCATCGAACAGAGTCAGGCGGCCGTCGATGAGCTGCGCGATGCCCTGCACGAGCGGCTGTCATGCGACTGACCAGACGTGGCTGAAAGCCGGCAGGGTCCCCGGCCGCTCGGCAGAGTTGCACTGGGGCTGCTGGCGCTATGGTTGCTGGGCTGGATCGCCATGGCGGTCTGGCATACGGCCAAGCCGGTGCCGGACGGTCTGGCCCTGTCCGGTCCGATGCGCAGCATTGAATCGGTTGAGTTCCTTGCCGACGAGACCTGGGTAGATGTCGACGGCCAGCGCCGGCTTGACCATCGCATCTTCGATCATCTACTCGCCCTGATCGCCCAGGCCGAGCGCCTGATCGTGGCCGACTTCTTCCTGTTCAATCAGTTCGCTGGCAACCCCGACGGGGATGACCTGCGCGCCCTGTCGAGCGAGCTGACCCAGGCCTTGATCCGCCGTCAGCAAGAGCGGCCCGAGCTGCGCATCGTCTTCATTACCGATCCGATCAATACCCTCTATGGTGGCGTTGTGGCCGAGCACCTCGAAGCCCTGAGATCGGCGGGTATCGCCGTTGTCCTTACCGACCTGAATCGCCTGCGAGACTCCAACCCGACCTGGTCGGGGCTGTGGCGACTGTGCTGTCGCTGGCTGGGCAATTCGCCGGGCGGCTGGCTGCCCAACCCGGTCGGCAACGATTCGGTCAGCCTGCGCACCTGGCTGGCCATGGCCAACTTCAAGGCCAACCATCGCAAGGCCTTGGTTGTTGACCAGGGCGAAAGCTGGGCCGGGCTGGTCACCTCCGCCAATCCGCATGATGCCTCCAGCGCACACGGCAACAGTGCGCTGGTCTTTACCGGCTCAGCGGCGCTGGATCTGATCGACAGCGAGCGCGCCATTCTTGCCTTCTCAGCACCAGGCCCGGCGCTGCCAGAAGTGATCACGGTAGACGCGGAGCCGTCGGCAAGCCCAGCCTCGGCGGCGCTCAGGGTGCTGACCGAGGGGGCCATTCGCGACGCCGTGATCGAACGCCTGGCCGAAGCCGGCCGCGGCAGCCAGGTTGACCTGGCCATGTTCTATCTTTCGCACCGGGCCATCGTGGCCGGCCTGGTTGATGCCCAGAAGCGTGGCGCCGAGGTCAGGGTGCTGCTCGATCCCAACCAGCATGCCTTCGGCCGGCAGAAGAACGGCGTCCCGAACCGCCCCGTCGCCGCCGAGCTTCATCGTGCCGGCATCGCCTTGCGCTGGTGCCATACCAGCGGCGAACAGTGCCATAGCAAACAGCTGCTGATCAGGCACCCAGGGGGCGAGGCAGTCATGCTGCTTGGCTCGGCAAACTTTACCCGGCGCAACCTGGACAACTTCAACCCGGAAAGCAACGTCGAACTGAGCGGCCCGATCGACCTGCCGGCCCTGACTGCTGCCAGCGCCTGGTTCGAACGACGCTGGAACAACGACAACCAGCGCCAATACAGTGTCGACTATGAGCAGTACGCCGACGAACGGCGCTGGCGCTACTGGCAGTACCGCATCATGGAGGCCACCGGCCTGTCCACGTTCTGATCAACGCTTTCGCCAGTTTCCAGCGCTGTCCTTGTCATAAACCTCCTTGACGGCAGCCCAGGCGACCCGGTGGGCGACTTCCTCGCGGCTGGCATCGCCATCGCGATCGGCCGGGTCCTTGTACTGCTCCCAGGCAGAATTCCAGGCCTTGCGGTAAATGGTCTGCCCATGGTCGGGCAGATTGTCCGTCACCTGCTCGGGCAGGTCGGCATTGCGTGCATAGGGCATGATCAAGACCTCGTTACATATCCTGGAGCTGGCGGGTTGACTGGACCAGCTCCATTTTTTCGTGGCGCTCCAGGTCGGCCAGGTTGGCAAAGATTTCGCGAACCTCGTGGATATGGGCCTGGTCGCGCAGGTTGCCGTAGAGAGCAATGATGCGGTCGTGAAAATCCGCCACCTTGTCGATGAGCACATCAACATCATCAATGCCTGCCAGCTCCTGCGACTGGACCTGCGGCAATTCCAGTTCCGGGGAGCGGTCAAACCAGGTCGACATGACCCGGTCCCCGGCATCGTCTTCGAAGGCTTCGATGGCCTGCCTGAGCCGATCCTGGTGATCGGCCAGGTAATCGAGGACCAGGCCCAGGCGCTGCTTGTCTTGCGCTTCGGCAGCCTCACGCGAACAGGCTGCCAGCCGGTCGTGGAGCGCGGCTGCCTGATCAAGAATTTCCTCAACGGTTTTATAACGCATTGAAAAATCGGGTTTTTGGATTGATCACCAGTGTACCGCAAGCCTGTCAAACGGGCTTTGGAACGGTGGAAATCCGGAACCTGTTGATCACCTTCAGACAGCATCCGCCCGGCACGGCCGGCTACACTGGGGGCCTGGACTTTTGCAAGGCAGACACGACAAACCGGGTCTGTACTGACAGGCGCGGCTATGGTCGCTGCCCAGTACCGCCCATTCCAACGCTTTCCCAGGAGGACTCGCCTCATGCAGACTCGAAACGTGGACGTCGCCATCATCGGAGGAGGCACTGCCGGCATGGTGGCCTGGCGGCAGGCCCGCAAGCATACCGACAGCGTGGTGCTGATCGAAGCCGAGCGCTTCGGCACGACCTGCGCCCGGGTCGGGTGCATGCCCAGCAAGCTGCTGATTGCCGCCGCCGAAGCCGCTCACCAGGCGGCCCACGCGCGCCGTTTCGGCATCGAAACCGGAAAGATCCTGGTCAACGGGCCCGCGGTCATGGCCCGGGTCAGGCGCCACCGCGACCGCTTTGTCAACGGTGTCTTGAAATCCATCGAGTCGATTCCCGACAACGACCGACTGTTGGGCCGGGCCCGCTTCCTCGATCGCCACCGAATCGATGTGGAAGGGGTCGGCCAGGTTCATGCCGAGCGCATCGTGATCGCAACCGGTTCTCGCAGCTTCATCCCCGCAGCCCTGGACGATGCCGGTTCGCGCCTGATTACCAGTGATGACGTGTTCGACTGGGAAGATCTGCCTGAGTCGGTGGCCTTGTTTGGACCAGGCGTGATCGGCCTGGAACTGGGCCAGGCCCTGGCCCGGCTGGGGGTCAATGTCAGGATGTTCGGTATTGGTGGCGAGCTGGGCGGCATTCAAGACCCCGAGATTCGCAAACTGGCCCTGAAACACTTCAACGCGGAATTTCCGCTCAACCCCGACGCCAAGGTTCATGAAATCATCGAAACCGACAACGGTGTGAGCATCAGCTTCGAGGATGCTGACGGTGATGAGGCCAGCGAACAGTTCGACTGGCTGCTGGCAGCCACCGGCCGGCGGCCAAACGTCGACGGCCTGGGCCTGGACACTACCGGCCTGGAACTGGACGAGCGCGGGGTGCCGCTATTCGATCCCTACACGCTGCAGTGCGGAAACAGCCCGATCTTCATCGCTGGCGATGTCAACAACGAACGGCCCCTGCTGCACGAGGCCGCCGATGAAGGCCGGATCGCCGGGGCCAATGCCGGACGCTGGCCCGATCTGCGCGCCGGCTTGCGCCGCGCCCCCATCAGCGTGGTTTTCAGCGAACCCCAGCTTGCCCTGGTCGGGCGCAGCCTCGAACAGGTCGACGAACACTGCCGCGGCTGCTTCGCGGTGGGGTCGGTCAACTTTGCCAACCAGGGCCGCAGCCGGGTGATAGGCCGAGCGCGCGGCCTGCTCAGGGTCTACGGCGAGCACGGCAGCGGCCTGTTCATGGGTGCCGAAATGTTCGGGCCGGCCGCAGAGCACATCGCCCACTTGTTGGCCTGGGCGATTCAGAACCGCATGACGGTCAGCCAGATGCTCGAGATGCCGTACTACCACCCGGTCATCGAAGAGGGCCTGCGCACGGCCTTGCAAGAGCTGAATCACCAGCTCAAAACCGGTCCACAGCGGCGCGGCGACTGCATGGACTGCGGACCCGGAGTCTAACCGCTAACGCTCTCGCCGGCGCCGGTAAGCGGCCGGCTCCAGGGCGCTGTGACTCAGTCCCAGGCGGGCCAGGCGATGCTCGCTCAACACCGGCGCAGCCAGCGGCGGCACGTACAGGGTGGAAACCTGGCTGAACTGGACTTTGTCCAAGTGCGCCAGGGCCACCGGCTCGCGGCGTGGCTCGTCCAGCGGAAAGGTGGCAGCCTCGTACACCGTGGCCACGTGATCGGCCGGGTAGCTGTCCATCAACACCTCGGCCAGAGCGCTGACCCAGGCCGGATCGGCCTGGAAGCCAACCCGCCGCACATCGCCGAGGGCAGCGAGCTGCCACAGTACAAGTGCGGCCGTCGGCTCGATGCGGCGCGGATAAAGATAGAAGTCCATGGCCTCGTAGCTCTGGCAGCCGCACTGCGCAGGATCGATGCCGAGATCTGCAAACAGGCAGTCCTCGGCCGAGATACCCGGATACATCTTTGCTGCCAGGCCCTTGGCGTGGGCCTGGCGGATCACTTCATGGGCAGGCCAGACGAAAACCCCCGGATGACCGTAAAAGGCGGCACAGACATGGCCACCCTGATCCACTGCCGCCAGGATACGCTGCACCATCTCGGCGTAGCTGGCCTCGCGGCTGCTCGTTTGCCGGTAACAGTCCTGCAGCGATTCGGTGGCAGGGTTGATCCGGTTCAGATATTCCAGGGTCAACCCGTCGACCACGGCCAGCACCCGGTCGGCCCGGGCCAGCAGGTGCCGGGTCTCGGTTGTCAGGTGTCCGCCGGGCCTGATGCCCGTGCCGACGACGCTCAGCCGGGTATCCGACACCGGGTCAGAAGATGATCAACCGGCACATCTGATCGTCCAGCTCAGCCGCTTTTTGCAAGCCTTCCTTGTCGCCGTTGATGATCATCGCCTGGTGATCTTCCGGCACCTTGAAACGGTCCATGACAGCCTTCGGATCGGTCTTGAACTCGGTCACCAGGTTGGGGTCCTCGTTCAAAGACAGCAGTAGTTTCTTGGTATTTTCCGACATGTTTGCCTTTCTCCTTGGGGGTAACGGTCAATTGGGTGGCGGGCTGCCAGCCGAGTCGTTGAGCCAGGCCGGCGCTTTCAGGCCAAACTCTTTTTGCAACATCGTTTCAGCAGACCCCAGCGCACCCTCGGTCCAGCCTTGCGCCTCGCTGAAGGCTTCGCCGCACACGTGCAGTGGCAAGGCCGGGTCCGGGCGCGCCATAAGCGGGGCGATCTCCCAGCTCTTGTAGCCGGGCTGCCAGTTATGCCAGCCGCCGCCGAACGGCGCCTTGGCCCAGTCGATGAACAGGCCGCCGGTGGGCGGCGGCACCTCGACGCCATGCATTTCAGAAAGCTCTGACTGGATCTCTGTGATCGCGCGCCGGCTCAAGGTTGATTCAAGCTTGCCGGCATGGCCGTTGTCGTCGGCCAGGGCGCGCCAGAAATCGACCGCCGTGCCGTCGGCATAGCTGGCCATGACCAGGCCCTGGCCGCTGGCTTCGTCGACGCCCAGGTAATAGCACTGGCGCATGGGCAGATCGGTATGCGAAACCCCGTAGGTATCGGGCTGAATCTTGCCGGGGCCGTCCGGCACATCTCGCCACCAGGGCTGGTCGAAGGTCAGAAATATCTTGCAGGCGGGCAGGGCCCGGATGGACTTGAGCTGGGCGGCCAGCGGCGAGGATTGCAGATCAGGGCTGCGATTGACCAGCTTGACAATCGGCATCAGCGGCAAGGCCAGGACCAGGCGATCGGCCTGTATCTGGCGCGCATCGGGCCCGACACCAACCTCAAGCGAGAACGCTGGTCCGGTTCGCCGTGACAAGCGCTGCACAAGGTGCAGCGGGCTGGACAGGTTGATCTTCACGCCGGCCTCCCGCAGGGCCGCGGCCAGACGCTCGGGCAACTGCTGGTAGCCATGGGCCAGACGGTACCACTTGCCGGCCTGTTCCAGGACGATGGAGACGATGGCATCCAGGGCATTCCAGTTGGCGAACAAGGTGTAGGTGCTGACCACGTCGCGCAGCGCCTGCCAGGCCTCGTTGCTGATCACCCGGGCCATCAGGTTCCAGAAGCCCCAGTCGCAGAGCAGGCGACCCTCGAAGCGGTGATTGCGCAGGTAGGCCAGGCTTTGCTCGCGGCTGCCAGCGGGATTGAACGGCCAATATTGCTTGATCTCGGGCGCCATGCGCTCGATCGCAAGCAGGGTCAGGGCGTGGTAGCTCAGGCCCTGCTCGTCGGGCCTGAGCTGGTAGGGCAGAATGTCCGGGTCGGCAAACTGCTCGATGGAAAAGCGCTTGCCCCTGAGCCAGGCGAAGTCCGGGGCCGGTGTGACCGGGGCCAGATCCAGGTCGAACACCTGGCGCACCAGGCCGTAGACCAGCGGCTGCTGGTCATTCAAGAACATCCCACCCAGTTCGGCCGGCAAGCTGCTGTCGCTGCGCATCTGGATCGACCACAGCCGACCACCAACGCGATCGCCGGCTTCCAGCAGCTCGATGGATGCCGGTGCATGCCCGGCATTGACCAGGCGCCAGGCCGTGTAAAGACCGGCCACGCCGCCACCGGCGATCACCACTTTTTCCTCAGTCACCTCTCCCTCTCCTTGGGCTGGCTCATGGACGGGCCATGCCGGAACGGCGTGGCCTGGTCAGGATCAAACAGCACTGCCTGGTTGCGGCCGGCCTGCTTGGCCTGGTAAAGCGCCTGGTCGGCCATGCGCAGCACGTCGCTGACCGTGCACTTTGGCGACACCGCCGTGACGATACCGACGCTGGCCGTGACCGGCATGTTCTTGCCCTCGAACGCAAAAGGCCGGCTGCGAAAGTCATCGACGATTCTGCGGCCCAGGGCAAGTCCGCCCCCGGGTTGCTCTCCGGCCGTGACAATCACGAACTCATCGCCACCGAGACGGCACAGCACATCCCCCTCGCCAAGGTGGTCTTGACAACGCCTGACCAGGTCGCGAAGGATCTGGTCGCCAACCGCATGCCCGTACAGGTCATTGGTTTCCTTGAAATGGTCGAGGTCGAGAATCAGCACCGAACGGTTGAAGCTCTCGGCCCGCGCGTCGTTCAGGGCATTTTCCAGGTAGGTTTGCAGAAAACGACGATTGTAGGTGTCGGTCAACGGGTCCAGGTTGGCCAGGCGAGCGGCGCGGTTCTGCTCGCGCAGGGCAACCGCGTGGCGCTCGTAGAGCTGCCTGACCCGGTAGGCCAGACCCAGGCCAAGAATGCTGGCCTCGATCACCGAACCGAAATACATCATGTACTCCAGCACCAGGTTGCGCTCGGCCATATCCAGGGTCAGCAGCGTTCTGCCGAATGCGCTGAGCAGGAAAACGCCCCAGGCGACGAGAAAGATGTAGCCCTCGACCGAACCGCGGCGACCGGCCAGAAAGGCAGCCACCAGCAGCAAGGTGAAGACGAACACATTGACCAGCTGCGTCCCGACGGCCAGGTAGGGAAACAGCGCCGCGGGCGAAAACCATTGCGCGATGGCCAACACCACCAGCACGGCAACGGTCCAGCGGCCGACCTGCATCAAGCGGGGCATCAGGCGCTCGGCATCGGCAAAGGCGCGGAAGAACAGAAAGATGGTCAGCACCATCAGGGCCGCGAACAGGACGTTCAGCCGTGCAACCCAGGGCTGGGCAAAAGCCGGCAGCAAATAATTCTGCAGCATGCCGGAGTCAACGCCGAGCAGTAACAACATGCTGCTCATGGCCATGACGTAATACAAGTGGCCAGGTTGGCGCAGGTTCAGGTAGAGGACGAAATTGTGAAAGATCAGGGCCAGCAGAATGCCGAAAATCAGGCCGAACAACAGGTAGGTGTTGGCGCGCGTCTCGGCGAAACTCGCTTCGTCCTGCAGCGACATTTCCAACGGCTGCAGGCTGCCCTGGAACAGGTCGACAAAAACCAGTACCGGTACCGTTTCGCCCGGGACCAGGCGCAGGTCGAACACGAACTCGCGCCCCACCGTTGCCGCGTCGACAGCGCCCAGCGCCGCCGCCGAACGTCTGACCAGGCGCCCATCCGATCCGGGCGCATAGAGATCGAAGCGGGTGAAAAACCGCCGCGACACCCGCAGCACGTAGTGGCCGTCTGAATCGGCCGGGGCCTTGAGGTGCAGAAACAGCCAGGACGGGGGTGCTTCCTGGTCCATGGCCGCATCAAACGGGGCAAACCCCCCGCGGTCCCGGAGCAACGACTCGGCGCGCTGCTGACGCTCGGCATCGAACTGAACCAGGCTATGCGCCTTGAGATCAGCCACGATGCCGCGAGCCGGGAGCTCCAGGACGGGTTGGTCAGCCACCGCAGACCCGAACATCAGGCTCAAACCAACGATCAAGATAGCTACCGGCCGGCCCACCAGCCTTGTCCACCTCCCTGGCATTCTCTGGTCATGTCCCGATCAATTGCGGCAAGATTAATGGTCCGGTCAGCGGAAGTCCACCGCCGACCAACCGCTGTGGTTCAACGCGTCATCATCGTCGCCACGCCGTGGCCGAGGTACTTCACCAGCTGGTCTCGATACCAGTCGCTGTTGACCAGGCCACCCTCGCTGGCGAAGAAGTCAACCAGCAGATCCTGCCAGTCGTTATCCAGCGGCATGATGATGCCGAACTGCTCGCCCGGATCGTCCAGCGCCGGATGCCTGCGCACGGCCAGACCCTGTGCCCTGGCTCGAAAATAGTTGTAGCCATCGACGTAGGCAAAGTGGGTACTGGCGGCCACGGCGGCCAGTATCTCGTCATTGGAGTCGGCGAGATCCAGCGGCATGTCTGGCCAATGCCTTTCAGCCAGATCACGCAGGCGCGCCTCGTGCAGGGTGCCGGCGAAGCCCAGTCCGCGGCGCCCCAGCATCAGTTGGGGCAAGGCCGCAGGCTCATGGACCTCAGGGTCGGCCGCGCCGCTGATGAAGACCGCAACATTGGTGGCGTAGGGCGGTGAAAAGGCCAGCTCTTCGCGGCGCGCCGCGGTAATGGTGACGTTACCCAGACCGAACACACCGCCGCTGGCGTCTCGCACTCGACCATAAAAACGCCGCCAGTCTGCTTCCTCGACAAATTCAAGGGTCACGTCCAACTCGTGCTGCGCGTTCAGCCATTCGGCAAAACGCTGCATGATGGCGATGGTCAGACCTTCAGGCTGGCCGTCCGGTCCGGCCTGGGCCCAACCTTCCGAGGCCACCCACAGCACCTTCAGCTCGGCCGATTCGCCGGCCCGGGCCTGGTCCAGCGTGGTGCCGCTGTCGGCCGCGGCCAGGCTGGTCAGCGCCCAGCAAAGGGCCATCAGGACGAGCGTGAGCAATCGAATCATGGCGACGTGTATTGCGATTACCAGCCTGCATGATAACCGCCGAGCTCGACTCGGTCAGCCTTTACCGACTCGTCGGCAGGTAGCGCTCAGCCGTCGCCGAGCAGGTCCATCCGCTGCTCGTGCTCGTCCAGCTCGGCAACCAGGCGCTGGTATTGCCACTGCCCCTGCTGGCGCCGGGCCTGGCCGTAGAGGGTGGCCCGTCCCCTGGGACCGGCCACCGGAATGGCCAGATCGGCTTCGCCGGAGGGTCCGGTGATGGAAATGTTGCCGCTGACGAAGCCGCGCGGCTCAATCGGCTCGCCGATGGCCGCGACCAGTTCGCGATCGTTGTTGGCAATACTGACCGCCAGCTGGGTGACTTCTGCATTGCGCAGACCGCCCATGACCAGCATCACGATAACGACAAGCACGGCAGCACCGAGGGCCAGCACGCCAAGGCAGCCGACCGGTACGAACCACTTCCAGTTGCGCTGCCACCAACTGTCCTGGGCGATGTCGGTCATGTGCTGTCCTCCGTGAAAATTTTTTTGTTATCGAAACATTCGCAAATGAAGCCCCATTGATGCCAGCCGCAGCAGGCGGGTCCACAGCCAACCATTGTGCATGTCCTGACCGGTGAGCGCACGCACCAGCGTATCTTCGTTTTCCAGGACGCTGGCCAGGCGGCGGCCAATGCCGCGCTGGCCAGCCAGCAGCAGGCGATCGCCCAGTGCCAGCCGGGTCTGAGCGTCCGGAAGCAGCACATCCTGGTTGTTGCGCCGCAGCAGCAAGACCTCCAGCGGCCAGCGACGCTCACCGCGCTCTGGATCATTGATCAGCGCACCGAGGGTGATGTCCGAGCCCTGCTCAAGCAGACGCGCCACGGCCGGGGCCCGCCGCTCGCTGACCAGGAAGCTCAAAAACTCGGGGGGCTGGCCGTCGTTCAACTGCTCAAGGCGCTCGATCAGGGCGCTGCAAGTTGACTCCTCTGCCTTGATGATCTGCGCGATGAAGGGTTCGACCAGTGCGGCACTCATGCTGGCAAGCATGCGGCCGGCGGTCACGCTGCTGGGCTGACCAATAAAGTCGGGGCCGGCGGCGCGAAACAGCGCGTGGCTGGATAGCCCGTTTTCCAGCACACCGACGAACAGATCGGGGTTGAGGGCCCGGGCCGTGATCAGGATGGAAAGATTGTCGACATCGTCGCGTGTCGTGGCCAGAATGCCGACTGCGCCTTCGACCCCGGCCGCCGTCAGGGTTTCAGCCTGAGTGCCACGACCCTGAACCGTGCCTTGCGGCAGACCCTCCAGCATCGGGTCTTCTTCGATGACGGTGACCTGCAGGCCGAGCTCGATCAGCAAGGCATGTGCCGCCCTGCCCAGCCGACCGAATCCGCACAGGATCCAGTGACCGCGTGGTGGCTGGCGAATGTCCGGAAGTCGGGCATCCGGGCCGCACTGCAGCCAGTGGTAAAGACGAAACGCCGCCGGGCGCTCGAAAGCCAGGCGCACGCGCTGTATGTATTCCTCGACCGGGTTGACGACTTGGTCGGTGTCGAAGGAGCGCATGTTATCGGCCACTTCGCGCTCATCGGCCCGGGCCCGGGCCTGGCAGCGCTGGTTCAGAAGCTTGGCCGTCACCGCGATCTTGAGGTTGGTCAGATCCTCTCCGGTCACGGCCAGCACCCCGATGCACCAGCGCGAGCGCAGTCCCGCTTCGGCCAGATTGGCCGGCAGGCGTGCATCCGTACAGGTCGCCACGACCAGCGAGTGATGGGTTTCGACACTCAAGGCATCGATCTTGTCCTCATCGTTGTCGATCACGACCACCGGGTGGCCGCGATCACTGAGGGCGCGGACCAGCAATCGACCGGTATCGCCCAGCCCGCAGACCAGGTAGAAGGGCTGGTTGATCGCTGCCACCCCGCGCCGGAATCGTGCGCGCTGGCGATGGAGGCGAAAAGACGGATCCTGGAGCAGGGAGATAATGGTACCGATGGAAAACAACCAGGCTATGACGGTCAGGTAGATGCTGACCATGGTCCACATGCGCTGGGCTGGCGAAAAATCGTACGGCACCTCGCCAAAGCCGATGGTCGTACCGGTGTAGCTGACCACGTAGAAGGCCTGGAAGATGCTCATGCGCCAGGGATTTCCCTGATCGTCAACACCCGGCATCAGGGTGAAACCGATGGTGGCGATGGCGTAGGCCGAGATCAGCACGATCAGCGGCATCCGCATGCGCCTGAAGAACAGGAAGGCGAAGGAGTCGTTCACGGGATCGGAACGAGGAGGCGCACGATCGTTGCAGAAACCACGGCTACGGCCTCAGCGACTGAAGCCGGCGGTATCCATGGTCAACAGCACGACTGAGAGCAGATTGGCCAGAAGAGCTCCGCCCGACAGCGACACGATGGTGGCCATGACCGCAGGCGTCAGGCCAATGTCGGTCACATGAACTGCGATGGCCCAGACCAGAGCGGCGGCGATCAGATGCAGGTCGACGACCAGGCTGGATGCCAACAGCATGGCGCTCATTTGCGAACGCTCCCCCAGCTTCATGACCGTGGCAATCAGGCCCACAACCAGGGCAGCAAACAGCTCGTAGACGTTGTGATGGTCCGGATTATCGATCTCGCCAAGAAAAAACCCGAAATTCAGGGTCAGTGCCAGCAGCACGAAAAACCCGAACACTACCTTGCTCATGTTCATCTGCGCATGCTCCTTGTCGGAATCAAGCAGCAGTCATTATGCATGTGCAGCCAGGCTGGTGGGGATAATGGCCGAAAAGGCCAGGGCGCTTGTCGACGCCCTGGAAAGATTCAAACAATAAAGATTCGAACAATAAAGATTCGAACAATGGCCAGACGCGGGATTTACCGGCGCCGGCCGCGACCCTTACCGCGCGGGCGCTCTTCGCGCACCTGGATAGACTGGCCGTTAAGCTCGGTGCCGTCGAGTTCGGCAATGGCTGCGCGTGCTTCGTGACCTTCCATGTCGATCATGGCCACACCGCGGCAGCGACGGGTAAAGATATCCAGCGGCAACTTCAGGCCGCGGACGGTGCCGCAGCGGGAAAACAGCTCGCGCAGCTGGCTTTCGCGGGTTTCAGGGTGGATGTTTCGGACAAAGAGTGTTTTCATGTCAGGGGCGGCCTCCGGGCCGGTATCGTCCATTCGGTCAGCTGCCACGGGCAGCCGCGGGATGCAACGTGGCGATCCCGCACCCAACGGCGACCGGTCGTCATGGGGGTAAAAGTGAGGCAAGGTTATCAACCCCAGCCTAGCAGAACTGTATAGGTGCGTCCGCTCACACGCGAATGCAAGCCCCGCCCGGGAGCTGCCACAGGGCAGCCGAGCCGGCTTGTTGAAGATAATTGAAAATAATTCTCGCTTTTATCTTGCCATGCGTGTATAGTTGCTGGCAGCTGCGGAATACAGCAGTGGTCGAATTTGATCGTTTTTCTTCCGAATTCCCTTCAAGCTCTTCCCCCTGATTTTTTTAGCAGCACCACCGGCACAGGTGGGCAGTCGTTCGCCCGTGCCATTAAACAACTAGTAACGAAAGGTAAAGAATTATGTCCAGCATGACTGGTACGGTAAAGTGGTTCAACGACGCGAAGGGCTTCGGCTTCATTTCTCAGGACAATGGCGGCGCCGATGTGTTTGTTCACTTCAGTGCCATTACCGGCGGCGGCTTCAAGAGCCTGGCCGAAGGTTCCAAGGTCAGCTATGACGTCACCAACGGTCCCAAGGGTCCGCAGGCTGCCAACGTCATCGCCGCCTGATCAGGTCTTGCCTGAACAGGAACGCTACAAGCCCCGCCGCTGGCGGGGTTTGTTGTTTCTGGGCTTGTCGATCCGGCCGAGGCCGGTCAATGCTTCCACTCGAATGTGACCCGGCTTGCGCTGCGCCAGCTTCTGGCGAAAGTAGGCAACCGTAAAACACAAGCGCACCCACGGTAGCTGGGCTGCCAGATCCTCCCCACACCGTGGCGACAGCGCCGCAACAATCTGCGCAGCCGGCTGCTTCAGCCAGCGCAGCGTTGCCTTGCTCAATCCCTGTCCAAGCGGCTGATCGGGGCACAGGGCCTCGATATCGATAGCCATGGCTCGACCCTGCCGGATCACGAAATTGCGAGCAATCGGGTCGATGTAATCATGGCCCAGCCAGACCCTGTTCGGCTGCCAGGTCCCGGCCAAGGCCCGCAGTCGATCCGCCTCACTGGAATCGATCAGGCCGGCGGCTACCAGAAACTCCAGGTCAGGTGCGAGCGCCCGGGCCATGCCGGTCGTGGCCGTGGCCACCGGTCGCCGTGGTTGACCGGCGTAGAGATCGACGAAGAATTCGGCAACGGCTTGATGGTCTTCCGGACGGTCCACACGCGCCAGCGGCCCGGCAATGAATTCCACTTCCAGGACCGGGCCACGCCGGGACTGAAGCCGGGGAAAGCGATCCAGGCCGGACAGATCGCTCAGGCAGCGGGCGACCTGGCCGGCCTCCTCGACGGATTGAAACTCAACCCGCTTGAAACGTCGGCCATCGCGCTCGACGATCTGTACCGTGTGCGTCTTGACCATGTCCGCGCCACGCCAGCGCCGCCATTGCCTGAGCAAGCGACGCCACAGCGGGTTGGCGGGCCGCACCCGCTCACCGCCCGCCATCAGGCCGAACCTTCGTCGATCGGTCGGTCCGGGCCTGGCCAATGCGCGCGCTGTCTGAGCATGGCCGCATTCTACTCGCATCATTCCCGGCAGCCAGTTAAACTGCGATCAAGTCAGCGGCCAGTGCGGCGACAGATCGCGCGCCCTCTGACGCTATCCAGTCAAACCAACCAGCACCGATGAATTCATCTTCAGCATCGCGATCAGTGGATCGTGAACCAACCCAGCGCGCCATCTTCGTTATCGGCGCCGGCCGCAGTGGCACTAGCACCGTGGCCCGAGCCCTGGCCGCCCTGGGGGTGGAGCTGGGCCAGGATTTCAAGCGCGCCAGCCGCAAGAACCCGACCGGCTTCTTCGAAGATGCCGAGCTTCTGGACCTGAGCAAGGCGGTGCGCAAGCGCATCGGCATTCGCGCCGACAGCGTGCGCCTGATTCAGGCCGAAGAGCTGCAGAACACGAACATTCAGGATCTGCAGGCCAAGGCCCGACAAATCATTCAGCGCAAGTTTCCGAATGCCCCAATCTGGGGCTTCAAGTACGGCCGCACCCTGCGCATACTGCCGTTCTGGGAGCCAGTGCTCGATTCGCTGAACATAGAACCGAGCTTCGTCATCGCCTTGCGCAACCCGCTCAGCGTCGCCCGCTCCCGGGCCCGTCTCGACCCCCGGCGCGGCCACCAGGCGGTCAGTGATCTCGAGTGGCTGGTCAGCATCGTGCCTTACCTCGGCCGCACTCGCCCCTACCGGCTCTGCGTGGTCGACTACGATCAGCTCATGGACCAGCCGGTCGCCGAACTGACCCGCCTGGCCCGCGAACTGGCGCTGCAGGCCACGGCCGAAAAAATCGAGACTTATGCCACCGAGTTCCTGGACGGCGGCCTGCGCCATACCCGGTTTTCCGACGCCGACCTGGACACATCAGACGACCTCAACCCGGTGGTTCGCGATGCCTACCGGCTGCTGCTGGAGCTGGACACCGGCCAGTCGCATGCCAGCCAGCCCGACTTCTGGCGGCGCTGGCAGGCCATCGCGCGTCGGGTCGCAGAACTAGCTCCCATGCTCAGCCTGATTGACGCCCGCGAGCACGAGCGGCGGCGCATGATCTTCAATCCGCTCGGGCCGCTGCAGGCCTTGGGCCTGCTCAAGCCCTGGTTGCGCCGCTGACAGGCCGGACCGATGAGCAAGTCCGACAGCAAGAAACATCTCGGCGAAGTACTGCTCGAGCTGGGCCGAATCAGCGAAGCGGAAATTGAACGCGCGCTTGAACACCAGCGTTTGCAGGGTGGTTATTTTGGCCAGGCCCTGGTTGACCTGGGCATACTGGAAGCCGAGGAGCTGGAAGTCGGCCTGGCCTCGCAGGCCAACATTCCCTACATGTGCCCGCGCGCAAGCCAGGTCGACCCCGAGGTGGCCGCGCTGATGCCAACCATCTGGGCCCAGCGCCACAATGCATTGCCAATCCTGCGCGAAGCCGGCTGGTTGACCCTGCTGGTCGATTCTCCGCTGAAATTCGGCCTGGCCGACGAGCTGTCCCGGCGCACCGGGCTGTCGGTGCGCCTGGCCCTGTGCTCGGCCCGCTCCCTGCGCGATCTGATTCGCGAGGTTTACCAGCTTGATCCGGTTCAGCACAAAGCCAGCGAAGTGCTGTCGCTGGAGGCGTTCTGGTCGCTGGCGACCTCGCCGCCGGCACCGCGCTGGGGGTTGACCGTGCGCCGCAACCAGATCATTGGTTGGATCTGGCGCAGCAACAAGACCCAGCGCCACCGCCTGATGCACAACTGGCTGAGTTTCTTTGATCGCCTGCTGTCACCCCCGCCGTCGCAACTGCTGCCGCCACATGGCCTGCGCCAGTGGCGGGCCAGCCTGCGCTCGGACCAGTCGCCACCGGCCGTGCTCATCCAATCGCTGTCCGGCCCGGGCGGCCATGACCTGATCTTCGAGCCGGTGTCCGACACCGTGCGGGCCCGCTCGCGCCTGCCATCCAGCGAGCAGATTGCCACCTTGCGCCGGTCGCTGGCCCGCGAAGCCGCGGTGCTGGCGGTGCACAGCCCGACCGGACAGTCCGCGCGCGAGCTGGTCACCCGCCTGCCGGCGCTGCTGCTGAAACAGGACCATCGCTCGATCTGCCTGCTGCGCGAAGGCATTCACGCCATCAGTGACGACATGCTGGTGGCCGCGCCGCCGGATGACGGCGATGAGGAGATGCTGAGCTTTCTGGAAGCACTGAAGCTTGACGCCGTCGGCCTGGAGATCGACCCGGCCAATGAAATCCGCTGGCGCCGCGCCCTGAAGCTGGCGCCGCTGGTCATGGTCGTGCTCAGCGGCATGCAGCCCGGCGAGTTGATGCCACCCGGCATCAACTGGCTATTGACCAAGTCGCGCGAAGAGCAGAACGACTGGGCGCTGGTCTAAATCAGCCAAACAGTGGCCACAGGCCCCAGGCCAGGCTGACCACGGCCGCACTCAAGGTACCCAGGCCGATCAAGAGCAGGCCGATCCGCGCTCCGAGGGCAATCCGGTCGCGGTAACGCCATCCCTGCACCAGGCCACCCAGGCCGAACAGCAGGGCCAACGGTGCCAGCCAGCCAAACCAGGTCGCCCAGGGCACCAGCCCGAACAGCAGCA
>SLQY01000102.1 GCA_007131235.1 Wenzhouxiangella sp.
CCATGATGTCCCGACTCAGCCAGTGGTTTCAGCGCCACTTTTCCGATCCCCAGGTGGTCATCCTGGCCTTGTTTCTGGTGCTGGGACTGGGCGTTGTGTTGCTGTTCGGGAGAATGCTCACGCCGGTCGTGGCCAGTCTGATCATCGCTTACCTGCTGGAAGGGGCCGTACAGCGGCTGCAGCGTTTCGGATTGCCTCGACTGATCAGTGTCATCAGCGTTTTTGCCACGTTCATGGCGACGCTGATTTTCCTGATCTTTGGCCTGGTGCCGATTCTTACTCGCCAGCTGGCGGCGATCGTACAGCAACTTCCTGGCTACATCGCCCAGGCCCAGGCCTGGGTTGCCACCTTGCCGGAGCGCTATCCGCAGCTGGTTGCCCCAGCCAGCCAGGAGGGCGGGGCCGCTGCTGCCGACGCTGTCATTCCAGCTGACGAAGGTGATCTGGCCCTGGCCGAGGATGCCGATCAGCAGATTGCGCTGATTTCCCAGGAACAACTCTCGCGCATGCTTGATAACCTCGGGGCCGAACTGGTCAGCTACGGCGCTACGCTGGTCTCGCTGTCGGGTGTACTGGGCGTGGTCAGCCTGCTGGTTTTCCTGGTCCTCATGCCGGTTCTGGTCTTTTTCTTTCTCAAGGACAAGAGTCAGCTGATCAACTGGTTCAGCAACCATCTGCCGCGTGACCGTGCTCTGGCGCTGAGCGTGTGGCAGGAGGTCGATGCCCAGATCGGCAACTATGTGCGTGGCAAGGTGCTTGAAATCCTGATCGTCTGGGTGGTCACCTACCTGGTCTTTTCCCTGTTGGGCATGCCGTTCGCCATGCTGCTTTCCATGCTGGTCGGGTTTTCCGTGATCATTCCCTACATTGGTGCGGCCGTGGTCACGATCCCGGTAGCCCTGGTGGCGCTGGTCGCATTCGGTGTTGGCGCGCAGTTCTGGTACGTGATGGTGGCCTACGCCATCATCCAGGCGCTGGATGGCAACGTGCTGGTGCCGATTCTGTTTTCCGAAGTGGTCGATTTGCATCCGGTAGCCATCATTACCGCTGTCCTGGTCTTTGGTGGTATCTGGGGTTTCTGGGGTGTTTTCTTCGCCATACCGCTGGCCACGCTGGTCAACGCCGTTCTCAGGGCCTGGCCGCGCGCCCGCGGCGACAGCCCTGAAGACGAACAGGCCCGACCCGTCGATGCGCAATGAACAATCCAGTTTCGGGCGACGCCAGCGAGCTTGAACGCTGGCAGCGGTCGACCAGTCGCTGTTTCAGTTTCGGTCAGAGCCGTTTCGATCCGTCCAGTGGCATGGTCGAGCTGGAGTATCGGCTCGACGGCATTGCGCTGACAGAAACGTTTCGGCTGCCTCCAGCGGAGGTGCCGGAACAGCGTCGCGCTGCCGTCGACGCGGCGTTGAACTTGCTGCACTGGGTCGCTGGCATCAGTTACTGGAAAGCGGGTTGTCCGTCTCGCCTCGTGTTCGAGAGCGCGGCACCCGGGCCTGATCAGGCGGCCTGGCTGAGCCAGCTTTATCGCTCGGGGCTGGCGGAATTTGCTTATCGCAACGGGCTCGATCCGGATCATTTTCCTGACTTTCCTGCTTGCGGCGAGCAAGAGCCCACGGCAGGCGACCTGGGACTGGCCCGTCGGACCCTGGTGCCGATGGGTGGTGGCAAGGATTCTCTGGTGGCCTGGTCGAGACTTGAGCGTATCGGTGATCGCTGTCGTCCGGTCCAGGTGGGCGAGGCGGCCCTGATTCGTCAGCTGGGCCAGACCTTGTCCGCCGAACATCTGGTGATTCCCAGAAAGGTCGATCCTGCGCTGGCCGCGTTGAACGCTCGTGGGGCCTGGAATGGCCATGTACCGGTCACCGCCATCAACGCCGCGGTTCTGGTTCTTGCAGCCCTGGTGCTTGACCATGATCGAGTCGTTTTTGCCAACGAGCGTTCGGCTGACGAGGTGACGCTGCATGACGAGCAGGGGCGTGGGGTCAATCACCAGTTCTCGAAATCCCTGGTCTTTGAACGAATGCTGGATCAGTGGGTGAGGCGCTGGATCGCGGCCGACCTGCGTGTGTTTTCCCTGCTGCGGCGCGATGGCGAGCTGGCTGTCTGCCGGGAGTTTGCAGGGCTAGGAGCCTGGCATGGTCTTTTTTCATCCTGCAACAGGAACTTCCATCTGGACGGCCCGCGCACGCAGCGCTGGTGCGGACAGTGTCCGAAGTGTCACTTCGTCTTTCTTGGCCTGGCTCCTTTCATGACGCCGGTGGCACTGCAAGCCATTTTTCAGGCCGACCTCTTGGACGACATCGAGCAGCTGGACGGTTTTGCCGCCTTGCTCGGCCTTGATGGCCGCAAGCCGTTCGAGTGCGTCGGCGAAGCGGGCGAGGCGCGATCTGCGCTGTTGGCGCTGACCCGGCAGCCCGCGTGGTCCGGCCATGCCGTGGTTCAAGCGTTGGCCCCCCGCCTGGCCGGCCTGCCGGTGCCCAGCCTGGATGCGGCCTGTCAGCCAGGCGGGCCACACCTGATTCCGACGGAGTGGCTTGATGCGGCTTGAGCAGCTGGATGGCAAACAGATCGCGGTGCTGGGAGCAGGTCGCGAGGGCCGTTGTGCGCTGGCGGTTCTGAACGAACGCCTCAAGCAAGCCGACCTGAGTGTCTTGGTTGAACACGGAGAGCGACCGGGGCAATGGCCGGGCTGGGTTGGCCCTTTCGATCAGCGCCTGCAGCAGTTCGATGTTCTGCTGCGCTCGCCCGGGGTTCGGGTCGATCACCCGGCGCTGGTCGCAGCCCGTCAGGCCGGGGTTCGGATCGTCAACCCGGCTTCGCTCTGGTTCAGCGAGCGTAGCGATGTGACGGTGATCGGCGTGACCGGGTCCAAGGGCAAGAGCACGACGGCCTCACTACTGGCACATCTTCTCCAGGCCAGCTCGCGCCGGGTGTTGCTGGCCGGCAACATCGGTGATCCTTTGCTCGGCCACCTGGACACGAAGGCGGATGTTGTCGTTCTGGAGTTATCGAGTTACCAGCTGGCCGATCTTGAAGCGACGCTCAGCATGGGGTTGATCACGCGGCTGTTCGACGAACACCTGGACTGGCATGGGAGCCGCGAGGCCTACTTTGCCTGCAAGCTGCGCCTGGTCGAGCTGCTGGCGGGCCGGCCGTTGTTGATCAACGCGGCGGACCCGGTGTTGCTGGCCTGGACCCGATCCGTTGACGGGCTGGTCCAGGTCAATCGTTGGCCCGAGTTCCATCGGCGCGAAGATTCGCTGTGGCTTGCCGACGATGTCTGCCTTGACCTGGCCGAGCTGCAGCTGAGCGGCCGTCACAATCTGGACAACGCCGCGCTGGCGATGGCTGCCGCGGCACGGTGCGGCGTCGAAATCGCCGATTCGTTAACCGCCCTGCGTTCCTTCCGGCCGCTGGTTCATCGGCTGGAAGCGCTGGGGCGGGTCGGCGGGCTGTTCTGGATCAACGACAGCATCTCCACCTCGCCGCATGCGACACGGGCGGCGCTGGAGATGCTGAACGGGCAACCGGTGACCCTGATCGCTGGTGGGCAGGCGCGGCCAGCCGACTGGCAGCCGGTGCTGGAGTGGTGCCGAGCGCAGCCGCTGGCGGCCTTGATCGCACTGCCTGATAACGGATGGGAGGTGGCCAACGCCCTGGTCCGGGAAGCTTGCGTGGCCGGTCAATCCACGCGCCTGGTTGACTCCATCGCCGAGGCGGTGGCAGCCGCCGCTGACTTGAGCCCTCCTGGTTCCAGCGTGTTGCTGTCGCCAGGCGCGCCCAGCTTTCCTCGCTTTCGCGATTTCGAAGCCCGTGGTGATGCGTTTCGTCAGGCGCTTGCTGACTACAGCGAGCGGTCGACCGCGTAATCGGTCAGGACCGCCAGGGCGGTGCGTTCCGGGCTTGGCGGCAGTCCCTCCAGGCAATGCCTGGCCTGGTCGGCCAGGCGATGTGCCTGGGCCAGCGCATCGTCAAGCGCTCCGGTTTCTTTCAGAATGGCGCAGGCCTGTTGCAGCTCCCGGCTGCCGCCATCGCCAATCATGTCACGCAGCAAGTTGCGTTGTTCAGGAGCAGCCCGGTCCATCGCCAGAATCAGCGGCAGGGTCACCTTGCCCTCGGCCAGGTCATCGCCCAGGCTCTTGCCCAGGGCCTGGTCATCAGCCTGGTAATCGAGTACGTCGTCGGCGATCTGGAACGCCTGGCCCAGGAGCAGGCCGAACTCCGCCAGCGACTCGCACAGGGCCGGGCTGGCATCGGCCAGAACGCCGCCGAGTCGGGCGCTGGCGGCAAACAGGCAGGCCGTCTTGTCCGAAATGACCTGGAAATAATCCTTCTCGGTCAGATCAGCGTTGCCCATCTGCATCAACTGCAGGACCTCGCCCTCGGCGATGGTGTTGGTGGTATTGGCCAGTATTTCCATGACTGCCATGCGATCAATTTCGACCATCAGCTGGAAGCTGCGCGAGTAGAGGAAGTCGCCCACCAACACCGAGGCCGCGTTTCCCCATACCTGGTGCGCCGTCTGCTTGCCGCGCCGACGACTCGATTCATCAACCACATCGTCGTGCAGCAAGGTGGCGGTATGGATGAACTCGATGATGGCAGCGACTTGCAGATGATCGCGACCGTGGTATCCAGCGGCGCGGGCGGTCAGCAGGTGCAGCAGCGGCCGCAGCCGCTTGCCGCCACCGCCGATGATGTATTCGCTGATCTGGTTGACCAGGACGATATCCGAACTCAGTCTGCTCCGGATCAGGGCATCGACCGCGCGCCGATCGGCGGCAGTCATGGCGAGGACATCGGCAAGGCTTGAGGGCAGCACGGGGGCGGGGACATGGCTCATGGCTTGCCATTATACGAGTCGTTTTCCTGCCCGAGCTGACGACTTTTTCGCACCCGGACCAGGCCGGACCCTGTGCTAGACTTTCGGCCATTCCCAAGCGAACAATCGGAGAGGCCCAGCCATGGCCCGAGGCATCAATAAAGTTATCCTGATCGGCAACCTGGGGGCTGACCCCGAAACCCGTCATACTGCCGGCGGCAACGCCGTGACCAACCTGTCGCTGGCAACTTCCGAGAGCTGGCGCGACCGCCAGAGCGGCGACATGCAGGAGAAAACGGAGTGGCATCGCGTCGTGATGTTCAGCAAGCTGGCCGAGATTGCCGGCGAATACCTGCGCAAGGGCTCCAAGGTCTATATCGAGGGCAGGCTGCAGACGCGCAAGTGGCAGGACCGCGATGGCAATGATCGCTGGACCACGGAAATTGTCGCCAACGACATGCAGATGCTGGATGGGCGCGGTGGCTCGGAACCACTGGAAGACCGGGGTGGTGATTACGACCGAGGGTCGGCATCATCTTCCCAGCCATCGGGTGGCAGCAGCCTGGAAGACGATATCCCGTTCTGATCGTCGCGATCGTCCAGCCCGGTTCGGGTCGTTGCCAGGCCGGGCAGATCGCAGGTGGCGCGCCTTTTTGCAACAGCTCGGACAACACTGCATGCCCGGCCAGCGTCCGGCTGAATCAACCGGCTCCGCCAAGTGGGGACATTCGCGCCTGACTACCGCGAATGTCGTGCATCCAATACGATAGGCATCTTGATGTCGCGCCCGCGGCCAGGATCCAGAAACCGGATTTTCCAACATGACTACCTTACTCGTTACCGGCGGAGCCGGCTTCATTGGCAGCAATTTCGTTCGCCAGGTGCTCGAGGAAACCGATTGGCGCGTTGTCAATCTCGATCTCCTGACTTATGCCGGCAATCTCGATTCCCTCGCCGATCTCGATGAGCAAAGGCATCATTTCGTGCACGGTGATATCGGTGATGCCGAGCTGGTGCCGAGCCTGCTGGCTGAGCACCGTCCGGATGCGCTGGTGCATTTTGCCGCCGAAAGCCACGTTGATCGTTCCATTGACGACCCTGGCGCATTCATCAGAACCAACGTCAACGGCACCCATAACCTGTTGTCTGCTGCGCTGGAGTACTGGCACGATGGTGCCGGTGCCGATTTTCGCTTCCTGCATGTCTCCACCGACGAGGTTTACGGCACGCTGGCGCCGGACGAGGCGCCCTTCGACGAACACCATCGCTACGCACCCAATTCACCATATGCCGCTTCCAAGGCCGCCTCCGATCACCTGGTAAGAGCCTGGCATCGCACTTTTGGTCTGCCGGCGCTGATTACCAATTGCTCGAACAACTACGGGCCCTACCAGTTTCCTGAAAAACTCATTCCGTTGATCCTGATCAACGCACTCGAAGGCGAAAGACTGCCGGTTTATGGCGATGGTCAGCAGCGTCGAGACTGGCTGTTTGTCGGCGACCATTGTCGCGCTATTCGAACTGCCCTGAAAAAAGGCAGGCCCGGGCGCGTTTACAACGTCGGCGGCAATGCAGAGATGAGCAACCTGGACGTGGTCCGCCTGCTGTGTGATCTGCTCGATGCCCGCGAGCCCGGCGAACAACCGCGCCAGCGCCTGATCGAGTTCGTTGACGATCGGCCCGGACATGATCGCCGCTATGCCATCGATGCGCGTCGCATTCACAGTGAGCTGGGCTGGGAGCCGAGCGTGGATTTTGCCGGTGGCCTGGCGGCAACTGTCGACTGGTACCTGGCCCACAGGGATTGGTGGCAGCGCATTCGCGATGGCCGCTATCGGTCCGAGCGTCTCGGCAAGGCACGCGTGCGCGGCTGATCAGGCGCCGTTACAGGCATTATTCTTGGAAACGATTTCGGGAGAAGACGTGAATCGCAAGGGCATCATCCTGGCAGGCGGCGCTGGTACGCGCCTGTATCCGTTGACCCGGGTTATCAGCAAGCAATTGCTGCCGGTCTACGATAAACCCATGATCTACTACCCGCTCAGCACTTTGATGCAGGCCGGGATTCGTGAAATTCTCCTGATTACCACGCCGCACGAGCAGGCCCTGTTTCGCCATCTCCTCGATGACGGAAAACAGTGGGGAATCGAGCTGAGCTACGCGGTCCAGGAGCATCCGCGCGGCCTCGCCGACGCCTTCATCATCGGGCGTGATTTCGTCGCTTCAGGGCCTTCCTGCCTGATTCTTGGCGACAATATCTTTCACGGCGGCGGCATGCGCGATCTACTGGCCCGGGCCGCGGCCAGAACCCGGGGTGCAACCGTGTTTGGATACTGGGTCAGCGATCCCGAGCGCTATGGTGTTGTCGAGATGGACCAGGCGGGGCAGGTCCTTTCGCTGGAAGAAAAGCCGGCCGTTCCGCGCTCCAACTACGCGGTGACCGGACTTTACTTCTACGACGAAAAGGCCTGCGACTATGCCGCTGAACTGGCACCGTCGGCGCGTGGCGAACTCGAGATTACCGATCTCAATCGCTGTTACCTGGAAGCCGGCGACCTGACCGTCGAGACCATGGGTCGGGGCTACGCCTGGCTCGATACTGGGACCCATGCCTCGCTGCAGCAGGCTGCCAGCTATATCGAAACCCTGGAAGCGCGCCAGGGGCTGCGCGTTGCCTGCCCCGAAGAGATCGCTTTTCGCCAGGGCTGGATCAGCAAGGAGCAGTTGCTGGGCCTGGCCGAGCCCCTGGTCTCAAGCGGCTATGGTGATTACTTGCGCATGGTGGCCAACAGCAGGTTCGGCCCATGAAGGTCAGCGATACGGACTTGGCCGGCGTCAAGCTGATTCAACCGCGGGTGTTTGGCGATGAGCGTGGCTGGTTCCTGGAAACCTGGAGAGGTGAGCGCTATGGCGATGAAGGGATCGGCCCGGATTTTGTCCAGGCCAACGCATCCAGTTCGCGCCGCGGTGTCCTGCGTGGCCTGCATTTTCAGTGGCCGGAGCCGCAGGGCAAGCTGGTCTGGGTGTCCAGCGGCCGGGTGCTGGACGTGGCGGTTGACATTCGACCGCAATCGCCCGCGTTTGGTCGCTGGACCGTTGCCGAGCTGAACGATCGCGACCATAACCAGCTCTGGATTCCCGAAGGCTTCGCCCACGGGTTCCTGGTGCTCAGCGAACAGGCCTGCTTCAACTACCTGTGCACTCGACCCTACCGGCAGGAGTTCGATCGCGCCATTGCCTGGAACGATCCCGATATCGGCGTCGATTGGCCAATGGTCGAACCGGAACTGTCAGCCAAGGATGCCGTCGCGCCTCGCCTGGCCGATTACTCGCCCGACCAGCTGCCGCGATGAGAGTGCTGCTGATTGGCGCCGATGGCCAGCTTGGCCGCCACTTGCGCGCGTGCGCGCCGGACGGCATCGAGCTGATTACCTCCTCGCGCCAGGCCGGCGATCAGCCCTGTGACCTGTGCGACGAGCACGCATGGCGGACCATGCTCGACAGGGTCAGGCCCGATGCCATTGTCAACGCCGCTGCCTGGACGGCGGTGGATGGCGCCGAGGACGAGCCGGATCTGGCGTTTCAACTCAATCGCGATGTGCCAGCGCGCCTGGCCGGCTGGTGTAGCGAACACGACGCGGTGCTGCTAACCTATTCCACGGATTACGTATTCGGTGGTCACCCTCAACGCGCCTGGCGCGAGGATGATCCGACCCGGCCGGACAGTGTTTACGGACACAGCAAGCTGGCTGGTGAGCAAGCAGTGACCGCGTCCCATGCGCGCGCCTTCGTCGTGCGAACGGCCTGGGTGTACAGTGCCCTGGCGGGCAACTTCCTCAGCGCTATTCTGGGTCGCGCGGCCCGCGGTGAGAATTTGCGGGTGGTCAGTGATCAGATCGGGTCGCCGACCTGGGCCGGCGAGTTGGCTCGGGCCAGCTGGGTGCTGATCGAGAAGCGCGCCGCTGAACTGCAACGAGTCGAGACGGTCCATATCGCCGGTAACGGGGCCATGAGCTGGCATGAGTTTGCTCAGCAAGCCGTCGCCCAGGCGGCCGCGACCGGAGTAATCGGGCGGGAAGTCGAGGTGGCGCCGATTGCCTCGGCTGACTGGCCGCAAAAGGCCCAGCGGCCGGCGTGGTCGGTACTGGACTGCAGCCGTTACCTACAATGGACTGGAGATGAGTTGATGGATATCGAAACGTCGCTGACCGGCTGCCTGGCGCAGTGGGCTTCGCCCCCATGCTGATCCCGGTCATTCTTTCTGGCGGCGCAGGCACCCGGCTGTGGCCGGTTTCCCGGCGCGCTCATCCCAAGCCGTTCATGCGCCTGGCCAGTGGTCAGACGCTCGCCGAATCGACCATGGAGAGGGCGCTGCGGGTGGCCAGCTCGCCCGCTACGCTGACCGTGACAGGCCGGGATTACTATTTTCTTACCCGCGATCTTTACCAGGAAAGCAGCAGCGCTGGCCGCCACCACTTTGTTCTCGAGCCCGAGGGACGCAATACTGCACCGGCGATCGCGGCCGCGGCCCATTGGGTAGCGCACCACCACGGGCCCGAAGCGCTGATGCTGGTCCTGCCGGCCGATCACCTGGTGCGCGATATCGAAGCCTTCGAAGCGGCCGTGGCTGCGGCGGCTGAGCTGGCTGCCGACGACTGGCTGACCTGTCTCGGGGTGGAGCCCACCCATGCCGAGACCGGCTTTGGCTACATCCGGGCCGGCAATGCCAACGGCTCGGCCGGAAAAGTCATCGAGGCTTTTGTTGAAAAGCCCGACCAGGAGACAGCCCGCCGCTACTATGAGTCGGGCCAGTATCTCTGGAACGGCGGCATGTTCTGCTTCAAGGCCAGCGCTATCCTGGCGGCCATGGACGAGTTGGCCCCGGATATCGCCTTGGCTGTCAAACGGTGCTGGCAGGCCAGCGACCAGGACGCCGAGCCGATGGAGCTGGATCCGGAGTCGTTCTCCCGGGTGCGCGCTGAATCGATTGATTTTGCAGTCATGGAAAAGGCCAGTCGACGCGCGGTCGTGCCCGTTTCCTGCGGCTGGAGTGATATTGGTTCCTGGCAGGCGATCAGCGATCTTTATGAAACTGATGCGCTGGGCAACCGGATCCAGGGGGAAGGGGTGCTGGTTGATACGCGCAATACTTTTGTCCAGAGTGAGCAGCGCCTGATTGCAGCCGTCGGCGTTGAAAACCTGGTCATCGTCGATACGGGCGATGCCGTCCTCGTGGCCAGTCGTGACCGGGCCCAGGAAGTCAAGTCTGTGGTTGATGAGCTGATTCGCCAGGATCATGCATCGGCGGTATACCATCGTACTGTCCATCGCCCGTGGGGAAGCTACACGGTGTTGGAAGATGCGGCAGACTGCAAGGTCAAGCGCCTCGTGGTGCGACCGGGCGGCGTGCTTTCCCTGCAGCGCCACGAGCACCGCAGTGAGCACTGGACAGTGGTGTCCGGGCGGGCCACCGTTCGGGTCGCCGACGAGGAATTCGAACTGGGCGCCAACCAGACGGTACAGATACCGGCGCGCAGCTTGCACCGTCTCGAGAACAGGGGCGAGGAAAATGTCCACATTATCGAAGTTCAAACCGGCCAGTATTTCGGCGAAGATGACATCGAGCGACTTGAAGATATCTACGGTCGGGCCTGACCGACGCCTGGTTGCGCTCCTGATCGGGCTGGCGCTGGGGCTGGCCGGCTGTGCCGCTGATGGGCCGCCCAGGTCGCCCGACCTGGATGATCCTTTTCTCAGCCAGCATCAAATCGAGGTGATGGAGTGGCGCCAGCGCCGCCATAACCGGCTGTCCGAGCCGCATGGCTGGCTCAGTCTGGTGGGCCTCGAGTTTCTCGCCGACGGCGAGTACCGGGTGGGAACGGCGCCAGACAACGATATCGTGATCAGCAGTGGCCCGGCCCGGTGGGGCGATCTGCAGGTCATCGGCGGCGAGGCCTGGTTCGTGACTGCAGCTGGCGCTGCCGTGCGAGTCGATGGCAGGATCGTGGAAGAGGCCCCGTTGTATCCGGCTGACGACGAGCGACAGCCAACCGTGATCGAGTCGGGAACGGTGCAGATGCACTTGCTCCGCCGTGACGATGGCCTGGCTTTACGTGTGCGCGACAGCGCGGCTCCGACCCTGGCCAGGTTTTCCGGCCTGGAGAGTTTTCCCATTGAGTCGTCCTGGCGCATCGAGGCGCGCTGGACCGAGCATCCGGTCGAGCGCCACCTGCTGATTGCCAATGTGCTGGGTGAGTTGATCAACGAACCCAACCCGGGTCTGGCCGAGTTCGAGCGTGATGGGCAAAGCTTCGGGCTGGAAGCGGTTGATGCCGGGGACCAGCTGTTCTTCATCTTTGCCGATCGCACGTCGGGCCGCGAAACCTACGGCCTTGGGCGTTTTCTCTACGCTGACAAGCCGGCGCCGGGTGAGACTACGGTAGTCCTGGATTTCAACCTCGCCTACAACCCGCCGTGTGCATTCACCGAGTTCACGACTTGTCCGCTGCCGCCGCCGGAGAATCGCCTGGATATCCGCGTGACCGCCGGCGAGCTGTCGCCGGATTTCTGAGCGCCGTTCAGCGGCCCTTGAATTCAGGCGCACGCTTTTCCAGGAAAGCGCTGGTTCCTTCTTTCATATCCTCGGTAGCACAGCACAGGGCAAATCGCGCCGTTTCCAATGCCAACCCGGCTTCCAGGTTGATGTCCGAGCCCTGCAGGACGGCCTGCAGAATGCCACGCACGGCCTCCGGTGCCGCCTTGACCAGCGGTTTGGCCATTCGGCCAACGGCTGCTTCAAGCTCGGCGGCCGGCACCACCAGGTTGACCAGGCCAAGCTGGTGCGCGCGCTCGGCGCTGATCGGTTCGCCGCCCAGGGCCATTTCCAGTGCCAGCGTGGTCCCGACCAGGCGCAGCAGGCGCTGCGTGCCACCAAAGCCAGGCATGATGCCAAGCTTGATTTCCGGAAGTCCGAGCTTGGCGTTGTCGCTGGCGATGCGCAGGTGACAGGCAAGCGCAAGCTCCATGCCCCCACCCAGGGCAAAGCCGTTGATGGCGGCGATGACTGGCTTGTCGAGGCTTTGGATCATGCTCATCAAATTCTGGCCAAACTGCGAGAAACTGCGCGCCTCGACCGGGCTTTGGTCTCGGATCTCGCTGATATCGGCACCGGCCACGAAAGCCTTGTCGCCGGCACCGGTGATGACGATTACCCGGACCTTGTCGTCGCCGCTGGCGTCGATGATGGCCGCGTAGAGCTCCTGCAGCGTCTGTCGATTGAGTGCGTTGAGCTTGGACGGACGCTTGATGGTGATGGTGTGGATGCCGCCGCGCGTAACCACGGCCAGGTTTTCAAAAGACATTGTATTCGCGTTCCGAAACGGGCTAGGTACGCGATTGTAAACCACGCCAGGCAATGATGGCCGAACCGGTCAGCAGCGCAACGCCAAGAATCCCGCAGCCCAGTGGCTCGCACCAGGCTGCCAGCTCCCGGCTGGCAGTCCAGAGCTGGTTCAATCCGGCGATCAGTTCATCGACCGATGCGGGCATGGTTTTGAGCGCGGCGGCGATTCCGGCCAGGCCGGCCGGAATCATTACCACCAGTGCAATAAGGCTGCTCAGGATGTGCATGGCTGTCCTCCCTCAATGACGCGGCCTAGCTGTCGCGAAGCTCGCGATCAATCCTGTACTCACTGGATGTCAACCAGGCTTCCATCCGCTGCAGGCGGCCGTCCAGGTCGCGAAAGCGTCGGTTGAGTTGGCCGACCGTATCGCGCGGAGAACGACGCACTTCCTGCCAGAATGCCTGCTCATCGGTGTCCCGGTACATGGCTCGTGGACGCTTGGGAATCAAGATCCACAGGGCCAGGTAGCCGATGATCATTACCGCCGTGAAGGGCAGGGTGAGCAGGACCACGATGATCCGCAGCGCGGTCAGGTTGAAGCCCGTCCAGTCGGCGATGCCGGCGCAAACCCCGGCCAGCAGCGCTCGATCCTTGTCGCGATAAAGACGGCTGCGGTCGTGGTGCTTGTGGTGACGTGAATTCATTGTCGGCTCCTCCAGTTCGGGTTATCGGCATCGAGAATCCGCTCCAGGGTATGCATGCGGTCCTCTATCTTGCGGGCCATTTCGTGCAACTCTTCCAGCATCGCTTCGTCCTTGGTGCTGATTCGGCGGCTGGCCGAGTTCCGGGTCGCGTAGTGCAGGATCAACCAGATCGGCGCCACGATAACCAGGAACAGGACCAGCAGCACGAACATCAAGCCCATCGGAGCAAACACGCTGGCAACGGCGAATGGGTCGTAGAACATTTCATCCTTCCTTCTTCTTTGACTTCAGCGCAGCCAGTTCTGCCTCGACCCGCTCATCCCGCTCAAGCTTGCTGAACTCGGCCTCCAGGGACTTGCCCTTGCGGCCCATTTCCAGCGCCTCGGCTTCCGATTCGATATGTTCGATCCGTTGCTCGGCGCTGTCGAAACGCTGCAGCATCTCGTCAATCTTGTCGTTGTAGATGTGCTTGCGCGTCTTGAGCTGATGGCTGGCGGAGCGATGACGCATCACCAGCGCGCGCTGACGGTTGCGGGCGTCGGTCAGCTTGGCCTGAAGCTTGCCGATATCGCTGTCGTACTTGGACAGCTGCTCTTCGTACTGCTCGAGCTCCTCGCTCAGGTAGCCGATCCGATCCGACAGAGCGGTTTTTTCCGACAAGGCAGCCCGCGCCAGGTCTTCGCGATTCTTCTCCAGGGCCATCTCGGCCTTGCGTTCCCAGTCCAGCTTCTGCTCTTCCAGGCGCTTGAGCAGGCGCGTTCGCTCCTTCTTCTCGGCGATGCACTTGGCGGTGGCCGAACGTACTTCGACCAGCGTGTCTTCCATTTCCTGGATCATCAGTCGAATCATCTTTTCAGGATCTTCGGCCTTTTCCAGGGCTGCGTTGAGGTTGGCGTTGATGATGTCGCCCATGCGAGAAAAAATGCCCATTGATCGTTCTCCTTCGGTGTGCGGTTGATGTTGGCTTCGTTAATGCAATTATTGAGCCAAAAAAGGAGCTTTGTAAAAACAAGGGCTTGTGAAAGCTTCGTTGCTATTTTTGGTTAAATTAACCGTTATGCTGGTGTATTTCGCCAATCTTGGTTTCGGCTGCGAGGCTGTCTTCTTTGCGTTTTGCCATGAACCTGCCCGCCTTTCGCTGGTCAATTCGTGCACGACTGCTAGGCTGGAAAGCATCTGGCCGAAAAGTTGTCGCACTTTTCGCTGACAACGTAGTCAGCCCAAGGGCGGTCAGGTACACTAGCGGGTTTGTCAAACCCTTATTCGCATCCCTAACGGAGGCAGCATGTACAAGGTAGTTTTGTCTGCGGCATTGACCGCGGTCATGGTCACGTCGGTTCAGGCGCAGAACCTGGAATCCGAGCCTGGCAAGCTGGGCTATTCAATCGGCTACGAGTTCGGTGCCGAGCTGCGCAGCTACGACATTGATATTGACCTTGATTCCGTCTTCCAGGCGGTGCGCGACGCGTTCAACGAGCGCGAGCCGCAGTTGGAAATCGCTGAAATGCGCCAGCTGATGATGGCCCTGCAGGAAAAGATCCGCCAGGAGCGGATGGAGGCCTTCCAGCGCCTGGCTGAGGAAAACCAGGGCCGCGCCGAGCGCTTCCTGACTGACAATCGTAGCAAGACCGGTATTGTTGCCCTGCCCAGCGGTGTGCAGTATCGCGTCATCGAGGAAGGTGAAGGAGCTCGTCCCAACTTGAGCGACATGGTGACGGTGCATTATCGTGGTTCGAAGATCGATGGACGCGAGTTCGACAGCTCCTTCCGCCGCGGCGTACCGGCCGTGTTTCAGGTCAATTCTGTGATCGAGGGCTGGCAGGAAGTTCTGCCGCTGATGCGCGAGGGGGCCATGTGGCAGGTGTTTCTGCCGCCGGAGCTGGCCTTTGGCGTGCGCGGAGACCCGCCGATGATTGGCCCGAACGAAGCACTGCAGTTCGACATTCGCCTGGTCCAGATCGGCGAGCCTGAAGGCTTCGACGGCGGAGCACCGGCCCCGGGTCGCTAAGTCCCGTGGCCGATCCCGCTCAGCCCTTGAGCGCGATCGAATCGCCCTGCATCGGGACCTGCACCCTGGGTCCCGATGGCCTTTGCGTCGGCTGTTTCCGCAACGGCGAAGAAATCGCGGCCTGGCTGACCTACAGTCCAGAGCAACGGCGGGCAATCATGCAGGATTTGCCCGTGCGGGCCCAGCGCTTGTTCGACGATGGCTGACTTGTCTGCCGAGCTGGTTCGATTGGCCGCGGCGCTTTACCCGCTCAGCAGCGACTCAAGCAATCTACCGGTGGTGGGTTATCGTCCGCCTCGGGAGGACTGGACACCGGCCCCGGCAGCGGTACTGGTGCCGATTCGTCTGGATGCCGACCACGGGGTGCTGCTAACAGTCCGCAGCCGCAGCTTGCCTCATCATGCCGGACAGGTTTCATTGCCTGGCGGTAGTCCAGACCCGGGCGAAGTATCCCCGCTTGAAACCGCGCTGCGCGAGGCGAACGAGGAAATCGGGCTCAAACCAAGCCAGGTTCGACCGCTGGGCATGCTGCCCTGTTTTGACACGATTACTGCCTTTCGCATCGTGCCCGTAGTCGCCCTGGTTGCGGAAGCGGCGGTCATTCGTCCCAATCCGGCAGAGGTGAGCGAGACCTTTTCCGTGCCCTTGGCACGGGTCCTGGATTTGGCCAGTTATCGCTGTCATGCAATCGAGCGAGATGGGCAGGTCTTCGAGGCCTGGTCCATGTGTTCGGGTCACCGGCCAGTATGGGGTGCCACCGCCGCCATCCTGCGCGAACTGGCCTTGCTGGTCGATGGCACTGCCGCCGGCTGATACGCCTTTTTAGTCCTCCTCGCGCAGCCCAAACAGCAATTCCACCGTGCGCTTGTGTTCGGGCCGAACCATGATGTGAACGTGGTCGTCGGCCTGCAGCACCGTATCCGGCTTGACCGGCAAGGCGAGTTGATTGCGTACCAGGAGCAGGATATCGGCACCCTCTGGCAGCGGGAGGACACCAGCCCGATTGCCGGTAACCATGGCGGCCGGGTCGAGGCGGAAAGAAATGATCTGCACCGGCAATGATTCGATGGCATTGATTTCCAGTACCGGCGAAGGGCGCTCCAGCCCGGCGCGATCAACACCGAACAGGCGAACCGCCCAGCGAATCGTCGCGCCTGGAATGATGGCGTTGACCACGACCACGAAAAAGACCAGGTGAAACAGCTCGATGGCATTGGGCACGCCGGCCAGGACCGGGAAAGTGGCCAGCAATATGGGCACCGCGCCGCGCAGCCCTACCCAGGAAATGAACGCCGATTCGCGCGAGCTGTAGCCGAAGGGAAGCAGGCACAAAAGCACCATCAGCGGGCGTGCGATCAGTGCCAGCGTCAGTGCCAGTACCAGCCCACGCCAGCCCGCGGCAGTGAGCAACTCGGGTACCGCCAGCAGGCCAAGCACCAGGAACATCGAGATCTGGGCCAGCCAGGCCATGGCATCGTGAACGCGCAGAATGCCCGAACGATAGGGCAGGCGCTGATTGCCGAGCATCAATGCCGCCACATAGACTGCCAGGAAGCCGGAACCCATGAAGACCGTCGGTAAACCGAAGGCAAGCAGGGCCAGGGCAAGGGTCAGGGCCGGGTAAAGGCCGGCGGCCGGGACGCGAATCCTGGCCAGCAGCTGGGTGCCCAGCCAGCCGATGGCAACGCCCAGGCCGACACCGATGACCAGCTGCAAGGCAACATCACCGAGGAATGGCAGCAGGGCGAATGTCTCGGTGCCAAGGAGCTGCGCGGTCAGTGCCAGGGTCAGGATGACTGCCATGGGGTCGTTCAGGCCCGATTCCAGCTCCAGGGTGGCACCGACCCGGCGCCGGAGTTGGACGCCGGATCCGCGCAGCGAGGAAAAAACCGCCGCGGCATCGGTTGATGAGACGATGGCGCCCAGCAGCAGGGCTTCCATCCAGCCCACACCTAGCAGCCAGGCGGCGGTGGCCACGACCAGGGCAGTGCCGACGACGGCCAGCGTAGCCAGTACCGATGCCGGGGCAAGGTACTGGCGGACTTGACGAAAGGGTGTATTCAGGCCGCCGTCGAAAAGAATCAGAACCAGGCCCACCGTGCCGACCCGGAAGGCCAGGTCAAAATCGACGAAGTGCTCGGGAATGTAGGAGCCGACCAGGAGCCCGATCAACAGAAAGACAAGGACCACGGGAATGCCGATCCGCTCGGAGGGTCGACTGAACAAGACGCTGAGAATCAGCAACAGACCCGCTGCGATCAGAAGCAGTGCCGTGGTGTTGGGCTCGCCTTCAAACATGATCTTGTGACAGGGCTACCAGAAACCCATCATACGACCGATCGGGTCGGTCCGGACCCGTGCCCGGCAAAACATGACTGGCGTGAAGACCGCCAGCAGGGCGCTGCTGATACCAATCAGCGCCGACGCGGTCGAATCTCGGACTGAAGCGGGTACTCGTTGCCGTTACTGTCGATCAGGACCACTTCAATATGCTCGCCGGCATGGAAGTTCTGCTGCGGTTCTATCAGCATGACATGCAGGCCACCCGGTTCCAGGGACAGGGTCTGACCGGCATCAATGGTCAGTGCATCAACGCGCCGCATGCGCATGACACCTTCATCCATGGTCGTGTTGTGCAGCTCGACATGGCCAAAGCCGGTGGCGCGAGCATCAACGATGGCCACGGGACTGCTGCCGGCGTTATGAATCTGCATGAAACCGGCCATCATCCGACCAGGTGGCGCCTCGGGCGTCCAGGCGTCCTTAATGTGCAGTGACGACTGGTCGGCGTAGGTTGATTGGATGGAGGCCAGGGCCAGCAATAGCGTGAGCAAGATTCTGAGCATGCGAGGTTCTATCCGACCTGATTGGATTGAGACAGAAACCATGATACGTGATCAGAAATGAATCTGACACCTGCATCCTGCCGTACCTGCGCGCAAACCGTTATCATGGCAGAGCCTACGCGCCGTGCGCGGCGCGCTTGGGAAAGACACCCAGGATGACGCAATTTCAACCTTTCGAGTACCCATGATCAAAATCGAACAGCACGCCGACGACATCGTCGAACTTCGCCTCGACCGTCCCCCGGTCAATGCCATCAATCCCGAGCTGGTTTGCGCCCTCGAGGCTGCCATGGAACAGGCCGAGTCGGCCGGTGCCCGTGCCCTTGTCCTCTCCGGTCGCCCCGGGCTTTTTTCGGCCGGGCTCGATGTGCCCGAGCTGATGAAGCTTGATGAGGCCGGCATGCGTGATTTCTGGCGGGATTTTTTCGGCTTGCTGGCTCGCCTGGCGCGCTCACCCATCCCGATCGTCGCCGCGCTTACCGGTCACAGCCCTGCCGGTGGCACGGTCTTGGCGTTGTTTGCCGACTATCGCATCCAGGCCCAGGGTGATTTTCGGCTGGGCTTGAACGAGGTCCAGGTTGGGCTGGTCGTCCCCCCGGTGATCCATCAGGCCCTGGTGCGGCTGATTGGGGTTTATGCCGCCGAACGTCATCTTGTCGCCGGTCAGATGATTCCGGTCGAAGAGGCGCTGGCGATCGGCTTGATCGATGAGTTGGCCAGCCCTGACCAGGTCATCGAGCAGGCCCTGGCCTGGTGCAGGCACCACCTGGCCATGCCGACGCATGCCATGCTCGCTACCCGTCAACTGTGTCGGGCAGACCTGGCTGGCTTGTTCCGGGATCCTGCTGCGCTGGACCTGGATGCTTTCGTCAAGGGCTGGTTCGAGCCGGCCACCCAGAAAACCCTTGAAACCCTGGTCGAACGCTTGCGGAAAGCCGGCTGATCGAGTTGGCGGGATCGATTGCCAACAAGGTGCTGCTCCGAAAAGCTCACAGTCTTGTGTACCCCGTCATTCATCCTGTAACATTGAGTGAGCTGGGAAGCGCTTAGCCGCAAGGCAGGCCGCGCCGGGAATGGCAGCGTCCTTTCCAACAACAGGCCTAACACGCGCGACGGCATTAATGACGGGGTACAGTAGCCATGAGCGAACACCAAGCCGAGAAGCGTCGTCACCTGCGTTTTCCTCCGCCAGAGTGGGAGATTGCTCTGATTCAGTGCACTGATGCTCCCTTGAGCGAAGACGAATTCGAGCCCCAGATAGCCGGACTGGTCATGGAAGAGTCCCACGTTGGCTGCGGCCTGGTCGTGATCCAGCGCCTGCTGGAAGACCGTCTGGCCGAGGGTGACCGCTGCATGGTCAAGGTTGCCCGACTGGGCATAGTCCTGGCCCAGGTTCGCTGGATTCGACCCATCGACGATGGCGTTGCCCGTCTCGGCCTTCATTACCTGGACCCGAAGGGCTGACTTTCAAAACCCTAGGTGCGCGCGGAGACGCGAAGAAAAGCAGTTTGGATTTTTGAAGGACCTTTCGAAATCAACTTTGCGTATTGGCGTCTTTGCGTCTCCGCGTGAGGGCAAAAGTCACTCGGCCAGCTGGCGGATGCTGACCGGGAGGGGGACCGATTCGCTGCTTTTCTTGTCAATCCAGACCAGGGTCACGGTAGCGTCGGCGTGGAGCGCCCCCTGTTCCCCTTCCTTGCGCGGCAGGGAGCGAATTTCATGTTCGATCTTGATACTGGAACGGCCGGGTGACAGTGGCTTCAAACTGACGCTGACACGCGCGGGCCAAAGCACCGGCGAACGGTAGTTGATGTTGATGTTGGCCACCACCGGCCCACTGTCGCCGTCCTGCCAGTGGCAAGGCACGCTCTCCATCCAGCGCGCTCGGCACTCTTCCAGGTAGCGGAGGAACGTCACGTTGCTCACGTGATTGAAGGCGTCCAGGTCTCCCCAGCGCACGGTCAGTTCAATATTGAAGTTGCTCATGTTTCCACGGCTGGCGAATTCGGAGACCATGATAATCGGGCGAAGGGCAGAAGGGGAAGAGGGAGTCGTGCGCTGCCCATAGGCGATGTAGAATTGCGTCGAAATTCCTTTCTTTTTTCCATGCCGCGCAGAATCTCCCTCATTCTGGCCTTCGAGCTGGGCCTGGCCGTGCTGGCCCTGGTGCTGGCGCTGATCTTTGGTTTGCGACCCTGGCTGCAGTTCGATCTTGCGCCCGGCCAATGGCTGATTGGCGTGGTGGCAACGCTGCCGATGGTGCTGAGCCTGGCCGTGCTCAGCCTGGTCAAGGCGCAATGGATCGAGGATTTGCAGCGCTTCATGTACGAGGTGGTGGTGCCGATGTTTGCCGGGGCGCGCTGGTGGATGCTGATGCTGGTTGCCCTGGCCGCGGGCATTGGCGAGGAGCTGTTGTTTCGCGGTGTGATCCAGGCCGGTCTGAGCGACTGGATCGGCCCCGGGTTTGGTCTTGTTGCCGCAGCGCTCCTGTTTGGCCTGGTTCATGCCATGTCCCGGGCCTATTTTTTGCTGGCTACACTGGCCGGTCTTTATCTTGGCCTGATCTACATTTGGACTGGGAACCTGTTGATAGTGATCCTGGTGCATTTCCTCTACGACTGGATCGCCCTGCATCTTTATGTCGGAAAGCATCGTGGTGATCCCCCGCCCGGAGATTCTGAACAGGCCCGGATCACGCTTTGACCTGGCCGGCCGATCGGTTCACAATGCTGGGCAAAAGCCGCCGGGGATTCCATCATGCCGATCAGTGCCGAATTCAGCCTTGGAAGCGCGACAAGTCCTTCGAGGCGCCGAGACCAGTCCAGTCTGCGCATGGTGTTGCTTGGCAACTGGGTTGGGCTATGCGAAGACAACCCGCTTTCTCAGCGCCGACTGGGCGAGCGCCCCATGCCCCGGATCGATCTCGACCAGTTCGAGCAGGTCATGGCCGCCATCGCGCCGCAATTAAAGCTTCCCTCGGGCCAAGAGCTCAAGTTCTCGCGTCTTGACGACTTTCATCCCGATGCCCTGTGTCGCCGTCTGCCCGCGTTGAGCGACCTGCTTGCCATGCATCGCGACCTGGATGACCCTGCCCGGGCGCCGGAACTGATCGAAAAGCTGCGTCGACAGGGCCTTGCCGATGATCAAGCCACTCCCGAGCCGGATCCTGAGCCTGCAAGCAGCGATGTCTCGGATCTTGAGCGTCTGCTGGGCGGCCGGGTCGAAGGCGCGGAGCAGCGGGCTGAGACCAGCAAGCTCAGCCAGTTCCTGGCCGATGTGGTCGGACCACATGTCGTCGACAGCAAGGCGGCCAGGCCCTTTCGTGATGCCATTGCCGCGGAAATGGCGCAGCGTCTGCGAGTCATCCTGGCCGACCCGGCCTTGCAGGCGCTGGAAGCGCGCTGGCGCGGACTATGGTGGCTGATCTCGCAGCTCATCGGGACTGATATCGAGCTGCGCTTGCTCCAGGTCGATGAGGCCGAGCTGGCCGCCGACCTCGACACAGCCGGCAGCGAGCTGGCTGAAAGCGGTCTGTTTCAGCAGTTGTTTGCCGATCAGAGTAAAGCCCGCGGACAGATTCTGGTCTGGATCGATGGTCAGGTCGGCAGCGACGATGATTTGCGTCACCTTGCAGCAATGGCCACTCTGGCAGGGATCAGTGGTGGCAGCTTGCTGGCTGCCGCGCAGCCGGCGCTGGCCGGTGCCAAGTCAACCGCCGCGCTGGCCGAGTCCAGCCGCTACGAGCTGGCTGGCGACGACATGGCGGCACGTTGGCAGAGCCTGCGCACCAGTTCGGTCGCCGCGCACGTGGCGCTCGTTGTCCCGCGCTTGCTGGCCCGGGTGCCTTACGGCCGTGCGACCGATGCGATCGATAGTTTTCCGTTCGAGGAGTCTGGGCAGGACAGGAGTCAGTTGTGCTGGATGTCCGGCGCCTTTGGCCTGGCAGCAGCGCTGGGCCAGGCGTTTCTGGAACATGAGCTTGAACTCGATCCCGGGGCCGGACGCTGGCTGGAAGACTTGCCGAGCTTCAGCCACCATGAAGATGGCGAGCAGGTCCTGCAGCCGCCGGTGGAGGTGGTTCTGAGCGAAGCTGCCATCGACGCCTTGGCCCGCCGCGGCCTTTGTGCCCTGATGGGCTCCCGACACCGGATCGAAGTCATGCTCCCCGGCTGCCTGGCGATCACCGGTGCCCGTCTTGCCGGGCCCTGGAGCTGACCCGACGGGGTCGATGCTGCCCATCAATTATCCCCATCAATCATCCGGCGAGCGCGCATCCGCTCTCCCCGCCTGCTGAAGGCGCGACCAAGGCGCGATTCAAGCTCGCTTGCGTCGCTTCCGCACCCCCAGCATTGGTGCCAGGTATTGCCCGGTCCACGAGCCTTCCGTGCGCGCCACCTCTTCGGGCGTGCCGCTGGCGATGATCTGGCCGCCGCCGTCGCCGCCTTCGGGACCCAGGTCCACGATCCAGTCGGCGGTCTTGATCACGTCCAGGTTGTGTTCGATAACGACGACCGTATTGCCCTGGTCGCGCAGGCGATGGAGCACTTCCAGCAGGTGCTTGATATCGTGGAAGTGCAGGCCGGTGGTTGGCTCGTCAAGAATGTAAAGCGTGTTGCCGGTGTCGCGCTTGGACAGTTCGCGAGAGAGCTTGATGCGTTGAGCCTCGCCGCCGGACAAGGTGGTCGCGCTCTGGCCGAGCTGCAGGTAGCTCAATCCCACGTCCATCATGGTTTGCAGCTTGCGGGCCACCGCCGGCACCGGCTCGAAGAAAGCCAGGGCGTCTTCCACGGTCATCTCCAGCACTTCGTGGATGTTCTTGCCCTTGTAGGTGACGGTCAGGGTTTCGCGGTTGTAGCGCTTGCCATGGCAGACATCGCAGGGCACGAAGATGTCGGGCAGGAAGTGCATCTCGACCCGGATCATGCCGTCGCCCTGGCAAGCCTCGCAGCGTCCGCCCTTGACATTGAAAGAAAACCGTCCCGGCTTGTAGCCGCGCGAGCGCGCTTCCTGGGTGCCGGCGAACAGCTCGCGGATCGGCGTGAACAGGCCGGTGTAGGTGGCCGGGTTGGAGCGCGGCGTGCGGCCGATCGGGCTTTGGTCGATATCAACCACCTTGTCGAACAGCTCCAGGCCGCTGAAGTGCTGAAACGGCGCCGGATTTTCCGAGGCGCCGTTGAGTTCCCGCGCCAGCAGGCGGTACAAGGTGTCGTTGATCAGGGTCGACTTGCCGGAGCCGGATACCCCGGTCACGCAGATGAACAGTCCTGCCGGGATATCCAGGTTCACCGTTTTCAGGTTGTTGCCGCCGGCGCCTTCCAGCTTGAAGACGCGTTTCTTGTCTGGCTTGTGGCGGCGCTCGGGGATGGCAATCGTCTTGCGCCCGGACAGGTAGTCGCCGGTCAACGAGCGCTTGCAGTCGACCAGGCCTTTGGCCGGACCGCTGTAAACGATCTGACCCCCGTGTACACCGGGGCCGGGGCCGATGTCGACGACATGGTCAGCACTGCGAATGGCATCCTCGTCATGCTCGACCACGATCACGGTGTTACCAAGGTCGCGCAGGTGAGTCAGGGTTTCCAGCAGGCGGCTGTTGTCGCGCTGGTGCAGGCCAATGGAGGGCTCGTCAAGTACGTACATCACGCCGACCAGGCCGGCACCGATCTGGCTGGCCAGGCGAATACGCTGGGCCTCGCCACCTGACAGGGTGTCGGCCTGGCGGTCAAGGGTCAGGTAGTCGAGGCCGACGTTGACCAGGAAACGCAGCCGCTCGCGCACTTCCTTCAGAATTTTGTCGGCGATTTCGCCGCGCCAGCCATCCAGGCGTAGCTGGTCGAAGAAATCCAGGCAGCGCTCCACCGACCAGCTCGAAATTTCCGGCAGGTTATGGCCATCTATGAATACGTGACGGGCGGCGCGATTGAGGCGTTGACCGTTGCAGTCAGGGCAGGGCTGGGCCGAAATGTAACGAGAAAGCTCTTCGCGAACAATTCGTGAGTCGGTTTCGCGGTAGCGCTTCTCGAGATTGGGAATGATGCCGACGAACGGATGCTTTCGGGTCTGGCTGCCGCGCTCGGACAGGTAGCGAAAGCTGATCTTTTCATCGCCACTGCCGTGCAGCACAACCTGCTGGACTTGCGCTGGCAGTTCTTCGAAAGGGGTTTCGACGTCGAAGTCGTAGTGCCGGGCCAGCGATTGAACGAGCTGGAAATAGTAGGCGTTGCGCCGGTCCCAGCCCCGGATTGCGCCGCCGGCCAACGACAGGCCGCGGTTGGCCACGACCCGGTCGGGGTCGAAGAATTGTGTCACTCCCAGGCCATCACAGGTCGGACAGGCGCCGTTGGGATTGTTGAAGGAAAACATGCGCGGCTCCAGCTCCGACAGGCTGTAGTCGCACACCGGGCAGGCAAAGCGCGAAGAAAACAGCACTTCAGCCGGCCCTTCCTCGCCATCCATGGGGGCGACGACGGCCACGCCCTTGGCCAGGGCCAGCGCGGTCTCGAAGCTTTCCGCCAGGCGCTGGGCCAGGCTTTCGCCGCCGTCCGAGTCTGCCGCTCGCACCCGGAAGCGATCCACTACGGCATCGATACTGTGCTTGCGGCGCAAGTGCAGCTTCGGCAGCTCATCGTCAAGGTCGATGACCTTGCCATTGACGCGGGCCCTGACAAAACCCTGGCTGCGCAGGCTTTCCAGCAGCTGCAGGTGTTCGCCCTTGCGGTTGCGCACAACCGGCGCGAGCAGCATCAGCTTGCCGCCCTCGGGCATGGTCAATACGGTGTCGACCATCTGCGATACGGTCTGGGCATCGAGCACTTCGTCGTGATCCGGGCAGCGCGGGGTGCCGACCCGGGCGTAGAGCAGACGCAGGTAGTCGTGAATCTCGGTGACTGTGCCGACGGTTGAACGCGGGTTGTGACTGGCGGCTTTTTGCTCGATGGAAATGGCCGGGGACAGACCCTCGATATGATCGACGTCGGGCTTTTCCATCATCGACAGGAACTGGCGGGCATAAGCCGACAGCGACTCAACGTAGCGCCGCTGGCCTTCGGCGTAGATGGTGTCGAAGGCCAGGGACGACTTGCCCGACCCCGAAAGTCCGGTGAAAACGATCAGGCGGTCGCGCGGCAGCTCCAGGTTGACGTTGGCCAGGTTATGGGTTCGCGCGCCACGAACAGTAATGGTTTTCATGCCGGGGTCGTTTTCGGAAGACAAGCCTACTAATATAGCCTGCCGGGTGAAAGTGGTGCAAAGCGCCACCCCGTGGCCGCGGCAATGACTCACTCGCAAGCCAGGGTCTATCGGTTAATCTCCTCGCGGTCTTCGAGTTTTCAGGATTCAATCGCGGAGTGTTCATGTTTTCCCAGGCAACATTTTTCAAATCAAAGCTGATGTTTTTGACCATGGTGCTGGTCATGCTGGCACTGTCATTGCCGGGACTGGCCCGGCAGCCGTTGTCGCATGATGTCTACACCAGCTGGAACCGCATCCAGGCCTCGGCCATCAGTGCCAATGGCCAGTGGGCCTGGTGGCAAATGGCGCCGGAGCAGGCCGACGGCGAGCTGGTGGTCTCGGCAACAGACGGCGAGCGCATGTTTCGTGTCGACCGCGGCGCCGACGCGCAATTCAGCCGGGATAGCCGGTTCGTCGCATTCAGAATCAAGCCCGAGTTCGCCGCAGCGCGCCAGGCCAGCGTGGATGACCTGCCCGCAGAAGAGCGCCCGCAGGCAGGGCTCGGTATCCTCGATCTGGCTGACGGCGGCCGCCAGGATGTCGAGCGGGTGGAGTCGTTCGCCCTGCCGGCAGAGTCCGGTGAGTGGCTGGCCTGGTTGCATGGCCCGGCGCTCGAAGCGTCGGAGACGGCAGAAGATGATATCGAGGACGAAACTCCCGAAAGCGGCGCGGAGGAAGCTGATCCCGACAACGGTCGGAGTGATGACCAGAAGCCTGGCACCAGGCTGGTCATCCGGTCACTGAGCGACAGCCGGCAATGGCAAGTGGAGCATGTTCGTCACTATGCCTGGAGCGATGACGGCCGCTACCTGGCCGCGACCCGGGTCAGTCCCGATGGCAGCGCCGATGGGCTGTTGCTGATCGATGTCGACAGCGGGCAGGTGACTTACCTGCTCGAGGGCAAGGGCCGTTACCAGGCACCGGTCTTTGCCGATGATGGTCAACGCCTGGCTGTGCTTGTTCGCCACCACGATGAGGAACGGCCAGTTCATTCGTGGGACTTGTTCGCCTGGGAAGCCGGCCAGGATCGGGCCGACCGGGTCGTCGACGAACACAGCGCGCTGCTGGCTAAGGGCTGGCACGTCAGTCAGCATCGCCAGCCGTTTTTCTCCAGCAGCGGTCAGCGCCTCTTTTTTGGCACGGCACCAGCGCCAATCGAACAACCCGACAACGAGGACAAGCTCGGCGAGGAGATCGTCCGGGTTGATATCTGGCACTGGCAGGACCCGAAACTGCAGTCCATGCAGTTGATCGAGCTCGACGAAGAACGCAAGCGCAGTTACCTGGCCGTGGCCCATCTGGGCCTGGCCGAGCCCACGCAGATCCAGTTGGGGCGGCTGGACATTCCCGAAATCAAGCTGGCCGAGGCGGGTGATTCCGATTACGTGATTGGCTACTCCAACCTGCCATACCGGATGGACATTTCGTGGGATTTTCCGCGCTACCACGACGTCTGGCGAATCGATATGGCCAGCGGCATCGCCAAGCTTCTCGCCGAACGGATTCAGTCTGTGCCCGATCTGTCGCCGGGCGGCAATTATGCCTTCTGGTGGGACGGTGAGGCTGCGACCTGGACCGGCGTGGGTCTTGACGATGCGGTTCGCATCGACCTGGGGGCCGGGATTGAGCCGTCCCTGGCCGACCACCGTAATGATCGGCCTTTCATAGATCCGCCATACGGCCAGGGTGGCTGGCTGGAGAACGACGCGGCCCTGCTTGTCTACGACCGCTTTGATGTCTGGCGGGTAGACCCGGCCGACCCGGCGGCCGCCGTGAACCTCAGCGGCGGACTGGGTGCCGAGCGTGGCTGGAACCTGCGCCTGGTCAACCTGGACCCTGATCAGTCAGCCCATGATCCGAATCGGCCACTCCTGGCCATGGCCTTTGACGAGGCCAGCAAGGATCATGGCTTCATCGAGCTGAACGCCGGTGGGAGCGGCACTTATCAACGATTGATGACCCCTCATCGTTACGGCAGACCGAGCCGGGCCCGCGATGCCGATCGGCTCCTGTTCAGCCGTGAAAGCTTCGAAGAATTTCCCGACCTGTGGGTAAGTGATCCGAGCTTTGACAAGCCCGTGCGCTTGAGTGATGCCAATCCGCAGCAGGCCGATTACCGCTGGGGGCGCGCGGCGCTGGTCTCATGGCGCTCGCGCGATGGGCAACCGCACCAGGGACTGCTGTTCAAACCTGACGATTTCGATCCGGATCGGGCCTATCCGATGATCGTCTACTTCTACGAGCGTGACGCCGATGGCCTGCATCGGCATCGACCGCCGCAGGCCCATCGCTCGGTCATCATTCCGACTTTCTACACCAGCAACGACTATATCGTCTTCGTGCCCGATGTCTGGTACCGGGAGGGCTACCCTGGCGACAGCGCGATGGCCTCGATCATGCCGAAGGTGTATCAACTGGCAGACGAGCCCTGGGTCAATGCCGAGCGCGTCGGCATCCAGGGCCATAGCTGGGCCGGCTACCAGATTGCCTACATGCTGACGCAGACCGATTTCTTCCGCGCCGGAGCCGGCGGCGCGCCGGTTGCCAACATGACCAGCGCCTATGGCGGCATTCGCTGGCGCACGGGCATGAGCCGCATGTTCCAGTACGAGCGCACCCAGAGCCGCATTGGTCGAACCCTTTGGGAAGCGCCGGAACTTTACATTCGCAACTCGCCGCTGTTTCTGGCCGACCGCATCAACACGCCCTTGCTGATCATGCACAACGATCACGATGGTGCCGTGCCCTGGGAGCAGGGTATTGAATTGTTCACCGCGCTGCGCCGGCTCGGTCGCCCGTCCTGGCTGATCAATTACAATGACGAGCCGCATTGGCCGACCAGCTTTGCCAACCGGCGCGACTGGCAGATTCGACTGCAACAGTTTTTTGATCACTACCTGAAAGATGCCCCGGCACCGCGTTGGCTGTCGACGGGGGTGCCGGCGCTGGAAAAGGGCACCACACTGGGCCTGGAAACAGATTGACGAGAAGTCCATGAGCGCTGCGATGCCGATGTTGTCGATCAAGGGTTTGAGCAAGACCTATGCCTCCGGCCAGGTCGCGCTCAAGCCCGTGGACCTGGATGTCCGGCGCGGTGAAATTCTGGCCCTGCTCGGACCGAATGGCGCGGGCAAGACCACGTTGATCAGCATCGTCTGTGGCCTGGTCAATCCGGGCAAGGGCAGGGTGGCGGTGGACGGTCACGACATTCTTGCCGGATACCGCGAAACCCGGGCCCGAATCGGACTGGTGCCGCAGGAGCTGCATACCGACATGTTCGAGACCGTGCTGGACACGGTTCGCTTCAGCCGCGGCCTGTTCGGCCTCGCTCCCAACCCGGATCATTTGCGTCAGGTATTGGAGAGCCTGAGTCTGTGGGACAAGCGCGACAGCCGTATCATGGCCTTGTCCGGCGGCATGAAACGCCGCCTGCTGATTGCCAAGGCACTGGCCCACGAACCCAGCCTGCTGTTCCTGGACGAGCCAACGGCCGGTGTCGATGTCGAGCTCAGGCGTGATATGTGGCGCCTGATCAGGCGCTTGCGCGATGATGGCATGACCATTGTGCTGACGACGCACTACATCGAAGAAGCCGAAGAGATGGCCGATCGGGTCGGTGTGATTCACAAGGGCGAGCTGTTGCTGGTCGAGGAGACAGCGGCCCTGATGCAGCGCCTGGGTCGCCGCACGCTGAGCGTGCACTTGACCGAGCCGCTGGCGCAGGTGCCGGCCGAGCTGGCCGACTGGTCGCTGGAGCTCGATGAGTCGGGAACGGTGCTGAGCCTGTCATTCAGCCCGGCTGATGAGCCAGGTGGCGTGCCCCGGTTGTTGCGCCAACTCAACCAGCTTGGCCTGGGTTTTACCGATCTGAATACCAGCCAGAGTTCGCTGGAAGAAATTTTTGTCGAGCTGGTCAGGGAGCGGTCATGAGCCGATCAGCCTTTCCGCGCTTCAACGCCCGCGGCGTCTGGACGCTGTATCACTTCGAGATGATGCGCTTCCGGCGCACGCTTTGGCAGAGCGTGGTTGCGCCGGTGCTGACCACGGTGCTTTACTTCGTCGTTTTCGGTGCCGCCATCGGTTCGCGCATTGGCGAGATTGACGGTGTGCCTTACGGTGCTTTCATCGTTCCCGGCCTGATTTTGCTGACCGTGTTCACCCAGAGCCTGAGTAACGCCGCCTTTGGCATCTACATGCCGCGCTTTGCCGGCACCATTTACGAAACCCTGTCTGCCCCGGTCTCGTTTTTCGAGTTGATCCTGGCCTATGTGGGTGCAGCCGCGACCAAGGCGGTGATCCTCGGCCTGATCATCTTGTTCACGGCCCGCTGGTTCGCCCCGATCGATATTGCCTACCCGCTGCTGATGCTGGGCTACCTGGTGCTGGTCGCTTTTGCCTTCAGCCTGACCGGCTTCATCATCGGCATTGTTGCCGAGGGCTTCGAGGCATTGCAGTTCGTGCCCATGCTGCTGGTCACGCCGCTGACCTTTCTGGGCGGGGTGTTTTACTCCATCGACATGCTGCCGGAGCCCTGGCGCGCCATCAGCCTGTTCAATCCCATCGTCTACATTGTTTCCGGCTTCCGATACAGCTTCCACGGCAGCGGTGACGTCAGTTTGTGGATCAGTCTCGCCGCGCTGCTTGGCCTGATCGCGCTGTGTTCAGCAATCGCCGCCTGGATCATCCGCACCGGCTACCGCCTGAAGCAGTAGCTGTCCCAACCACGTGGGATGCCCGGGGATCATGTCTGGCGCATCGACGCCGGCATGACAGGCCAGGATCAGTCAACCGCGACCGAATGACGATAGCCACCGCGCGATCATTGACGCCACTGCTGGTCAAGCTGTACTGTTGTCCAACGCGGGCAGCGGTCATGGGCAGAAAGACCCAGCGGCTGCTCTATTCGGGGTAGTTGATGAGATAGCAAATAACGAGGAGAACCACCATGAAGGACTTTGCTGGTCGGACCTGGCGTCCGCCCTTTCTTGCCTGTTTGTTTTTCGGCCTGGCCTGCAGCTCGCCTTTGCTGGCCGGCATCACGGTCCTGTCCAGCGCGCCTGACCAGGTTTCGGGGGGTGATGTACGCATCGCCATCGACCTGCCGGAAGGGCATCTGGGCAGTCTGTTGCTGCGCAACAGTGACCTGGTCACTGATGGCCTTAGCCGCGATGGAATGCGCGTGGAAGGCCTGGTCGATGGGCTGGAGCTGGGCGAAAATACGCTGCGGGTCTGGCATTTCCGCGCGGCCGACGGCCGCTTCTTCCTTGAAAACGGCGGCGAGGTGACGGTGGTCAACCACCCGTTGACCGGGCCGATGTTTTCCGGGCCGCAGCAGCAGCCCTTTGTCTGCACGGTGACCTCCGTTTTCGGCATCCAACCCAAGGCCGACCGCCTGACCCCACCGGGTTTTCGGGTGCTGAATGACGACGGCGAAACCGTTGGGTACAGCACCAACTGTTCGATCGATTCCTTCGTCACCTACCACTATCGCTCCGAGGCCGGCAGCTGGGTTGACTGGCCGCAGGATGGCAGCTGGCCCGAGGACATGATCACGACCACGACGATTGACGGTGACGCGGTCGATTTCGTGGTTCGGGTCGAACGCGGCACGATCAATCGCTTCATCTACAGCTACGCCATGCTGGTCGATCCAGCCGTGATTGGGGGCGAAGCGGACATGCCCGATACCAGCCAGTGGAACGGTCGCCTGCTGTACCACTTCCAGGGCGGGGTCGGGATCGGCCATACCCAGGGTCGCTGGGATGCCAGCCGGGCCATGAACCCGGATGTGCTGGGTCTGGGGCATGCCATTGCCTACTCCACCGGCAACCGAACCGGCGAGCATTACAACCTCCAGGTCGGCGGTGAGACCGCCCTGATGACCAAGGAGCACTTCATCAAGCGCTATGGCCTGCCGATTTACACTGTCGGTCTTGGCGGCTCCGGCGGTGGTATTCAGCAATTTGTCTATGGACAGAACCACCCTGGACTGATCGATGCAGCCATTCCGCAGCGCACCTACCCGGACATGGTCACCCAAACCATCCATGTGGGCGACTGCGAACTGCTCGAACACTACATGGATGCCACCGACCGGGCCAATCCGTTCTGGCAGGAGACCCTGAACCGCAGCCTGCTGGTCGGCTTGAATGCCACTGACCTGCTCGGCAACCCGTTCCGCGATGCGCAGCTCGCGTTGGGGTTTTCCGCGGCTCCAGGTATGACCGAGTGCGTGCCTGCGTGGCGCGGCTTGTCACCGCTGGCCCTGAACCCACACTTCGGTCAGGCCCGTAACGCTGAAATGTGGGAACCGTTGAGCGACATCATGGCCATCGAGTGGACCCACATGGATGATTTGCGCAACATTTACGGCGTGGGCGAAGACGGTTTCGCCCGTCGCGCGGTTGACAATGTCGGCGTCCAGTACGGCTTGCGCGCCTTCGTCGAGGGTGAAATCAGCGCCGAGCAATTCGTCGATATCAACTTCCACGTCGGCGGCTGGAAGCCGAGCAGCGAAATTGTTCAGGAAGGTTTCCCATTCCTCGGCAATCCCACGCCGGATAACTTCGATCCCTGGAGCCGTCGCAACATCATGCTCAGCGACGGCAGCCAGCCTGCTCCGCGTCACGTGGGCGACCTCGAAGCCATCGCAGCGCTGTATGAAACTGGCCAGGTTTTCTACGGTGACATTGGCATCCCGATACTGGATATCAGGGACTACCTGGAAGCGGTACTGGATATGCATAATGCGCATCAGTCGTTCGCCGCTCGCCAACGCATTCTCAACCAGATGGGCAATGCCGACCACCATGTGATCTGGTTTGCCGGGATCGGTGATCAGCCGCCGTTCCGGATCGGCGAATTCAATCTGACCCTGCTGGCCCTGCAGGTCATGGATGAATGGATGCTCAATATCCTGGAGAATCCGGATGCGGGCATAGTCGCCAATCGACCCAGCGAGGCTGTTGATGCCTGCCTGGATTTCGATGGCAGCGTGATCGGGGCGGGTGAAGGTGTGTTTGCCGGCATTCTTGATGACGGACCGGCCGGCATCTGCACCGAGCGTTTCCCGGTATTCACCACCTCACGCATCGAGGCCGGCGGGCCGATCACGGGGGATGTGTTCAAGTGTCAGCTCAAGCCGCTGGACTTGGCCCTGACCGATGGCACCTATGGCGACCGGGAGTTTTCCCCGGCCCAGATCGATGTGCTAAACGAGATCTTCCCGCAGGGCGTTTGCGACTACAGCCTGCCCGATGCAGGTCGCCCGGCTGGCATCTAGCGGCTCGCTGATGTGGTGGCGGGCAGTCCGGTGATCCGGGCTGCCCGCTTTTGTGTTGTTCAGGTTGACCTGTATCGGCTTTGCCGGTAGAATTCTCGCTCTTTGCTGAAGCACTTTTCTGGAGCAAGCCAAATGTACGCGGTATTCACCACCGGTGGAAAGCAGTACCGGGCCTCGGAAGGCGATGTTGTTCGGGTCGAGAAACTGGACGTCGAAAAGGGCGCCACGGTCGAACTGGATCACGTTCTGATGGTCGGAGAAGGCGACGATGTACGCATCGGCACGCCGACAGTCGAAGGCGGTAAGGTGACTGCCGAAGTGGTCGATCATGGCCGCGGCGAGAAGATTCGGATCATCAAGTTCCGTCGCCGCAAGCACCACATGAAGCAGATGGGCCACCGCCAGTACTACACCGAAATCAAAATCACTGGAATCGAGGGCTGATACGATGGCTCATAAAAAAGCAGGCGGCTCTACACGCAATGGCCGCGACTCCAATCCGAAGTACCTGGGCGTGAAGCGTTTTGGCGGCGAGCAGGTGCTGGCCGGCAACATCCTGGTTCGCCAGCGTGGTACCCGCTTCCACGCCGGTCACAATGTCAAGGTGGGGCGCGACCACACCCTGTACGCGCTGGCCGACGGCAAGGTCGTTTTCGAGCAACGTGGCAAGCCGCTGCGCAAGTTCGTGTCGGTGCAGCCGGCCGAGTAAGACTTTTCGCCGCGTTAGGTGCTTGCAAGGCCCCGCGTTTGCGGGGCTTTTTGCATTATGGTCTGGCAGAACAGGGGTGGGCTATTCTGTCGTAGCCGGCTTCGGCACTTCAGGAATGGGAAAGCAGCATGAAATTTGTCGATGAAGCAAGCATTACTGTCACTGCCGGCAAGGGCGGCCCCGGCTCGGTCAGCTTTCGCCGTGAAAAATTCATTCCCAAGGGTGGGCCTGACGGTGGTGACGGTGGCGATGGCGGCAGCGTCTGGCTGGAGGGTGATTCCGGCCTGAACACCCTGGCCGATTTTCGCCATGCGCGCCACTTCAAGGCGCGCAATGGCGAGCCCGGCGCCGGTCGCGAGCGGACCGGCAAGTCAGCAGATGACATCACCATTCGGGTGCCCCTGGGGACGATTGTGTCCGCCCTGGAAACCGGCGAGCACATCGGCGAGATCACCGATCATGGACAGCGCATGCTGGTTGCCCGGGCCGGCAAGGGCGGGCGAGGCAATGTCAACTTCAAGTCCTCGGTCAACCGCACTCCGCGCCAGTTCACCCCCGGCACGCCCGGTGAGGAACGCCGCTTGCACCTGGAGCTGAAAGTGCTGGCGGATGTCGGCCTGCTGGGTTTTCCAAACGCCGGCAAATCGACCCTGATCAGCGCGGTTTCTGCAGCCCGACCCAAGGTCGCTGACTATCCGTTCACTACCCTCTATCCAAATCTGGGCGTGGTCAGCCTGGAGCCCGGCCGCAGTTTTGTCATTGCCGATATCCCGGGAGTGATCGAAGGCGCGGCCGAGGGGGCCGGACTGGGGATCCAGTTCCTCAAGCACCTGCAGCGTACCCGCCTGCTCTTGCACCTGGTAGACATTGCCCCCCTGGACGAGGCCGACCCGGTCGGCCAGGTGCACGCGCTGGCTGAGGAACTGAAGCGCTTCGACCCGGAACTGGCCAGGCGCGAGCGCTGGCTGGTTCTGACCAAGACTGACCAGGTTGATCCAGACGAACTAGACTCCATCGTCGCCGACATCGTCGCTCGCCTGGACTGGCAGGGCCCGTGGTTTGCCATCTCTGCCGTCGCCCGACGCGGCCTGGACGAGCTGGTTGGACGGATCATGGTCCACATTGAATCAGTTCAGCGTGCCGACCTACCAGAGGACATCTGAACGCTCAGCTTGTGCTCCACCACAGCCCGATGCCCAGCAAAACAGGCAGCAGCAGAGTTATTACCACATTCATGCCCAACGCCTGCACGAGCCGTGCCGGCAATTGCGGTTGCCCCAGCGTGCGGATCAGCAGAGCTGGCAGCAGCCCGGCGGGAATCAGTGCGAGCATGGCAGTCAACGGCAGGCGATCACTGACCAATCCGAAGCCCAGCAGAGCGAAGACCATTGCGCTGGTTAGCGCGTGAATCGCGGCAGCGCGCCGGGCGCCGACTCGAATTGGCAGATGCCGACGGCCTACCCGTCGATCGGCCTCGATATCAGGGATCTGGTTGAGCAACAACAAGTTGCTGGCAAGTAGACCGACCACCATGGCGATCAGCAGATCTACCCCGTGCAAGGCACCGGCCAAAAGCCAGCTCGAGCCGGTATAGATCACGCCGCCAAAACCCAGGCCAGGGGCCAGATAGCACAGCCAGGCCGAGCGATTCAGCCAGCGAGTGTAACCATAGACCAGGCCGACGCCCAGAAGCCCGAGCGGCAGCAGAGCTGGTTGGTGCTTAAGGGCCAGATGCAGCCCTAGCCCAATGCTGAGCGCGAGTGATCCCCAGGCCATCGCCAGGACATGATTTGCCAGCTGCGGTTGCGCCGGCAGAAGGCCACTGCCACCGCTGAATGGCGTGCGTCGGGTTTGCTGATCCAGGCCTGACCGGAAGTCGAAATACTCGTTGAACGCGTTGGCGCTGACATGGGCGGCGACGGCCACGACCAGTATCATCAACACAAGTCCGCCGTCGAGTGACGCGCCCTTCCAGTGTGCAACGGCCGCGGCGAGGCCTACCGTCACCGGCCCGAGTACCAGAAAGGCCGGCCGAGCCGACTTGATGATGTCGAGTTGCATGCAATGGGAATTGGAAAGAATGACGCTATTTTGCCGATTGCCCAGCTGAGGTCAAGCCGCGATGAGACGAGGTTCGCAGTCGGCTCACGCGCCGCACCGGTGCAGTGCGCTCTGACCGGTTATCATGATCGGCTATTCGTTCCTAGCATGGGCCAGGCCATCGTGACTGAGATTACCGAACAAGATTCCGAGCAGGACTCGGGTCCGACTTTCGCCGAGCTGGGCCTGCCCGCCGAGCTGTTGAGCTCGCTTGAGCAGCTGGGTTACGAGGCGCCTTCACCTATCCAGGCCGAGACCATCCCGGAGCTTCTGTCCGGGCGCGATCTGCTGGGCCAGGCCCAGACCGGGACCGGCAAGACGGCCGCGTTTGCCCTGCCGGTGCTGGCCCGACTGGATGCCAAGGCACCGAAGCCGCAGGCGCTGGTGCTGGCTCCAACCCGGGAGCTGGCGATCCAGGTGGCCGAGGCCTTTCATCGCTACGCTGCCGGCCTGTCCAACTTCCATGTGCTGCCGATTTACGGCGGACAGTCCTACGGCCCGCAGCTGGCGGGTCTGCGGCGCGGCGCTGACGTGGTGGTCGGAACGCCTGGCCGCATCATCGACCATCTCGACAAGGGCACCCTGGACTTGAGTCACCTGTCCACGCTGGTGCTCGACGAGGGCGATGAAATGCTGCGTATGGGCTTTATCGACGATGTCGAGCGGGTCCTTTCGCTGATGCCGGAGGCCTGCCAGATTGCCCTGTTTTCGGCAACCATGCCGCCGGCCATCCGCCGCATTGCCCAGCGCTATCTCAAGAACCCGGCCGAAGTCACCATTCGCTCGCGAACCACCACTGCGGCCACCATTCGCCAGCGTTACTGGCTGGTCAGCGGCCTGCACAAGCTCGATGCTCTGACCCGGATTCTCGAAGTCGAGCCCTTCGATGCCATGATCGTCTTCGCCCGCACGCGCCTGGCAACCGAGGATCTGGCCAGCCGCCTGTCAGCGCGAGGTTTTTCGGCCGCGGCATTGAACGGCGATGTGCCACAGAATCAGCGTGAACAGTATGTCGAACGCCTGAAATCCGGTGAGCTGGATATCCTGGTTGCCACTGACGTGGCCGCGCGCGGGCTGGATGTCGAGCGGATCAGCCACGTCGTCAACTATGACATTCCTTACGACACCGAAGCTTACGTGCATCGGATCGGACGCACCGGCCGGGCTGGCCGCACCGGCGAGGCCATCCTGTTTGTCGCCCCGCGCGAGCGCGGCATGCTGCGCGCCATCGAAAAGGCCACCCGGCAACCCATCGAAGCCATGGGGGTGCCCTCGGTGGCTGATGTCAACGCCCAGCGCGTGGTTCGCTTCAAGGCCGCCGTGATCAATGCGCTGGAAACCGAGGAACTCGATATCTACCGCGAAGTGGCCCGTGCCTGCCAGGTCGAGTCCGGTGTCGACATGCTGGATGTGGCCGCTGCCCTGGCGCGACTGGTACGCGGGGGCGATGACCTGCTGTTGAGTGAGCGGGAACCGGCGCCGCAGCAGCGCGAGTTTCGCGACCGCCCGGAGCGAAGCCGCGGTGAGGCGCGGCCGTCGCGCGCGCCGCGATCGGATGTCGACGACAGCGACAAGCGCACGTACCGTATCGAAGTGGGGCACGTGCACGGCGTGCGCCCCGGCAATATTGTCGGGGCCATTGCCAACGAAGGTGGACTGGGCTCGGGCCAGATTGGCCGGGTCAGTATCCAGCAAAACTTCAGCCTGGTCGACCTGCCGGCTGAGCTCAACGCCAGCGTGCTCGAGCATCTGGGCCAGGTCCGGGTCGCCGGTCAGGCTCTGCGCATCCAGCCCGACAGAGGCCCCGGCGCGCCGCGTTCAAGACCTCAGGAGCAGGGCCAAGACCGCCCGCCGAGCCCGTCCCGCTCAAGCCGATCCGATCAGGAGCGCGGCCCCTACAAGGCCAAACGCGAACGCCGTGCCGAACGGGAAGACCAGCGCAAGCCCGGCGGTTTCAAGAAGCGCCCTCACCCGCAGGCCGACGGGGACAAGCCGCGCCATGACAAGAAGAAGCCTCCATCAAAGCCCAGCGACCGAGGCCCTGACGCCGCCGGCAATAAACCACCCAGAAAGCGTCCGGCCCTGACCCGTGCCGAGAAAAAGGCGGGCCATACGGCGCGGCGGTTCAAAGGGAAGTAGGGAGGGTGTGAAATGGTGCGCCAACAAGAACTTCATCAGCGGTTCAGCACAAGCCTCACTCGTCTCAGTGATCCCGACGCGCCACGGCAATCTCGACGCAGACACCGTCTTTTAGGTTGAACGCCCGGATTGTTCCGCCGTGATAGTCGGTGATCAGGCGCGCGATGTACAGGCCCAGGCCGAGGTGCACATTATCGGTGCGGGCTTTGCGGCGGGAAACCATGGAGTCGAACAGGGTTTTGCCGACGCCGTCGGGCAGGGGTGGGCCCTGGTTTTCTAGCTGCAGGATGAGCTGTTCGCTGTGGCGTTTCAGCTTCAGCTTGATGCGGCCGTTGTCGGGGCTGAAGTCGACGGCATTGTCGACCAGTTTGTCCAGCAGCTGGGCGAACAGATCGGCCGAGCCGTTGATGATTTGCGGGCCGTCTGCGGCCAACTCCAGCTCGAAGCGGCGGTTGGGGTAGGTGTTACGGCAGGCAGCGACATAGTTTTTCAGCAGCGGGCTCAAGTCGAAGGGTCGGGCGGGTTCGCCGCGGATGCTGTCTTCGATGCGCGCGGCCTGGCTCATGGCCTGAAAGATCCGGTTCAGGCGCGCGCTGCCTTCGTTGGCGCGACGACAATAGCGGGCGATGTCTTCCGGGTCGCGGCTGTGCTCCAGGTTGTCCAGGGAAGAGCGGATCATGGCCAGCGGGGTGCGCAGCTCGTGGGCAAGCTTGTCGGCGAGGGTACGCAGATAGCTCTGGTGTTCGTTCAGGCGCTGCAGCAGCCCGGCTACGCTGCGGCCCAGGTCACCGATTTCATCGCCGGCGCGCGGCGGTGAGAGCAGGCCGAGTACGCGGCCATCGGGGCCTACGGCGTTTTCAGCCGAGTCGCTCAGTCGGCGGATGCGTTCCGACAGCAGGGTTGCAAAGCCCAGCAATACCGCGGCAATCAAGGCCATGACCAGCAGGCTGGACAGCAGCAGCCGGGTGGCGGCTCGGGTGGATTCTTCGAGCAGGTCATCGGCGCTGCGGCTCATCACCACGTGGCCCAGGCGCCGGTCGTGGACGCTGACCGGCGCGCTGACGCTGAGTGCAATCCCGGGATCGCCGGGCCGGGTATGCCACTGCACGGTCGGCTCCGAGGTGCCGATATCCGGTCCGACCAGGCGCGCCGTGTCCGGTCGGCGTTGCTGACCAATGGCCAGGCGGCCGCTGAGCAGGGCTTCGAACGCCAAGGTGCTAAGCCAGGAGGCACTGCCGTTCTCCTCACCCGGGCCTGCTGCCTCGGCCAGGCGGCGATCGGCGGCAGCCAGTACCCAGCCCTGGTCCAGGCTGAGCCAGGCGCGGGCATCGGCAGGGGTGACCCGGTGCAAGGCCTGGTCCAGTTCGGTCAGGCGATGCACAAGCTCGGCGCGCGCTTTCGGTCCCGCGCTGCGTGCAATCAGGCCGTGTCCGTTGCGGTCGCTGTCATTGACCTGGAAGCGCAGTGCGTTGGGGCGGCGCTGGTCTGGCAGTTGCAGCTCCAGGGTCCAGCCGTCGCCGCGCGGCTGCCAGTAGCCTTGCACACGTGGCCAGCCACCCGGACCATCGCCGCGTGTTTCGATCCAGCCCGGAGCCAACGGCGCGATCCGGACCATGGTTGCCCGACCGCTGGAATCGGCCAGCTCCAGCTCCAGGTGGTCGCCCAGGCCGCGCAGCGGGTCGCTGTAAAGCTGGTCACGGTTGCTGACCTGAAACAGCAGGTACAGGCCCTCGTTGTGGGCTACTGCCGAGAAGCTGACCTCAAGCAGATCGTCGGCGCTGGTAAAACGCTGCTCATCGACCAACCAACGGCTCCAATCATCGGCGTAGCCGTCGAGGTAGGGCGGGCGCGTTGCGGCGTGAACGTAAAGCACCTCGCCCGGGGCTGGCCAGGCATCAGCGGTTTCGCTGGCGATGACCTGCGCGGCCGCCCGCGCCGAGTCCAGCAGCCCGCGCGCATGTCCGTCGCGCAGGGTTTGTTCGACCTGGCGAGCGAACTGCCACGCGGCCACGGGCAGCACGAGCAGCACGAGGCTGATCAGCAGGAGCTGGCTGCGCAGGCGCATGACAGCGACGTTAGCGCCCCGAGGGCAGCCAGCGGTAGCCGGCACCGTGGACGGTTTCGAGCTGGGCGAAGTCGGGATCGATCAATTCGAACTTGCGCCGGATACGCTTGATGTGCGAGGTGATGGTGGAGTCGTCGACGACCAGGCTGGCGGCGTCCATGAGCTGGTCGCGGCTCTTGACATGGCCGGGGTGGCGGGCCAGGCAGTGGACCATCCAGAACTCGGTCACGGTCAGGGCCACCCGCTGGCCGCTCCAGTGGACGTTCAAGGCATCGGGGTCCAGGCGCAGTCGGCCTTGTTCGATCAGGTCAGGGTTGGCGCTGGCCTCGTTCAAGGCATCGAGGCGGCGGAACAGGGCCAGAACACGGGCCAGCAGATGCGAGGTGCTGATGTCCTTGGTCAGGTAGTCATCGGCACCCAGGCGCAGACCGGAGACCGCGTCGAGATCGCTGTCGCGTGCGGTCAGGAAGATGATCGGCAGGGCAGGGGCGCGCTGGCGCAGGTTGCGGCACAGCTGAAAGCCGCCCTCGGGCTCATCGCCCAAGCCGATGTCAATGATGACCAGGTCGGGGAGCTGAACGGCAAATGCCGCTTCCGCAGCCTGGCGGCTGGGGAAACCGACCGTCCTGAAACCGTAACGGCCCAGGGCATCCCGGTAGTTTTCCCGGATCGGGGCTTCATCTTCGACGATGGCGATCAGGCGCTGGCTCATGCGTTCTCATTGTTGGGGACCGGGGCGGCCGGTGCAAGGGCGCAGCTGACATTGCCAGATTTTTGCCACATTTGCTCAGCGAATTGCCAGCGCTGCTGCCGGCCGCTGCCATGCGTGGGCATTGAAATGGACTCACTGCCATTCAACAACCCGCACCTGGAGCTCGCCCATGTCAATACTGATTCGTTGCACCGTCCTGACCTCGCTGCTACTGCTGGCCCCGCTGGGTCGGGCAGCTGCCGAAGCCGTGCTCTGGCTGCACGGACCTGGTGACGGCCAGCCCAGCCAGGCGCTGGCGCTGGAGACCGATGTCGATATCGAGGTCACCGGCCTGCTCGCCCATGCCTTCGTCAGCCAGCGCTTCTACAACGACAGCGGCGACTGGGCCGAGGGACGCTACGTCTTTCCCCTGCCTGACGACAGCGCGGTAGAAAGCCTCACCGTGCGCGTTGGCGGGCGCCTGATCGAAGGCGAGATTCAGCCGCGCGCCCAGGCCCGTGAAACCTACCAGCAGGCCAGGCGCGAAGGGCGGGTGGCCGGACTGGTCGAGCAGGAACGAGCCAATGTCTTCACCACCTCGGTGGCCAATATTCCGCCAGGCGAGGAAGTCGAAATTCGCATCGGCTTCCGGCCCAGGGTGGATTTCGAACACGGTCGATTCTCGCTGCGCTTTCCGACCACCTTCGCCCCGCGCTTCATTCCCGGTCAGGCACTGCCTGCCGGCCTTGGTGCCGACGAGCCCGGCGGCGGCTGGTCGCCGGATACCGACCGAGTGCCCGATGCCTCGCGGATCAGCCCCATAGTGCAGCATCCGGATGCGCCGGATCACAATCCGCTGCGCCTGCGCGTCTCCCTGAACGCGGGCATGGAGCTGGCTGCCCTGGAATCCAGCTTCCATGCTATCCGCCGCGACTTCGACGGTGAGCGCTGGCTGGTCGAGATGGATGAAACCCCGCAGGGTCGGCGTCGCGACTTCGAGCTGACCTGGCGCCCGGCCGGCCAGAACCGGATTCAAAGCACGGGCTTTCGCCAGACCCTGGGTGGCAGCGAGCATGTCCTGCTGATGGTGTTGCCGCCAGAGCAGCAGCAGCGCAGCCGTAGCCCGCGCGAACTGGTACTGATCATCGATACTTCCGGCTCGATGCGGGGCGAACCCATGAGCCAGGCTCGCGATTCGCTGTTGTTCGCGCTTGACAGCCTGAGCCCCGGAGATCGCTTCAACGTAATTGAATTCAACCACCTGACCCGCTCGCTGTTCGATACGCCGGTTGCGGCCAGCAACCGCCATATAAGTCAGGCGCGAAGCTTTGTTCAGAGACTGAGTGCCGGTGGTGGCACGGTGATGGGGCCGTCCCTGGCCCAGGCCATGCAACCTCCGATCCCGGACGGCTATCTGCGCCAGATCGTGTTCGTCACCGACGGCATGATCGGCAACGAGCGAGAAGTGCTGGACCAGATTCGGCGGGATGTCGGGCAAAGCCGCCTGTTCACGGTCGGCATCGGTCACGGCGTCAACAGCCAGTTCCTGCGCGATGGTGCCCGCTTCGGCCGCGGCAGCTACACGTTTATCGGCGACACCGGCCAGATTCATGAACGCACCAGCGAGCTCATTAGCCAGCTGACCAGCCCGGTACTCAAGGATATCGAGGTGCACTGGCCGGTGGCGGTGGAGGCCGTGCCGGAACGCCTGCCGGACCTGTATGCAGGCCAGCCGCTGCTGGTGACCGCTCGCGCCGACGAGCTCAACGGCGAGGTCATGATTCGTGGTCGACACGAAGGCCGGGCCTGGCAGACCAGTATCCCGGTCGATGCCTTGCAGATGGCATCCGGGGTTGCCGCTCACTGGGGCAGGGCGGCGTTGCAGCAGTTGCTGGATCAGCCGACCTCTCCAGCTGAGCGCCAAGCGCTGCGACCGCAAGTTGAAGCTCTGGCGATCGAGTACCAGCTGCTCAGCCCTTTCACCAGCCTGGTTGCGGTTGATCGCACGCCGGCACGCAGCCGCCAGATTGCCCTGCGCCGCCACGATGTGCCGACCAATTTGCCGGCCGGACGCAGTCTGGATGGTTTCTTTTCCGGCGCCCGGGCCATGCCGGCCACTGACGCGGGCTCTGAAAACTCACTGCTGCGCGGATTGCTGGCCTTGCTGCTGGTCGGGTTGCTGCTTGGGCACAAGCGCTTCAGCCGCGATGAAGACGCGCTGGTTGAAAAGGAGAAGCAGGCATGATGCGCAATCTGGTCGTATTCACCCTGTTGGCAACGGGCCTTTGGCAGGCCGGCCAGGGTGCCACCGTTCAGCTCAAGGCATGGCTGGGCCAGCAGTTGCTCGAACGGGCCTGGGTTCAAGCCAGCGCGAGCGATCAGCCGGCCTTGCCCTGGCCGGGCGCGGTCAGTCACCCGGTGGCTCGTCTGCGGGTACCGGATCTGGCCATCGACCAGCTCGTCCTGGACGGTGCAGACACGCCGGTGCTGGCCTGGGGCCCGGGCATGGAAATCGGACTCAATGGCCACCGCCTGATTGCCGCCCACCGCGATACCCACTTTCGCTTCCTTCAGTACCTGGTTGAGGACCAGGTACTGGAGCTGGAAAGCCGCGACGGCTCGGTTGGTCGCTGGCAGGTTGTCGAGCGCCGCATTGTCGACAGCCGGCGCTATCTCCTCGACATGGACCTGGCCGAGGAGCGCCTGACCCTGGTCACCTGCTACCCTTTCAACGCCAGCGCCGCCGGTGGCCCGCTGCGCCTGGTGATTGGTCTCAGGCCGCTGCCCCAAGGCGAGCAAGGGAGCAGGACATGAGCCTGCTGGCCTTGAGCGAGCTGAGTGCAAGCGAACGCCGACGGCTGGGCCTGACTGACGCCTCTCGCCCCCGGCGCCAACAGCCCAGCCTTGCGCCTGACTTTCTAACGCCGCCCGCGTCGCCAGCCGAACCCTGTCCCTGGTGGCAGCGCCGGATGCCTGGCCACGAGGCTTGCCTCGACACCGAAGCGGTCGACGCCGGCGGCCAGGCCGGTGCGAATTGCAGCGCGCTGACGCGGAAACCGATGCCGGTCGGTTAAAATGCCCGCTCAGCAAATATTTTGGTTCTGTCCGGTATGAATGAAACCGTCCGTATTCCGCTGACCGTCAAGAGCGGAGAAAAAATGGTCAAGCCGCAGGGCTTTACCGCCATCCGTGACGGCATCAAGGCCCGGCCAGGCGTGTCTCCTGAGCCGATCGGCCGCAAGCCGACCTGGCTGCGGGCCCGACTGCCCTCCGGTGGCAAGTACGAGAAGGTCAAGGCCAACGTCACCGAGAATCGCCTGGCAACGGTTTGCCAGGAATCCAAGTGCCCGAATATCGGTGAATGCTGGTCGAATGGTGTTGCCACCATCATGCTGATGGGAGATGTCTGCACCCGCGCCTGCCGCTTCTGCTCGGTCGATACCGGCAATCCGCGCGGCTGGCTGGACCCGGAAGAGCCGGCCAATGCGGCCGAATCCGTGCGCCTGATGGATTTGAAATACGTGGTCCTGACCTCGGTTGACCGCGACGATCTGGACGATGGCGGGGCCGGTCACTACGCCGCCTGCGTGCGTGAAATCCGCAAGGTCAATCCGCACACGGCAGTTGAAGCTCTGACCCCGGATTTCCAGGGCCGGCTTCACGACGTCGAAACCGTGGTCGATTCCGGTCTGCAGGTATTTGCCCAGAACGTGGAAACGGTGCGACGTCTGACCCACCCGGTGCGGGATGCGCGCGCTGGATACCAGCAGACCCTGGATGTCCTCGCTCATGCCAAGCAGCACCGCCCCGAAGTGCTGACCAAGACCAGCCTGATGCTGGGGCTGGGCGAGACTACCGAGGAGGTCATTGAAACCATGGACGATTTGCGCGCTATCGGCGTCGATATTGTCACCTTCGGTCAGTATCTGCGCCCTACCGTCAACCATCTGCCAGTGGCGCGCTACGTCACCCCGGACCAGTTCCGCGAGCTGCGTGATATCGGCTTGCGCCTGGGTTTCCTGGAAGTCGTTTCCGGCCCGCTGGTCCGCTCCAGCTACCGCGCCGACCGCGTCTTCGAAAAGAACAACTGCGGCCTGGACGAATCCGCCGCCTGACTTTTCGTAAGCTGCTGCACCTTGGAACCACCGAACGCACCGAAGACACCGAATGATCGGTCTGGTATGCGTATCGTCGCCTCCAGTGTACTGTCCAAGCCCCTGAATTCTCAGAATAAAGCTTCTCTACTGCGTCAGGTTGGGGCTCTTTGAAGGCAGGAAGTTTAAAAACCTTGGAACCACCGAACGCACCGAAGACACCGAAAGGTCGGCTGGCCGAGCCATTTTGGCTATTCGAATTTTTCGCAAAAGTTTTGAACTGTATTGAGGGTTTTTCGGTGTGTTCGGTGTCTTTGGTGGTTTCAGGTTTTTGTCTGAGCGCGTTGCATGATTGAGGTTGCGGGGCATGAGTAATCAGCGGAGCTTGACGGCGGAAGAGCGGGAGCGCTTGCTTGATGAGCTGGGGGCTTTGCTGGATCAGGCGCGCAACCAGGGGCGGCGGCCAGGCTACCTGGAGGTGGCCGATGCGCTGGCAATCGAGGCGCCGCTGCGCATCCACAAGACTACCCGGCTGCTGGAAATTCTGCTCAAGCGCGATGCTGAGGCCGGGCGCCCGCTGCGCTCGCTGCTGGTGATCAGCAAGACGCGTCCCGGCCGGCCGGCCGATGGCCTGTTCGAGCGGGCCCGCCGGCTGGGGCTGTGCGACGGCGATTCCGATGAATTCTACCAGCACGAACTGACGCGCTTGATGCCGGATCGTTGATGCATTGGCGATGCCAGGCGCCAGCCCTTTCCTGGTGTCGTGTCTCGGCAGAGGCTGAAAACTGCTCCGGCAATCGATGCGACCAGCCGACATCGGGCAGGGGATTTCGCTGTAGGCCCCGCCGGTCGCGCATTCGGGTAATATCTGGCGTCCTTCCCTTTGCTGGCGTTCAGCCCCTGTGAGTACCGTCTGATGATGATTCGATTGTTTTCCAGCCTGTTGTTGCCGCTGTTTGTTGCCCTGTTCCTGGTCGCCTGCTCGCCGTCCGGCCAGGATGCCACGCAGCAGGAGGCCTCCGAACCGGTTGCTGCGCCAGAAATCAGCCAGGATGTGCAAGCGCCCATCGAGGAGCCGCGTGCCGAGCAGCGGCCGCACGTGGTCAGCGCGCCGGCCGGGGATCGGGAAGATCCCTGGTACTGGCTGCGCGACGATGAGCGAGCCGATCCCGATGTGCTGGCCTACCTGGAGGCTGAAAACGCCTATGCCGACGCCCGTCTGGCCCACCTGGCCGACCTGCGTGAAACACTGTTTGCCGAGTTGCGCGGGCGAATTGTCGAGGATGACAGCAGCGTGCCTTACAGCGATCGCGGCTACTGGTACTACGCGCGTTTCGAGGAGGGCAAGGAATACCCGATTTTTGCCCGCCGCGAGGGCAGCCTGGATGCCGATGAACAGGTCATCCTGGACGTCAATCGAAAGGCCGAGGAACATGCGTTCTACCAGGTGGGCGGTTGGGATGTCAGCGCCAGCGGGCGCTACCTGGCCTGGCTGGAAGATACCGTGGGTCGGCGCCAGTTCGTCATCCGCATCAAGGATTTAAGCGATGGCAGCATCCGCGAAACCGGTATCAGCGGCGTGTCCAGCCTGACCTGGGGCGGCGATGATCGCTTTTTGTATTTTGTCTCCAACCATCCTGATACGCTCAGATCCTGGCAGGTTCTCCGGCTGGACCTGGACGCCGAAACCCCGGGCGAGGGCGAGCTGGTTTACCAGGAAGACGATACCGCCTTCTACACCGGTATTGGCCGCGCCGGCTCGAACGAGTACGTGATGATTTACCTGCGCTCGACGGTGTCATCCGAAATGCGCGTGCTGCCGGTCACCGAACCCGAGGGGGAGTTCGCCGTGTTCTTTCCGCGGCAGCGTGACCACGAATACCAGGTCGATCACCTCGGTGATCGCTGGATCATTCGCAGCAACTACCAGGCACCCAATTTCAGGATCATGCAGGCAGGTCTGGACGAGCACGCCAACCGCGACGCCTGGCAGGATGTGATTGCACACGATGAGGACGTATTTATCCACGGTTTCGATGCCATGCACGGCTTTCTTGCCGTCAGCGAGCGTTCTGATGGTTTGCGCCGAATCCGCATTCACGACTGGGACAGCGGCGAATCAGACATCCTGAGCTTCGACGAGCCAGCCTATGCCGCCTACCTCAGCGGCAACAGCGACCAGGACAGCCCGCGCCTGCGCTTCATCTACACCTCGCTGACCACACCGATGCAGACCTGGGAAATCGATGTGGCCAGCGGCGAGCGCGAGCTGCTAAAGCAGAACGAGGTGCCGGGCGGATTCGATTCGGCTGACTACGTGACCCAGCGCTTGTGGGTGACGGCGCGCGACGGTGAGCGGGTGCCGGTTTCACTGCTGCACCACCGTGACACTGCGCTCGACGGCTCGGCGCCGCTGTACCAGTACGCCTACGGCTCTTATGGTGCCAGCTCCGACCCGACGTTCAGCACTGACATTCTGAGCCTGGTCGATCGCGGATTTGTCTATGCCATCGCTCATATTCGAGG
>SLQY01000149.1 GCA_007131235.1 Wenzhouxiangella sp.
CCACCGATTCGGTCGGCCAGCAGGATCTGCAGATAGCAGACTGCGTTTTCCTCGTCATAGTCGCCGCCGGCGTTGGTGTCGAGCTGTTCGCGTCGTTGCGTATCCATGCAGACAAAGTGGGCGGCTTCATGCAGGATGGAGTGCAGCGGTGTGTCACGGCGGGCGTAGAGCCTTGTGGCAATCAGGCCCGCTTCGGGCTCGCCCCAGTAACTGCCCGGGATTTTTCCCGGCCCGGGAATCAGCGTCAGTTCCAGGCCGTATTCGAGCAGGAGTTGGCGCACAGGAGCTAAAAAACGTGGTTCCAGGCGAAGTACATCAGGTTTCGTATCCATGACCTATCACCCATGGTCGCAGTGGTGGGCTGGCGTTTAGAATAGCGTGATGGCTAAGCATATCGGTTATTCGCGAGTGAAGCTGGGTGAACTTCAGCCACTGGACTGGATGCGTTACCTGGGTTTGCTTACCTGGTTGATGGCAGTCTTGGTCCTCACTTTGCTGCCGTGGCTGATGAGCGAGGCACCGACTCGTCAAGCGGTAGTTGGCTGGTGGTCGGCTGCCATCCTGTTCCTGCTGGCCTATTTGCACCCGGCCATTCGAGATCAGCGACGTTCCGCCCTGTGGCAGCGAATCCTGCTGCTCGCTGTGCTTTCGATCGCGGCCTTCGCGGTGAGCTACTTCACTCGTTCTGGCATCGGCAGCTTGCTGGCCATGGTGGTGGCGGCGCTGTTGCCGTGGCTGTTGCCGGCGTTCATGGGGGTGGGTTGGGTTGTTTTCCTGGCCATGGCGTTCGGGGTTTGGGTCATCTTTACCCCGGACGGGAGTTGGTTGCTGGCCCTGGTCTTTTTCATCATGAACCTGGGACTGACCCTGTTTCCCTTTATCGCGTCCTTGCTCGCCATGAAGCAGGTCCAGGCGCGCTCGGAGTTGCGCAGGGTCAACTCCGAGCTCCTGGCCACCCAGTCTTTATTGGCTGAAAATACGCGGATTGCAGAGCGGGTCCGCATTTCTCGCGAGTTGCATGACCTGGTCGGGCATCACCTGACTGCGCTCACCCTGAACCTCGAGGTCGCGAGCCATGTCAGCGAGGGCAAAAGCAAGCAGCACGTCGATCAGGCGGCTTCGATCTCTCGCTTGCTGCTATCGGATGTCAGGGAGGTAGTCAGCGATATGCGCCGGGACGGCCAGGTGGACTTGCGCGAGGCGCTCGAGATGCTGGCCCGAGGTGTCCCTGATCTCAATGTGCACCTGGAGATTCCCCAAAAGCTGTCGCAGACTGATCCACGGCGAGCGCAGATTCTGCTGCGATGCGCCCAGGAGCTGATTACCAACGCCGTGCGTCATGCTTCGGCCGCCAATCTGTGGATTTCTCTTGAAGCGGGCGAGGAGGGTTTGAGTCTGCGCGCCCGTGACGATGGCCAGGGTGTCTTGCAGTTGATGCCGGGCAACGGGCTGAACGGCATGCGTGAGCGTCTCAAGGAATTGGGCGGTCGGCTGGATATCTCCACCGCTCCGGGTGCCGGGTTCCAGGTTCGAGCGTGGATGCCCGGCGAGGAGGGTGCAGCATGATAAGAGTAATGCTGGTCGATGACCAGACCCTGGTGCGCCAGGGGGTGAGATCTCTGCTCGAACTGGCGGATGATATCGATGTGGTGGGAGAGGCAGCGGATGGTGTGTCCGCGATCGCGACGATTCCGGCCATCCAGCCAGACGTTTTGCTGCTGGATATGCGCATGCCCAACGGTACTGGCCTGGATGTGCTCACTAGCCTGGGTGCAGCGGATGCCCTGCCACCGACCATCATTCTGACCACCTTCGACGATGACGACCTCGTACTCAGCGGCATTCGAGCCGGCGCCCGTGGCTACCTGCTCAAGGACGTGGCACTCGAAGACCTTCTGTCGGCCGTGCGTGCGGTCGCCGAGGGCAAGACCATCGTGAAGCCAGCGGTGACCCAGCGCTTGTTGAAGGGCCTGGGGCAGGTCCGTACCGAGTTTTCCAGCCTGGAGCAGCCCGACCCCTTGACCGAGCGTGAAACCGAGATACTGCGCCTGATGGCCGGCGGTTATTCAAACAAGGAAATCGCGAACGCGCTCAGCGTGGCCGAGGGCACGGTCAAGAATCATGTGTCCAACGTGTTGTCGAAAATGGGCGTTCGTGATCGAACCCGGGCCGTTCTCAAGGCCTTTGAGGCTGGCATTTTGTAACCGTCGGGTCATCAACACGCTACAATGCCGGCCTGTTCGCTTTTGCAAAGAGTCGACAATGCTGATTCAACGATTTTTCCTGCTCGTCATCGCCGGGCTTGTATTGGTCGCCTGCCAGGCCCCAGAAACGCCCGTTGTTCCCGAGCAGACCGCGACGGAGGCGACCGTCGACAATGGTCTGCGCGCCTTGCCCGAGGTGCCCGAGGGCGGCATTGATGCAGATCGTTACGCAGCGCACTTGCAAGTGCTCGCCTCGGATGAATTCGAGGGCCGCGCGCCCGGCACGCGCGGCGAGCGCCTGACGCTCAACTACCTGGTCAGAGAATTTGCCGAGCTGGGTCTTGCAGCGGGCTATGGCGACAGCTTCCTGCAGCCTGTGCCCATGGCCGAAATGGTTGCCGAGCAGCGCTCGAGCCTGCGGCTGGTCGACGGTGACGATTCTTTTGAGTTGACCTATCCGGAACAGATGATCATTGGTACGCGGCGGCCAGGGGCTGACTTTCACGGCGTCGTGGATTCAGAACTGGTGTTCGTCGGCTACGGCATCGTGGCCCCGGAATACGATTGGGACGACTATGTCGGGCTCGATGTAGCCGGCAAGACGGTAGTCATGCTGGTCAATGATCCCGGATTTGCCACTGGCGATCCGGATCTTTTCAACGGTCGCGCGATGACTTACTACGGCCGTTGGACCTACAAGTACGAGGAGGCTGCACGCCAGGGTGCTGCAGCGGCCCTGATCGTTCACGATACCGAGCCTGCTTCCTACGGCTGGGATGTGGTGATCAATTCCTGGTCCGGGGCTCAGTTTGAACTCGGTGGTGACAGCCCTGAGTCCTTGTTGGCGCTGGAGGGCTGGGTCACGCTGGATGCCGCGCGCGCCCTGTTTGAACGTGCCGGGCTTGATTTCGATGCCGAGCTGGAACGGGCCGCCAGTCCCGGTTTCAGCTATGTCAGTCTTGCTGCCAGGGCCTCGGCCGAAGTACGCAACCGTGTCCGTGAAGGCGTGTCTTACAACGTCCTGGCTGCAATCCCGGGCAGTGAAAGACCGGATGAAGTTGTCGTTTACCTGGCGCATTGGGACCACCTGGGCCGGAACATGGCCTTGCCGGGTTCGTCCGGGATTTACAACGGGGCGATCGACAATGCCTCCGGAACGGCGGCGTTGCTGGAAATTGCCCGGCTGTATCAGCAGGCAGGGCAGCCTCGTCGCAGCGTGCTCTTCCTGGCAGTGACGCTTGAGGAGTATGGCTTGCTGGGTTCACGCTACTACGTCAACAACCCGGTCTTTCCCCATGCCCAGACCGTGGCAGCAATCAACATGGACGCCATGACCCTGATCGGACCGACTGATGATGTGGTCGTGGTTGGTCATGGCTCATCCGAGCTGGAGCATATCCTCGCCAGGGCGGTGGAACACCAGGGCAGGCATGTGGTGCCCGAGCCCACCCCGGAAGCAGGCTTCTACTACCGATCCGACCATTTCAACTTTGCCCGAGCCGGCATTCCCGCGCTTTACGCCAAGGGTGGGGTCGAGCATCGCGAACAGGGCCGGGAGTACGGGATGGCAAGAGCCCTGGAGTATCGTGATCTTCAATATCACAAGCCAGCCGATGAATTCAATCCTGACTGGGATTTCCGCGGTGTCAGCGAGGACCTGGAATTGCTCTATGTCGTTGGTCGCGAACTGGCCGATGGCGAAGCCTGGCCCAACTGGTTCGACGGCAACGAGTTTCGGGCGGCGCGCGATGCCCAGCGTCCCTGATTCAGGCTGATCGCCTGCCCGGCTGCGTTCTTGCGGCCGGGATACTCAACAATCCCTGGCAATCCCTGGCAATGAAGGGCATTGACTCGACGCCAGTGGCTTCGAGTTTACGTGTGTCAGCCTTCGTTCCAGCCGGGAAAACCTTGATTACGCCTCGGTTTCACCGTTCTGGCACATTCATTGCATGACTGACTGTATGAACAGATTTGCTAGCGCTCTCAGCCATGATGACGGTGCCTCGGCCGGTGCCGGCCGCCAAGCTGGTCACCATGGGCATTCGTCCAGTGAACAGGGCAGTGAGCGGGATTCCGGCCGGGATAGAAGGATGACCCTGCAGGCACTGGCCTTCCAGCAGTGCGCCATTGGAATGGCGCTGCTCGACGAAAAGGGGCGGTGGTTGGACGTGAATGAGGAGTTCTCCCGGATGCTGGGCATGACGCGGCCCGAGCTGCTGATTCGCCGTTACGACCAACTCACCGTTCCCGAAGACATTCCGGCCAGTCACCGGGAACGGGATCGGCTGCTTTCCGGCGAGGTCGAATCCACTGATCTGGAGAAGCGGTACCAGCGTCCAGATGGGTCGGTGCTCTGGGTTCGCATTCGAGCCTCCATCGTTCGCGATCATGCCGAGCTTGGCACGGTGCTGGTGACCCAGGCTCGTGATGTCACCGAAGAGCGGACAACGCGACGCGCCCTGGAGCAGAACCGTTCAAGTCTTGAGCTGGCGCTCGCCGGTGCCGACTTGGGTCTCTGGCACTGGCGCGTCCGGTCGCGCGAGGTGCATTTCGACCGGCGGGCCAGTCGCATTCTTGGCTACCATCCGGACGAGGTTGATAGTCGGGACGAAAGTGTGATGGCGCTTTGTCACCCCGACGATAGGCCCGCGTTGCAGAAGCAGCTCCAGGTTCAACTGGCCGGGGCCAGCCAGGGTATGGATCTGGTGGTTCGGCTGCGCCGACGATCCGGCGGGTACATGTGGCTGTTGTTACGCGGGCGGGTAACCGAACGCGACGAGCGCGATCGCGCCGTGCAGCTCAGTGGCACGATGATGGATGTCAGCAAATGGAAAGAGCTGGAGGCGCGGCTGACCCGCCTGGCCAGTACCGATGAGCTGACCGGTTTGCTCAACCGTCGGGCCGGGGTGGTTGCGCTGGATGAATCCATCAAGCTGAGTCGGGAGCGCGACAGGCCCTTGAGTATGGTGTTGCTTGATATCGACCGCTTCAAGGCGATCAATGACACCCTGGGACACGATGTGGGGGACCAAGTGCTGGCCGTGGTGGGCGCTTACCTGCGCGATGACAAGCGCGCTCGGGACCAGGCAATTCGATGGGGCGGTGAGGAGTTCGCGGTCATCTTGAACGATACCGATGCCGACGGTGCCCTGGCCCAGGCGAGGCGACTGTTTGACGGGATTGCCGGGCTGGCCAGCCAGATCGGCGAACTGGATTACCTGACAGCCAGTCTTGGCGTGGTTACGCGACGCCCTGACGAAGGCTCACGGGACCTGATGAAACGCGCTGACGCGCTGATGTACCGTGCCAAGGAGGCCGGCAGAGCGCGTATTGAAACCGATCTGGCCGCAGCATGAACAGAGCCTGATTCAGGCGCGACCGACGTCCACATCCAGAGGTGAGTGCAGGTACTCGCTTTCCTCGGCCGATTGCATGACCAGCTGGACCAGTTCCTCGAGACGTTCGCGAGCCGTCATCAGGTCATCCGGATTGGGGTCGTCCTGGGGTTGATGCGCGTACAGCCAGAATTGAACGGCCCCGGCGATCAGTCCGTCTGACAGCGCCCAGGGATCGGCTTCCGGGTTCTGCTCGGCCAGGCGATTGCCAAGATCGACCACTGCATCGGCGGCATCATCGAAAAGCGCTTCATTGTCGTCGTTCATTTTTCTTTCTCCATGGGGCCGCTTCGGGGCGGCCTGTATTGGTCGATGGCGCGACGTGCCAGCTCCGAGCCCAGTTCAATGACTTCGCGGGCGCGGTGGAACTCATGCACCATACAGGCATTCTTCGGTATCCGTATGACCAGGTCGGGCTGAAAGCTGGCCAGTTGTTGCCGGGTGATGGCCGCTTCCATGACATCCAGCGAGCGCATCATCACCGCCAGCAGGCCTGGCTGACTTTCGGTCGGCTTGCGATCCTGGGAGAAGCTGTCCATGAAATCCCTGAGCTTGTCCATCAGGCCGGCGCCGACTGCCCGTGCTTCTGCGTCATCGTCACCGGGATCAGGCCTGTCGGATTCCCCGTCATCGTCGGGCTGCGCCAGGCTGGTGTCTTCCTTGCCATTGACATCGACGACCACGGTCAAGTCGGTCATGCAGCGCAGGGTCGGGGCGATGGGAATGGGGTTGAGCAAGCCACCGTCGACCAGGGTCCGGTTACGGTATCGGTGGGGTGTGAAAACGCCGGGGATCGCGATCGACGCTCGGATGGCGTCGAACAAGGGGCCCCTGTCCAGCCAGATTTCACGGCCCTGGTCGAGATCCACGGTGACAGCGGTGTAATCAACCGACAAATCCTCGATATTCAGCTCGCCGACCAGTTCCTCGAGCTTGGCGATGATCTTGCGGCCCTTGAAGAAACCGCCGCCGGAGAAGTTCCAGTCCAGCAATGAGAGTACATCCGGCTGGCGCAACTCGCATACCCAGTCCTGGTAGGCCTTGAGCTTGCCGGCGGCGTAGATACCGCCGACCAGTGCGCCCATGGAGCTGCCGGAGATTGCCTCGATCCGAACACCGGCCCGCCTGAGTTCGGCAATGGCGCCGATATGGGCCAGTCCGCGTGCGCCGCCCGAGCCCAGAACCAGCGAAATGCTCTTGTCCTTCAGCGCAGAAGATCGTTCATTCATAGCAGGATTCTAGCCGTGATGCCGGATCAATGTTACCAATCCTCGCCCGGACCGTCGCTTTGAGCGATGTTGCCGATACTGGCCGATGATGGCATGCTTGACCACGATGAGCGAAAATGCCGCTTACCGGGATCAGTACCGCGCCAAGCACATCGGGCCAGCTTATATTGGCCAGGCCCACCTGGCCTTTGCCGTGACCTTCAGTCTTGGCGGAATCGCGTTCTGCATCGCCCAGCTCGACTCCGTTCAGCCCCTGGAGTGGCTGACGTTGCCACTGGCATTTCTCTATGCGAACCTGGTTGAATACGTCGGCCATCGCTTTGTCATGCACAGGAAAGTCCCGGGGCTGGGCCTGATCTACCGTCGCCATGCCGGCCAGCATCATCGCTTCTTCACTGACCAATCCATGGCCCTGGAAGGCTGGCGCGACTGCAAGGTGGTGCTGTTTCCAGCCATTCTGATGGTATTTTTCTTCGGCGCTTTCGCCCTGCCGTTGGGATTGCTGCTGGCCTGGCTCACCACCGCCAATGTCGCCTGGCTGTTCGTCATCGTTGCCCTGGGCTACTACATGAACTACGAGCTGCTTCACCTGGCCTACCATCTACCCGACGATTCAGCCATCCTGCGGTTGCCGTTTCTCAAGCGTCTGCGGCGCCTCCATCATACCCATCACCGCACCGACCTCATGGCCCACGCCAATTTCAACATCACCTACCCCATCGGCGACTGGCTATTTGGCACCAGGCATTCGGGATCAAAAACATGAAACCATCGAAAGCACCGAAGACACCGAAAAGTTCAGTTTTCAGATTCGGTGTTTTCGGTGCCTTCGGTGGTTCCAATGTTTTTCTGAAGCGGCTGCTCAGCCCCGCAAATGACTCGCCGTGGTGCTAACCATGCCGCTCTCTTCGTGGCCTCGAATCCGCTGTAGAAAGCGCACAAAGTCATCACCGATCAGGTACAGAATTGGAATCAGCCCCAGCGTGATGATGGTGGCGAAGACGATACCGAATGCCAGCGAGGTGGCCATGGGTACCACGATCTGGGCTTGCAGGCTGGTTTCGAAGAAGATGATCGGGGCCAGTCCGAGAAACGTGGTCATGGAAGTCAGGATGATGGCTCGGAATCGGGCCCGCGTGGCCTTGATTGCCGCGTCGATTCGCTGTTCGCCGCCCTTGCGATGACGGTTGACGAAATCAACCAGGATCAGGCTGTCGTTGACCACGACCCCGGCCAGGGCAATGATGCCGAACAGGCTCAGCAGACTGATCGGCATACCCAGTATCCAGTGGCCGACGACGGCGCCGATCATGCCGAAGGGGATCACCGACATGATCAGCAGCGGCTGCAGGTAGGACTTCAGCGGAATGGCGATCAGGGCATAGATCAGGAACAGGGCGAACAAGGTCCCCCACAGCAGTTCGCGCTGCAGGTCCTGCTGGCTTCGAGTAGCACCACCCAGGCGGTAGCGAACATCGGGGTAGTTGGCCAGGATATTGGGCAGGTGGGTTTCGCGCAGTTCGGATGCAATGCGACCGGGTTCGACCAGGTCCTTGTCGACACGAGCGGTCACGCTGATGGAGCGTTCGCGATCGAATCGACGGATGATGGAGGGGCTTGACCCCAGCTCGACATCGGCAACCGCCGCAAAGGGCACGGCATCGCCGCCGGGGGTGCGAATCCGCATGTCCTCCAGGTAACCCTCGGAACGCCGCTGGTCACGCGGATAGCGCACCATGACCCGCACATCATCCTGGCCGCGCTGGATGCGCTGGACCTCTTCACCGAAAAAGGCCTGCCGAACCTGACGGGCCAGGTCCTGTTGGGAGAGGCCGAGCGCTTCTGCCTCGGGCCGGATATTGAGCCTGAGTTCGCGCAGGCCACCCTCGTAAGAGTTGCGAATGTCGAAAGTGCCGTTGTAGGAACGGATGCGCTGTTCCAGGGCGGCTGCCGCATCCTGGAGCTGGTTCAGATCGCGGCCGACGAGCTGGAAGTTGAGATCGGGACCGTCACCGCCGGGCCCACCTGCGCCGCCAATGCGCAGGCCGCGGACGCCGGGCAATTCTCCAACCTGTTCGCGCCAGCGCCGTTCAAGCTCGGCGGTCGAGACCCGATTGGATTCGTCTCGATTCAGTTCGACCAGCATGCCACCGCTGGTGTCCGAGCCTGACCAGGCAAAGATGGTGCGGACAACAGGCGCCGAAAAGGCTTTTTCCACCTGAATTTCCTGGTCGACTTCGCCCAGCGCCTGGGTCAACAGGTCCATGTTGGCGTGGGTAATGTGGGCTGGTGTCCCCTCATTCATCTCGAGGTTGACGCGCATGAAATCACCCGCGAAGTCGGGGAAGGGCACATAGCGAACAACGCCGCCGACAATCAGGCCAACCGACAGGATGAGGATCGACAGGAACCCGGCCAGGGCCAGGTAGCGCCGGCGCAGCAGCACGCGCAGGCTGGGCAGGTAAATGTTGTCGACGAAGCGATACAGGTTGTCGGAAAAACCGCGCTGGAAGCGAACCAGGCGATTGGAGGTGTCGCTTTCGTAGCGTTTCACCCGCATATGGGCGAGGTGGGCGGGCAGGATAAGCTTGGATTCGACCAGGGACATCAGCAGGCAAAGAACGACCGCCCAGCCGATCGCGGCGAAGAACTGGCCCTGTACGCCCGACACCAGCAGGATGGGTAGAAAGGCCGCGATGGTGGTCAATACGCCGAAAGTGGCGGGGATGGCGACCTTGTGCACGCCATTGACCACGTTCTCCACGGAATGTCCTTTGCTGCGAATCTCGGTGTAGGCCGACTCCCCCATGATGATCGCGTCGTCGACGACAATCCCAAGAACAACCAGAAAGCCGAACAGGCTGATCAGGTTGATGGTGACCCCGACGGTTGGCAATAGCCACAGCGCGCCCATGAAGGCGACCAGCAGGCCGACCATTACCCAGAACGCCAGCTTGAGGCGCAGAAACAAAGTCAGGATAAGAAAGACCAGCAGCGCGCCGGCCAGCAGGTTCTTGGCCATCATTTCCAGGCGACCCTGGAGGTAGTAGGAAATGTCGGCCCACCATTCCACGCTGATGCCCGCAGGCAGTGTCTGCTGCATGCGGTCGATGTACTCGCGTACCTCGCGGGAAACGGCCAGCGCATTTTGCTCGCCAACGCTGAGAACCCGGATCGCGATAGCGGGCTGACCATTGTGATGAACGTAGAACTCGCGGTCGATGAACCCGTCCCTGACCGTTGCAACGTCGCGCACCGTCACCCGGCTGCCATCGGGATTGGTGCGAACGACGATTTCCTCGAAATCCCGGCCAACGTAGGCCTGGCCCACGGTTCGCACCAGGATATCGCCGCCTGCGGTCTGGATGCGTCCGCCGGGCAGGTCCAGCGATGACCGGCGGATCGCCTGGGCGACCTCGCCCAGGGTCAGGTTATATGCGCGCAGGGTCTCTTCGCGAACCTCTATGCCGATTTCGTAGGGGCGGGCGCCGGTCAGTTCGGCCCGGGTCACGGAAGGCAGGGCGGTGATGTCATCGCGGATCTGGCGCGCCGCCTCCTTGAGGGTGCGCTCCTCGACCTCGCCCAAAACCGATACCCAGATCACCTCCTGCGACCAGGTGTTGCGTTCGTAGATGGGACGCTCGGTCTCTGCTGGAAAGGTGGCGATGCCATCGACGCGCGCGCGGATGGTTTCCATGACCTCCAGCACGTCGTAGCGCGGGGCGACTTCGACCCTGACCGTGCCTGCGCCCTCGCGCGCCGTCGAGATGATTTCTTCGATGCCCTCGAGGTCCTGGATCGCCTCCTCGATCTTGATCAGCACACCTTGTTCCACATCGCGCGGCGTGCTGCCCCGGTAGGGTACGGTCACGGTGACGTAATTGGTCTCGATGCGCGGCTGGATTTCCTTGGTGATGGTAATGGCGGTGTAAGCGCCACCGGCCAGCAGGCAGATCATCAAGAGGTTCGCAGCAACCGGGTTGTGAGCGAACCAGGCGATGATGTTGCCGTACCAGTTGCGTTCGGAGGTCATGGCTGCTCGTCGACGCGGTTGATCGTTTCATCGGCCGGCAGCACGCGCAGCGCGGGTTCGGTGGGTTCCACCTGGCGCACGCGCAGGTTCATGCCGGGAATGGGGGCGGATATTGCCGTGGTCACGATCTGATCGTCGGCAGCCAGGTCGTTGTAGATATAGACCCGATCGGGCGTTGCCCGCATGACCTGCACCCGGCGAATATCCAGCCGGCTGTCGGCGTCGACCCGGTAAACTGAATCGCCCTCACGCAGCGCGGATCGGGGCAACACCATCAGGCCTTCGGCAGAGCGACCCTGCACTTCGGCCTGGACAAAGGTACCCATGATCAGCGGCAATCGTCGTTCTCCTTCGAGCAGGCCGTAGGGGTCCTCGACCTGGACGACGATGAAGTTCAACCTGCTGCTTTCCTCGACCACGCCCTCGGTACGCACCAGCCATCCCTGCCACTCGCCGCGCTGGCCGGTCACCGTGCCACTGAGCCGGACCGACATCGGTGGCCGGTCATTCCGGCCGGGACGGGGCACATCGAGAAATGCCATGTCCTGGTCGGACAACGGCAGACGAACCTCGGCCACATCGACGGCGAAAGTGACAGCGAGGATACTGCCCGGTGAAACGAACTGGCCGAGATTCACCTGGCGGCTGCGCACCATGCCATCGTAGGGCAGCCGGATTCGGGTTCGCTCAAGGTTGCGCCGGGCGCGCAAGACCGCCGCTTCGGCCGCCTGCACTGCCGCCTGGGCGCCGGCCACCTGGGGTAGGCGCAGTACCAGCTCGCCGGGCTCGCGTTCGCTGCCGTGCAGGCGTTGCCAGTCCTGGCGGGCCTGGTCCGAACGGGCCTGTTCATCGGAAAGACGGGCCCTGGCCGAGGACAGGTCTGCCTCGGCCTGGAGCAGGGCAGCTTCATAGTCGCTGGGATCGATTTCGGCCAGAACGTCACCGGCGCGAAAGAAACCGCCGGCGACAAAGTCATCGGATACCGCCACAATCCGGCCACCAACCTCGGCTGCCACCTGGGTCTGGGTGCGCGGCTGGACCGTGCCCTGGGCTTGGACGACGAAATTGGCCACCCCGGCTTCCGGCGATATGGTGTCGACCAGCATCGCAGTCGGGGCTACTTCGCGTTCTTCCGGCTGCGGTCGATTCTTCGCGGCCTGGATGACGAGAAACAGCGCGATGATGATCAACAGCGGCGGCAAGCCAAATTTCAGTGCTTTTTCCATCATCGACTTTCGTCGACTCCTTAGTATTAATAATTGCTCATGGTGCCAGAAAGCAATTCCTGGCGAACGTGCCAGAAGGCATGGATGTCAATTGTTCGTGGAAAAACCGCGTGGCCGCCACCATGTCAAGAGCTGAGATAGACTCCTCCAGAAGCCTTTACAGTCAAACTATCCCGATGAACCACGGAATTCATATAAAGACCGCCGACGAAATCGAGGCCATGCGTATCGCCGGACAGCAGGCCGGAAGCGTATTGCGCATGATCCGCGACCACGTTCAGCCCGGCGTGACCACCGGCGAGCTTGACCGAATCTGCCACGAATTCATCGTCGAGGAACTCAAGGCCATTCCGGCACCCCTCAATTACCGCGGCTTCCCGAAATCGATCTGCACGTCAGTCAACCATGTGGTTTGCCACGGCATTCCCGGCGACAAGGTGCTGAAAAACGGCGATATCGTCAATATTGACGTGACCGTGATCCAGGGCGGCTGGCACGGTGATACCAGCAAGATGTTCTATGTGGGTGAACCCTCGGTCAAGGCCCGACGGATTTGCGAGGTTGCCCACCAGGCGATGAAGATCGGCATCGAAATGGTCCGGCCCGGGGTCACCCTGGGCGATATCGGTCACGCCATCCAGACCTATGCCGAGGGCGAGCGTTGCTCGGTGGTTCGAGAGTACTGTGGCCACGGCATCGGTCGGATTTTCCATGAAGCACCGCAAGTTTTGCACTACGGCCGACCGGGCGAGGGACTGACCCTGGCAGAAGGCATGACCTTCACCATCGAGCCGATGATCAACCTCGGCAAGGCGGCCACGCGGCTGTTACCGGATGACTGGACGGTCATTACCCGTGATCGCTCGCTGTCAGCGCAGTGGGAACACACGCTGGCGGTCACCAGCGATGGTTTCGACGTTCTGACCCGGCTGCCTGAAGACCCGCTGTGATCGAGCGCCTCAACGCCGTTCCGGCGACGCGCCACTGCCTTGACCTGCCGGCATTGCTGGAACTGCCCGGCGACGCGCAGGTGCTTGCTGCCGAGCTGCGCCAGGCGCGCAGCGATGCCGACGACGCCTTGTTCAAGGCGTTCGCGGCAGATACCGATATTCGCGAGCTGGTTCACGCCCGCGCCTGGGTGCTTGAACAACTGGTGCTGATTGCCTGGGAGCGGCTGGTGCCGGCCAAGGCCGAGCTTGACCTGTGCGCGGTTGGTGGCTTCGCCCGTGGTGAGCTGCATCCGCATTCGGATGTCGATTTGCTGATCTTGCGCGGCGATGCGTCGGCCGGGGACAGTGAAGCGCTCAACCAGTGCCTGGAGCGCTTCATTCAGGTGCTGTGGGATGCCGACCTGCATCCGGGGCAGAGCGTGCGCACGGTTGCCGAGTGCATCGAGGAGGCCCGCAATGATGTTGGCGTGGCGACCAACCTGATGGAGTCGCGCCTGCTGTCCGGGGCCGGTCGGCTTCACCTGGCGATGCGCGAGGCCACTGATCCACCGGCACTGTGGCCGGCCGACCAGTTCTATGCTGCCAAGTGTGTCGAGCAGGAGCAGCGCCACGCCCAGTTCGAGGACACCATCTACAACCTGGAGCCCAATCTGAAGGAAGGACCAGGCGGCCTGCGCGACGTGCAGATGATTGCCTGGGTCACTCATCGGCATTTCGGCACCTCGACGCTGCATGGACTGGTCGAGCATGGTTTTCTGAGTGAGCGAGAGCTTGAAGACCTGGTCGAAGGCCGGGATTACCTGTGGCGAGTGCGCTGGGCGCTGCACGAGCTGGCCGGACGAGCCGAAGAGCGATTGCTGTTCGAGTACCAGCGAAAGCTGGCCGAGTTGTTCGGCTTTGGCAGCTGCGAGCATGGCAACCAGTGCGTCGAGCAATTCATGCAGCGCTATTACCGATCGGTCATGCAATTGGCACGTCTCAATGAACGCCTGTTGCAGAGTTTCGACGAAGAGCTGTTGACCGGGCGCAAGCATTTACCGTCGGCCGATATTGACGAGGATTTTCGGCTGCGCCACGGGTACCTGGAATTGAAGGACTCCCATGCCTTCGTCCATCGCCCCGAGCTCTTGATGCGCCTGTTCCTGGTACTGTCGGACAATCCGGAGATTCGCGGGGTCAGGGCGGCCACCATCCGCCTGGTGCGCGAGCATCTCTACCTTATCGACGAGGACTATCGCAGCAGCCCGGCCATCCTGGCCATGTTCCTGAAACTGCTGCGCAGCCCGCGCCTGGTCTACAGCCAGCTGGCACGGATGAACCGCTACGGGGTGCTCGGCGCGCTGCTGCCGCCGTTTGGCCAGATCACCGGGCGCATGCAGTTCGACCTTTTCCACGTCTACACGGTCGACCAGCACACCTTGTTCGTGATCCGCAACCTGCGCCGTTTTGCCCTGGGCAAGGATCCCGAGTCGTTCGGACATGCCATCGAGGTGTTTGAGCGGATCGAACGGCCCGAGGTGCTCTACCTGGGCGCACTGTTTCACGATATCGCCAAGGGCCGGGGTGGCGATCATTCCGAACTCGGGGCCGAGGATGCCAGGGCTTTTGTCGACCAGCTCGACATGGCCTCGGACGATCGCGATCTGGTGGTCTGGTTGGTGCGCGAGCATCTGCTGATGTCGCGAACCAGCCAGCGCGAAGACATTTCCGATCCCGAGGTCGTCAACCGTTTTGCCGGCCTGGTCGGCAACCAGCGGCGGCTTGATCACTTGTTTATCCTGACCGTGGCCGATATCGCCGCGACCAGCCCCAAGCTCTGGAATTCCTGGAAGGACAGCCTGCTCTGGGAGCTCTACCAGGCCGCCAGTGATGCGCTCAGGCGCGGCCTGGAGCATCCGGTCGATCGCCAGACCAGCGTTGAAGAAACCCGGCAGGAGGCGCTGTCTGCCCTGGAGGAGATCGGCGCGGAGCGAGCCGACGTCGAGGCGCTGTGGACCGAGCTGCCGCCAGCAGCGTTCCTGCGCCTGGATGCCGAGCAACTGGTCTGGACCACGGGCGAGGTGCTGGCGGCCAATCGCCTGCCGCTGGTCGCCTGTCGCAACCTCGATCACAAGGGTATCTCCGAGGTGTTTGTCCATGCCGAGGACTTCGCCGGACTGTTCGCGGTGGTCGCCCGTGAGCTTGATCGCATGCAGCTCAACGTGCTCGCTGCCCGCGTTGTCACCACCCAGGCAGAGCCGGCCAGGAGTTGGGATGTATTCCAGGTCATGGACGCCAATGCCCAGCCGTTGAACCGATCCGACGGCGCGCGCCTGAAAGCTTTTCTGGCTGAACAACTGGGCACCAAGACGGTCAGGCCCTTGCCGCCGCGCCCGGTCCCGCGCCGCCTGCAGCCGTTCATGGGAAGAGCCGAGATCAGCCTGCGTGAACAGGATGGACTGACCGTGCTTGAAGTGGCCGCGACCGACCGCCCGGGGCTGCTCTCGGCCATTGCCGAGGCGCTGGTCAGCCAGGGCGTGCGCCTGATTGACGCCCGCGTGGCCACCTTCGGTCAGCGGGTCGAGGACATTTTCCTGATTGCCGATGGCTCAGGTACGGCGCTGACCAGCAGTGCCTGCAAGGCGCTGGAAGCCGAGCTGCGCGAACGGCTCGATCGCAAATGATTTCTGGACCAACATCAATCTGAACATGCTGAATGAAACCGAAAAACTTCGCCTGACCATCGAGCAGGCCTGGGATGGCCGGGCCGAGCTGGCTCCCGGTCGTGTCGACGGCGACCTGCGCGGTGCCATCGATACCTGCCTCAAAGGCCTGGAGCAAGGCACGCTGCGCGTCGCAGAGCCCGGTGCTGACGGCTGGATTGTTCACGGCTGGCTCAAGCAGGCCATCCTGCTGCATTTCCGTATCACCGCCAACCGCGACATGGCCGGCGGTATCAGCCACTACTTTGACAAGGTGGCCTTGCGCTTTGCTGACGAGGTTGACCCGCCGGCGTCCAGCGGTGCGCGCATCGTGCCAACGGCAACCGTGCGCCAGGGGGCGCATATTGGTCGTGATGTTGTTCTGATGCCCAGCTATGTCAATATCGGCGCCTTCGTCGGGGCCGGCAGCATGATCGACACCTGGGCCACGGTCGGCTCCTGCGCCCAGATCGGGCGCAACGTTCACATTTCGGGAGGCGCTGGCATTGGTGGTGTACTTGAACCGCTGCAGGCCAATCCGACCATCATTGAAGATGACTGCTTTATCGGCGCTCGCTCGGAGGTGGTCGAAGGCGTGATTGTCGAGCGCGGCTCGGTGATCGGCATGGGGGTCTTCATCGGTCAGTCCACGCGCATCTACAACCGCGCTACCGGCGAAATCATTCACGGCCGGGTGCCGGCTGGGTCGGTAGTGGTCTCCGGCACCTTGCCGGCCGCTGACGGCAGCCACAGCCTGTATGCGGCCGTTATCGTCAAGCAGGTCGACGAGAAGACCCGGGCCAAGACCTCGGTCAATGAGCTGCTGCGGGCCGGCGGTGAGGCATGAAGGTGTATGGCATCAAGTCCTGCGACACCTGTCGCAAGGCCCGGCGCTGGCTCGATGAGCAGGGGCGGGAATATCAGTGGCATGATCTGCGCGTAGACGGTCTGACCGCCGCCACCGTGGCGCGCTGGCTGGCTGCTGTCGGCCCGGAAACCCTGGTCAACCGCCGCTCCACGACCTGGCGAAGCCTGGCGGAGGCCGAGCGCGAGCAGGCCATGGATCCAGCGCAATCGGCGGCGATTCTGATTGCCTCGCCGACCCTGATCAAGCGGCCGGTGTTCGAGACCGCCGGCGAGGTGTTGATTGGTTTTAACGCGGCTGTCAGGGACAAACTGTAGAATCCAGGGTATGAGTGAAGTTGCCGAACAAGTCATGCCCCTGCAGCCGGTCATCCGCGAGCAGCGCGAGGCCAGGGAGCAGTTGCTGTCGCCGCTGGCAACCCGTTCGGTGGATTCACGTGGCCGCGCCCGCCGCGAAGACCCGGATCCCTATCGCACCGAATTCGAGAGCGACCGCGACCGGGTGCTGCATTCCAAGGCGTTTCGCCGTCTCAAGCACAAGACCCAGGTGTTCATCAATCCGGAAGGTGATCACTTCGTCACCCGCATGAGCCATACCTTGCAGGTCACCCAGGTGGCGCGGGCGCTGGCCGTGGCCTTGGGTCTCAACGAAGTGCTGACCGAAGCCATCTGCCTGGCTCATGACTGTGGCCACACCCCGTTCGGACACACCGGCGAGGCAGCCTTGTCGGAATATGTCGATGGGCGCGAATGGATGCACTCGGAGCAAGGCGTTCGGATCTTCGAAGTGCTCGAGCCCTGCAACCTGAGCTGGGAGGTTCTCGACGGCATTCGCGCCCACACCTGGCGCGTCAAGCCACCGCCGCATACCTCCGAAGGCTGGGCCTGCCGATTCGCCGATCGAATCGCCTATCTCAACCATGATCTTCAGGATGCGCTGCGCGCGGGGGTGATTCGGGTCGAGGACATTCCCGGTGAAATCGTCGATGTGCTCGGTCCGGTCAGCGGTGGCAGCTGGATCAACGTGATGATCGAGGCGGTCATCGACGAATCCTGCAAGCGCGGCCGGCTGGCCATGGATGCCGACATCATGCTGGCGATGAAGCGCTTTCGCGAGTTCATGTTCGAGCGCGTCTACCTGCGCCCGGAAGCCGAGGCCCAGGCTGAGCGCGCGCGCGGTGTCATTCATCAACTGGTCGAACACCTGCTGGCCCACCCGGACGACATCCCGGACAGCTACCGCATCGCCGATGCCGAGCCGCTGACCCAGGCTTTGGACTATGTGGCCGGTATGACCGATCGCTACGCGCTCAGCCTGCACGACCGCCTGTTTCGTCCCCGCGGCCTGGTTTGAAGCCAACCACGATCCACTACCTGGCCTACGGCTCCAACCTTCACCCGGCCCGCCTGGAAGCTCGCCTGGGTCCCGTCCAGTGCCTGGGAAAAGTCGCGTTGCCCGGTTGGCGGCTGTGTTTTGACAAGCGCGGCTCCGATGGCTCGACCAAGGCCAACCTGCGCGCAGCGCCAGCCAGCCAGCACCAGGCCTGGGGCGCGGTATTCGAACTGGACCGCAGCCAGTACATCACACTCGACCGCTTCGAGGGCGTCGGCCGCGGCTATGAAACCTTCTGGCTGGACCTGGTTCTTGACCGGCGCGAGCAACCCGCCCTGACCTACTTGAGTCCCAGCCACTGGCGCGCCGCCGACAGCAAACCCTATGACTGGTACCGAGACCTGGTCCTGGCCGGCGCCCGCTACCACGATTTCCCGGAAGCGTATTGCGCAGCCGTTGCGGCGGTCCCGGTTGTGTCGGATCCTGATCGCAAACGGGCTGCTCGGCAGAAGGCGCTGCTCGGAAAGATTGGCTGCGCGGGGAGTGGGGAAGAGGGGTAGAAGGAAAGAGGGAAGAGCGGTCAAAGGGCCAAAGGGCCAAAGGG
>SLQY01000119.1 GCA_007131235.1 Wenzhouxiangella sp.
GGGCCGGCCAACGAAAAAGGGCTGCGTATTCGCTCTTTCGTCGACGGCGACAAGGTCGTGGCCGACTGGACGCCCGAGCCGCACCATGAAGCCTTTCCGGGCGTGCTCAACGGCGGCATTATCGGCTCGCTGCTGGACTGTCACTGCAACTGGACCGCGGCCTGGCACTTGATGGAAACCGGCCAGCTGGAGCGACCGCCTTGCACCGTGACCATGGAGTACACCATCAAGCTGCGTCGACCCACCCCCACCGACGGCCCCCTGCGCCTGGAAGCCAGGGTCGTCGAGTCGGACGGCAAGGTCGTGACCGTGGAAGGCTGGCTTTATGGCAATGACAAGCTCTGCGACCACTGTGTCGGCAAGTTCGTCGCGGTAGAGCCAGGCCACCCGGCCTACCACCGCTGGTAGCTCAGGTCAACGTTGGACCGATCAGGCTGCCGAGCATGCCGCCTATCCATACGGTGCCCAAGCCCAGGTAAAATCCAATGGCAATGCCCATCATCCAGGCGCGACGGAGCTCCCGATGACGCTGCGAGGGCCACTTCTTCCCGGCCCACAACGCCAAGGGAAGCACCACCACCGCCGCTAATGCAATTACCACAGCGTGTAGAAGTAGAAAATACGTCAAAATATTCATGATTACTCTAACCGTTGTTGCATGGCCCACTAGCCCGAACAATTCTTGAAAACTGCTGAGTTGCAGACGCCGGATTGTGAGCTTAACCAATCTCGATAGTGACTGGCCTTGCATTCTCTTTATGAAGCGGAGCCCGGATCACCACTGCCTCCGTCCAGAAGAAAGGAATAGCCGGTGCCGACGCCTCCCCAGCCAGTGAAAGGCGCACACTGAAAGAGGCAGCTGCGGTCACAGAGCGGATCTGATAGTGACTGGCAGCCAGGCAACGCTCCCCAACCTCCAGAAACGTCAATTGTTGTCTTGGGCTTTTCATGACTGTGTGGCTGAACGTCGCCGGGCGGAGTGGGATTTTGGCCAGAAAAGCTTTGGGAAACAGAGGAGATTGTCGTCGTGAGTCGCAATGTCGAGATCAAGGCCCGGGTTGGTGATCCGGCCAACCTGGAGCAAAGGGTGCGGGCGCTGGCTGACAGCGGGCCCACTGAGATCTTTCAGGATGACAGCTTTTTTTCCACCCCAAGGGGCCGGCTGAAGCTGCGAGATTTCGGCGATGGAAGCGGAGAGCTGATCTACTACGAGCGTGGTGACCAGGTCGGTCCCAAGACTTCGTTTTACGAGATCGCACCGACTGCCGAACCGGGGCAACTGCGTCGGGTGCTGAGCCTGGCCTGGGGCGAGACCGGTCGGGTACGCAAGCAGCGTCGCCTGTACCTGGTCGGGCGCACCCGCATTCACCTGGACCGGGTTGAAGGCCTCGGCGACTTCATGGAACTGGAGGTGGTGTTGACCGCCGCCGATGAGTCGCCGGAACAAGGCCAGCGCGAAGCCGAGTTGCTGATGAAGCGGCTAGGCATTGAAGCGTCTGCTCTGATCGAATGTGCTTATGTGGATTTGGCAGAGAGGGGTCAATCGAAAAGAGAATAGGGATGGCCTTCTCTGGACCCTGAGCCTTGCCCCTTGCCCCTTGCACCTGAAACCTGAAACCTGAAACCGAAACCTACCCCTCCCCGCCACCCAACTCTGTCCACCGATAACAACCTACCAGATGGTCATTGACCATCCCGGTGGCCTGCATCAGGGCATAGACTATGGTGGGGCCGACGAAGCGGAAGCCGCGCTTTTTCAGATCCTTGCTCAAGCTTTCGGCCAGCGGAGTGAATGCCGGCACCTCGGCCATCTGCTGGAAGTGGTTGACAATGGGCTGGCCGTCGACCCAGCCCCAGATATAGTCATCGAAGCTGCCGTACTGCTCCTGGACGGCGAGGAAGGCCCGGGCATTGCTGACCGCGCTGGCGACCTTCAGGCGATTGCGAACGATGCCGGGATTGGTCAGCAACTGGTCTATCTGCTGCTGATCGAAGCGAGCCACCCGCTCGGGGTCGAAACCGGCAAACGCCCGGCGGTAGCCCTCGCGCTTGCGCAGTATGGTGATCCAGGCCAGTCCGGCCTGGGCACCTTCAAGCAGCAGAAATTCGAACCAACGCCGGTCATCGTGCACCGGAACGCCCCATTCGTCGTCATGGTAGGCCTGGTAGAGCGGATCGTCTCCGCACCATGGGCAGCGCTGGTTCATGCTTGGCAAGTAGGGAGAACTGCAACGACTATACCGATTCTCCGTCGTCCAGGGGGTTTTCACAGGCCCGGCGCTACACTTTAGCCATGAAGTCTGCATCGAAAATCATTATCGTCGCTCTGCTGGCCCTGGTCGTGGCCGGCTGCGGCGTGCGCAGCGCCTACAACAACCTCGACTGGCTGATGATGCGTTGGATCAACAACCAGGTCAGCCTGGATGCCGAGCAGGAGCTGTCGGTGCGAACCGCGCTGGATGAGAAGCTGCTGTGGCACTGCAGCAGCCAGTTGCCACAATATGTCTCCTTTCTTCGAGCAGTCGATTCAGACGTCGCCGACGAGGCAATCAATGTCGAGGTGCTGCGCGGACATGGCGAGCAGCTGGCCGCCTTCGGGCGCGAACTGGCCGAGCGCGCTCAACCTGATATCGTCGAATTTCTGGCCAGCCTGAACGATGAGCAGATTGTTGCCCTGCGCGCGAGTTTCGATGAGCGCAACGAGGAAATCATCGAGGAGAGTATCGAGGTGACGGCGGCCGAGCGCCAGGCCAACCAGGTACAGGCCATGGAGCGCGGCATGCGCCGCTTCTCCGGCCGCCCATCCATGCTTCAGCGTGAACGGCTCAAACAGTGGGCGACCGAGCTCAAGTCAACCGCTGAAATGAGCCTGGAGCAGCGGCTTGCCTGGCAGGACGAATTCTTTGATGCGCTGGCACTGCGCTCTGACAACGGTGCTTTCGAGTCCAGGATGCAGGCGTTGCTGGAGCCGGGCGCGACCTGGTCTGATGAGTTCCGCCAGCGTATGGAATACAACCGGGAACGAACCCTGGAAGCAATCGTCGACGTCCATGCGCTGTCCTCACCGCGCCAGATCAGTCGCCTGCGTTCGCGCCTGGACTCGCTGGCCTCGGATTTCGAGCGCCTGATCTGCGCGAGCTGACCAGCCCCCTCAAACCGCCTGCACCGCTATGACTCATCTGCCTCGGTTGGTGTGAGACCGAGTTCAGCCTCCAGCCTGGCGATGCGTGCTTCCAGCGCCGCCAGGCGCTCATCCGTGTCGCTGTCCGGGGCCGACGACGCACTGGCAGTCGGTGCCGGATGCTTGAGTAGATCCGGGTCTACCGGTCCGCCGAGTCGGTGCATGTAACGGTCTTCGCGCTGGCCTGGCGCACGCCCGATGCAAAGCACCAGCGGCGCATCCCGACTCGCCAGTCGATCGAGGTTGTAGCGCACATCGTCCAGGTCATCGAAGCGATGCTGGCGCTCGCTGCGCGAGTACAGCTCGGCTATGGTCTGCGGTCCGCGCAGCAACAGCAGGCCGATCAGGGCACGCTGCCCAGGCGTCAACTCCAGGATTGTGTTGATCTTGTGCGCGTAGCGCGTGGCCCGGGCACCGAAATCGCTCTTGACCAGGCCGCGCTGTTCGAGCTTGCGCAAGGCCTGGCCGACCCGGCCGGGATCCAGCTTCATCACGGGGAAGCGGCTGGTTTTCTGGTTGCAGGCGGTGACCGTGGCGTTCTGGGTCAGCGGGTAGCTTTCCGGCGTCGTGGTTTCCTTTTCTATCAGGCAACCCAGGACTCGCGCTTCTTCGGCGTCCAGCGGCGGGTCCAGGGGGAGGGGAGCGCTATCGGATTCGATGTCTGTCATGGTTGGTCGATCGGTGGTGGCAGTCACTGGATTATGCCTGCTGACGGTGATAGCGGGCGGATGGCCCGGTCAATTTCCTCAGGTTTCGGAACGCTGCAACGAAAAAGCCCCGCGCGAGGCGGGGCTTTTCGGGAGCATCCTTGAGGCAGGATGTTCAGGCGGCAACCACGTTGGCTGCCTGCGGGCCCTTGGGGCCGTCCTGGATGTCGAAGGAAACCTTCTGGCCTTCAGCCAGGGTTTTGAAACCCGAGCCCTGGATGGCGCTGAAGTGGACGAATACATCCTTGCCACCATCATCCTGACTGATGAAACCGAAACCCTTCGCCTCGTTGAACCACTTGACGGAACCTGTTGCCATGTTACTTACTACCTTTGCATTTACAAAAAAGAACGGTTGATGCTTGCAGCCTATGAAATGCGGGTGTCGGAGGTAAATCTGGAGGGAAAAACGACCTTGACTCTCACTGCCATACTCTACAGGCGACTTCGATTGTAACGTGACCGACTACACAATTCCACTGTGATCGTTCGAATGTCCCGTTCCCGCTCCGTCTTTTCGAGGCGTCGGCGTGTCGAGCTCGGTCAAATCCTGCGCCAGCGCCTGGCGCAGCCTGGTGCTGGCAGTGCGGCGACCAGGCTCGTCAACAGGGCCGTCGTTGAGTGCTGACCAACTCGGATGCAGGCGGGCCCGGGCCAGTGCACCGGGCAGGCGCTCGCGCGTCCAGCGTGACTCGGCCGCGGGGGTCAGCGGGTCCGGGCTGCCGTGGCCACGCTTTATCAGCTGTCCGAGCAAGCTGAGCTGGCGCCAGGCAAGCAATCTCAGGGCGGCGTCGTCAACGCCCAGTCGACCGCGCCCACGGGCACGCTCGATCAGGCGCTCGCCGGCGCTGCGCACAATCCCGGCGCCAGCGCCGATGGCTCCTCCGACCACCGTGCCCGCGCCCAGTGACAGGCCCCCGGTAGCGACATCGAATACCGCGCCGATACCCGCGCCGGCACCAATATGACGACTGGTACGAATGCCGTAGTGGGCCAGGGTGTGCGGGTCAAGCGGGGCATCCGGCCATTGCCCGTCGACCAGCGGCAGTTCGGCGTCGCGGTAGTCGTCCCGGCCAAACCGGTACAGGGCCAGCAAGGATTCCACGCAGGCTTGCTCGCGCTGCCGGGTCAGGCAGCGGATTTCGTCGAGTTGCAGAGCTCGCTCGGCCTCGGCAGTCAACGCGTACTCGCGCCGCAGTCCGGCAGTATCGATCAGCATCTCGGCAATGGCCTGAAGCGCGCCGGACTGGCGCTCTTTTTCCTCGGCCTGGCGATGGTCTGTCCAGCGCGCCAGCGTGGGTCCGAAACCGTCCAGCATGCTGCCCAGTTTCTCGAACAGACGCCGCTCGGTCATCGGGTCGCGCACCGCGGCGTCGAAAGCAAGCACCGTATGCAGCTGCACCCTGGCCAGGGCGGAGCGCCATTCCTGTTCACGACTGTCGCTGCTGGCAGTAAAGTTCATCACCGCCAGCAGAGGTCGGCCTCCGAGCGCGAGAATGGCCAGCTCGTCGAGATACTTTTCCAGGACCGGCTCGCGTACATCGATGACATAGAGTGCCACCTCAACGGCCAGCATCAGCTCCAGCACCCTGGCTTCCTGGTCGAAGCGGCGAACCAGCTCTGGGTCGGCCAGGAACTGCTCGATGCGCTCTGGTCCGTCGTGGCGCTGTCCAGGCAGTTCTTCGAGCGTTTCGATCAACTGCGGGGCATTTTCCAGCCCCGGCGAGTCGTATAACTCGACCAGCGGTTCAGCCGCCGTGCCCAGGCGTATCGCGCTGATCTGGCGCGTGGTGCCGCCGCGATCGGCGACTGTACCGAATTGGCGCTGGTGGCTGAGCGTTCGTACCAGTGAGGTCTTGCCGGTGTTGGTGTGCCCGACCACGGCAACGCGCAGCAAAGGCAGGCTCATTGATCCAGCTCCAGCCAGGTTCTGAGTTGCTCAAGGGCACCAGCGTCCGGCGCTGCCGGATCGAGCAACAATCCTCGTCCTCCACAGCGTCGGGCCAGCGCCAGCCAGTCGTCAATGCGTGGCTTCGGCTCGACGCCGCGTGCCGCCAGTTGCGCGCTATCGGCCAGGAGCAGCACCAGGGCACCGCCAGCCGCATCGGCCAGCTGATTGAGCCGTTGTGCTGTTCCCTCGTCCGGCGTGCGCTTGAGAGAACAGACGGCCAGCATGGCGCGCGGCCTGTCGGGCATGGCTTCCAGCGCCGCGACCAGCTCCCGGTATCGTGCGCGGCGGTCGGCCTGGCCGAGGTCATCGAGTGCCAGTCCGCCCAGCGTCGGTGGCCAGTGCCCGGTGGTGCCTTCCAGTTCTATTCCCAGCACCACGGGTCGACCGCGGCCAGGTCTGGATGGACGCAGCGGACGCTTCGCTTGCTCGGGAATATCGCGGCCGGATGACTCGGTGCCTGGCGCATCGGGGCGGATCAGCGGCAGCAGGCGCAGGTAGCCTGGGGCGCGTGTGTCCAGCGCCAGGGCCCGGGCGGCGCGGCGCGACAGCAACAGGCACAAGGCGATCAGCGCCAGCCGGGGCAGTGCCGCATAGACCAGCACGATGCCCAGCAGGAAGCGCGCCCAGTCGGCTCGCATCGACCCCAGTTCGATGCCTTCGCGGCCGGCAGCGATCCAGTTCGGATCCGGTGCCGGCATCAGGCCCAGCGCATGGACCGGGGCACCGAGCGTGCCAATCAGTCCGACCACCTGGTGCTCTGCCAGGAGCGTCGTGCCCCAGCTCAGTTCATACTGGACCAGGCTGAACAACACCACCAGCCCCAGCCATGCACCCAGGCTGTAGGCCAGCCAGAAGGCATGCGACAGGGTGCTCAGGTGCCAGCGTCCAATCGGACCGGCAAGCAAGCCCGTGGCTGATCGGATCAAGCTGCCGCCCAGCGGCGAGCTGAGCATGTGGCTGCCCAGGCGCGTGCTGGCGGCAACGGCCAGGCGACCGCTGAATCCCGGTGCGCCCCGGCGGCGCCAGGTCACGATCAGGGCGAGCACCCAGAAGGCGAGCATCAGGCTTGGCAGGCCGGCCAGCACCAGCGTGGTCAGCAGAAAGTCGATTTCGCGGCCGGCCGCGACGCTGCGGGCAGCGACCAGCCCAGCCAGCGCGCCGAGCACGATAAGGACAGTGAAACTGCGACCCAGCAGCCTGCGCAGCCGGGCGATGTCGGCGCGAGCTTCGGCAGCGCCGGGCAGGGCGCGGGCGCGCGCAGCCAGGCGGGCGGTCGTGTCGCCGCTGCTGCCCCGCGCTACCCGGTTGGCTGCCTCGTCATCGCTGCGTCGGCCGCTGGTTTCTTCCTGAATGCGGACCGCTTCGGTCAGCAACCAGTCCGCGACGCTGATGGAGGGTGTTGCCGGGCCCGAATGGTTCATGAATTCGCTCGATGACGGCGCAAGTCATGGTTGGCACGGAGATATTTCCGCAGGGGCGCAGTGCCGGTGTTAGCGATGGTATGAGGGCGACCAAAGCAAGGCCTTGTCGATTGACCGGCCGCGTGAGTCGTGTTGGGCGAACTGACCGGCCGCGGAAAAATCCCTGAGAGGACAAGCATCAAGCGACGGCGAGTGGAATTCATGAACTTTTCGGGCACGGCTCGGCAAGACAACCTGGGAAATGATACCCGGATCGAAGTGCGAGCTTGCCAGGCGCTTTTGAGCCGAAAGTGACTTTTCTGCCACGGAGCCTGGTTCGGGTGTGTGAGCATTTGATCAAGATCAAGTTGAAACGGATTAACGTAGTACATTATTCGCTTCGCATCTATCCGTACCGCTGAAGGGACCCTCATGAGTCAATCCACCACCTATAACGACAAGGTCGTCAGGCAATTTGCTGTCATGACCGTGATCTGGGGCATAGTCGGCATGCTTGTCGGCGTGCTGATCGCCGCCCAACTGATCTGGCCTGGCCTGACCATGGATATCGCGTGGCTGAGCTATGGCCGCCTGCGTCCGCTGCACACCAACGCTGTGATCTTCGCCTTTGGCGGTTCGGCGCTGTTTGCGACCAGCTACTACGCCGTCCAGCGCACCTGCCACGTTCGCCTGTTTTCCGATGGCCTGGCCGCTTTCACGTTCTGGGGCTGGCAGGCAGTGATCCTGGGCGCGGTACTTACCCTGCCGCTGGGACTGACGATGGGCAAGGAATACGCCGAACTGATCTGGCCCCTCGCGGTACTGGTGGCCGTGGTCTGGGTCGCCTACGCGGTGGTTTTTTTCGGCACCATCGCCAAGCGCAAGGTCCGGCACATCTACGTGGCCAACTGGTTCTTTGGTGCTTTCATTCTGACCGTTGCGGTCCTGCACATCGTCAACAACCTGGCCATACCGACCAGCCTCACTCATTCCTACCCGATCTATTCCGGTACGGTCGATGCCATGGTCCAGTGGTGGTACGGACACAACGCGGTCGGTTTCTTCCTGACTGCCGGTTTCCTCGGCATGATGTACTATTTCGTACCCAAGCAGGCGGGTCGTCCGATTTACTCCTACCGGCTGTCAATCGTGCACTTTTGGTCGCTGATTGCCATCTACATGTGGGCTGGTCCGCATCACCTGCACTACACGGCCCTGCCTGACTGGGTCCAGACCCTGGGCATGATCTTTTCGATCATGTTGCTGGCGCCCTCCTGGGGCGGCATGATCAACGGCATCATGACCTTGTCCGGTGCCTGGCACAAGCTCAGAACCGACCCCATCCTGCGTTTCATGATCGTCGCCTTGTCGTTCTACGGCATGTCAACGTTTGAAGGCCCGATGATGTCGATCAAGACGGTCAATGCCCTGTCTCACTACACGGATTGGACCATTGGCCATGTCCACGCCGGCGCTCTGGGCTGGGTCGCGATGATTTCCATTGGCGCTCTGTACTGCCTGTTCCCGCGCCTGTTCGGCGTCGAGAAGATGTATTCCACCCGTCTGATCGAGTGGCATTTCTGGACCTCCACCATCGGCACCGTGCTTTACATCGTGGCGATGTGGATTGCCGGTGTCATGCAGGGCCTGATGTGGCGGACCTTCAACGAAGACGGCACCCTGCGCTACACCTTCGTAGAGGTCTTGCAGTTCACCTATCCCTACTACGGGCTGCGCCTGCTTGGCGGCATGGTCTTTACCGCCGGCATGTTCATCATGCTCTACAACGTCTACAAGACCTGGCAGATGGCTGGTCGTCAGACCAGCGACGCCCGTATTGTCGAGCCGGCACACGCCTGAAGGAGAAACAGTCATGTTGCATGAAAAAATCGAGAAAAACGTGACCCTGCTGGCGGTGCTGATTGTCGTCGCCATCAGTTTCGGCGGACTGGTTCAGATTGTGCCCCTGATGTTCAAGGGGGCGATCGTCGAGCCGGCCGACGGCGTCGAGCCCTACAGCGCCATTCGTCTGGCCGGACGTGATGTCTATATCGCCGAAGGTTGCTACAACTGTCACAGCCAGCAGATCCGTCCGTTCCGCTCCGAGACTGAACGCTACGGGCATTATTCAGTGGCTGGCGAATTCGTCTACGACCATCCCTTCCAGTGGGGCTCCAAGCGGACCGGACCCGACCTGGCCCGGGTCGGTGGAATCTACAGCGACGATTGGCATCGACTGCACATGATCGATCCGCGCGCTGTAGTGCCAGCGTCGAACATGCCAGCCTATCCCTGGCTGGCCGAGCGCGTGGTGGATGGTCAGGCCGTTGAGCGACGCATGCGAGCACTCCGGCGCCTGGGCCATCCGTACACCGATGAGCAGATCGAGAACGCGGCGAGCGAAGTTCGCGGCGTGACCGAGCTGGATGCCTTGATCGCCTACCTGCAGGGCCTGGGCACGGAATGGACCGGGCAGCGCGCGGCACCTCGAGCCGGGGGTGATTCATGACTGCCGGGGTGGTTACCCTGTTTGCCATGCTGGCTTTCGTCGCCATCGCTGTCTGGGTGTTCGTGATCAAGAAAAAGGAAGACTTCGACGAGCAGGCCAATCTGCCGCTGGATGAAGAAGACAAGAAGCAAGGAAACAAGGAGGAGTCGTTATGAGCGCTTTTTGGCACTGGTTCGTAGTCATCATCACCCTGGTGTTCATCGCGGTCATGGTGTGGTTGTTCGTCGCCACGGGAAAAGCGCGCGTCCCCTCCGGCACCAACAAGGAAGGTGAGGAAACCACCGGCCATGTCTGGGATGAAGATCTGACCGAGCTCAACAACCCGATGCCGCGCTGGTGGCTGTGGTTGTTTTACGGCACCGTGATCTGGTCCCTGATCTACCTGGTGCTTTACCCAGGGCTGGGCAATTTCGGCGGTGTCCTGGGCTGGACCTCGGAAGGGCAGTATGCCGAAGAAATGGAACGGGCGACCGCCCAGTTCGAAGAACGGTTCGGCGAGCTGTCGCAGCGCCCGCTGGAAGAGCTGGCCAGCCATCCCGATGCCCTGCGCATTGGTCGCAACATCTTCGCTCACAACTGCTCGACCTGCCACGGTAGCGACGCACGCGGCGCGCGCGGCTATCCCAACCTGACTGACGGTCACTGGATCTGGGGCGGCGAGGTAGAGCAGGTCTGGCACAGCGTCTACCACGGTCGCCAGGCGGTCATGCCTGGCTTTGGTGGTGCGCTGAACGATCAGGAAGTGATGCGTACCGCGGTGTATGTTCAGCAGCTGGCCGGAGTGCCGGTGGATGCAAGCCTGGCCGCTGCTGGCAAAAGGCACTTCGACATGCTCTGCGCGGCCTGCCACGGTGCCGACGGTACCGGCAACCCGATGCTCGGCGCACCGGACCTGACCCGCGGTATCTTCATCTACGGCGGCAGCATGGACGACTTGCGCTACACCATCGTCAATGGTCGTCAGGGTGTGATGCCAGCGCAGCGTGACCTGCTTGGCGAGGCCCGTGCGCGTTTTGTGACTGCCTACGTGCTAAGTCTCAACGATGATCGTGGTGGCGCTAGCAGCAATGGCAGTCGGGATGAGTGATTACGCACCGTCGTCGTCGGCGGATCGTTCGGATCCGCCGCAACGACCGCTGGTCCAGCGCATCGGGGCCATTCTTTGGCCCTCGTTTTTTGCCGCAGGAGTAGCGACGATCGTGTTCTTTGTCTTCATCGATCCGTTGGTGCTGCGCGACATTACCTTCCCGGAGCTCGACATCACCCGTCAGGGTGGCTACACCATTGCCTTTTTCATGTTCTGGGCCGCCACCGCAGCATCCAGTCTGTTTACCTGGCTGTTGCTGCGCCCGGCCAGTCATTTTCGTGGGAATAGCCGTTGACATGAGCGAGACCCGACCCGCCAGCGACGCCATCCCGCTGTATGTCAAGCAGGAAAAGGTTTATCCCCGTGAGACGGTTGGCCGGTTCTCGCGCCTTCGCATCATTGCCGCCTGGGTGTTACTGGGGCTGTACTACCTGCTGCCGTGGATCAACGTCGGCGGACAGCAGATCGTATTGTTCGACCTGGTCAATCGCCAGTTCCACTTCTTCGGTGTGACCTTGTGGCCGCAAGACCTGTTCATTCTCTCGCTGCTGTTGGCCATGGCGGCTTTGAGCCTGTTCTTCTTCACCGCGCTGGCCGGCCGCTTGTGGTGCGGCTATGCCTGTCCGCAGACGGTCTGGACCGAAGTGTTTCTGTGGATGGAGCGGGTGACCGAGGGCTCCCGCAACAAGCGCATGAAGCTCGACAAGGGGCCGTGGACAAAGCAGAAAATCGCGCGCAAGTCAGCCAAGCAGTTTCTCTGGATTACCTTCGCCCTGTGGACCGGTTTTACCTTCGTTGGTTTTTTTGTGCCGATTCGCGATCTGGCGGTGCGCGTACCTGGCTTCGAGCTGGCTGGTGCCGAAACCTTCTGGTTGTTTTTCTATGCCTTTGCCACCTACGGCAACGCAGGCTACCTGCGCGAGCAGGTCTGCAAGTACATGTGCCCGTACGCGCGCTTCCAGTCGGCCATGTTCGATGACAACAGCCTGGTGATCAGCTATGACGAAGCGCGTGGCGAGCCGCGCGGCTCACGCCGGCGCGATGCCGATTACAAGGCACTGGGGCTGGGTGATTGCATCGACTGCATGGCCTGCGTTCACGTTTGCCCGACCGGCATCGATATTCGCGACGGCCTGCAGATCGAGTGTATTGCCTGTGCCTCATGTATCGATGTCTGCGACGAGGTCATGGACAAGATGGGGTATCCGCGTGGACTGGTGCGCTACACGACCGACAATGCGCTCAAGGGCAAGCCCAGCCGCATTCTGCGTCCGCGGATTTTCATCTACCTGTTCGCTCTGCTGGCGCTAGCGACCTTGATTGGTGTCATTCTGACCGGTCGGGAACCCTTGATCGCCGATGTGTTGCGTGATCGTGGTTCCTTGTACAGGGTAGTTGGTTCCGAACTGGAAAACTCCTATAGTCTGAAGTTGACCAACCGAACCGATGCGCCTGTCCAGGTCACCATTGAGGCTGAGGGTCTGGCCGACATCCGCGTGGTTGAGCCGACCCGAGCGCTTGGCATTGACCCGGGACAGACCATTGATGTGCCGCTGACCGTATCCATACCGCTGGTGCTTGACCAGCCTGGCATGCAGCAGATGACCATCATCGTACGTGACACTGCCGGTGAGCGCCTGCGCGACGTCGATACCCGTTTCTACATCCCGCCCAATCCTCGATGAACTGCCATGAATGAGCCTGTCGTCAAACCCTGGTACAAGGAGCCCTGGCCCTTCATCCTGATCAGTATCACCGGCCTGGGGGTGGTCGCCGGCTCGACCCTGGCCTTCATCGGGTTGAGCAATCCGCCCGAGATTGTCAGCGGCGATTTCGAGCAGCTTGGGCGCGGTCTGACCGATACCAACGTGCGCACTGCCCAGGCCCGCAGCCTGGGCCTGTCCGGCGTGCTGCACATGGACGGAAGCCAGGCTCGCCTGGAATTGCGTGCCATCGATCCGGCCGGTCTACCCGACAGTCTGCTGGTTCAGTTCCAGCATCCGGCCAGCAGTGATCAAGATCGCATGCTGGTGGTCAGGCGCCAGGCCGAGGGGCTATATGCCGGTGCATTGGATGAATCACCGCATCCGCGCTCGCGCATCGTCGTGGCGGACTTGCCGCAAAGCTGGTGGCTGGCGGGGCGCCTGTATGGCCAGGCTGCTGCCGAGATCAACCTCGAACCAAAGCGGCTTTAAGGAATGAGCGTGGATCGACACCAGGACGGGGCGTGCTGGCATTGTGGCCAGCCGATTCCGGCGGGCGTTGACCTTCGCGCTCATATCGGCGGCGAAGCGCGCGCCATGTGCTGCCATGGCTGCCATACGGTGGCCAGCTTGATCGATCAGGCCGGCCTTGGTCGGTACTACGAGTTTCGGGATGCGCTGCCTGAGCGGCCCGAGCTCAAGGACACGGTGGCCGAAGACTACGTGGCCTGGGATCGCCCGGCCGTATTGAGCCATTACGCCAAGCCGGATTGCGATGGGCTTTATCGCCTGAGCCTGGTGCTGGAGAACGTGCACTGCACGGCCTGTGCCTGGCTGATCCACCGCTTTGTCGGCAGCCTCAAGGGCGTGGCCGAGATTCGAGTCGATGTGACCGATGGTCGTGCCCACCTGCGCTATAACCCCGAGCGCACCCCTTTAAGCGAGATCGCCGCCCGGCTGGCCTCGCTGGGTTACCGACCACACCTGGATTCGCCGCTGGCCGGCACTGCTCGCAACCAGACCGAGCGCCGCCAGATGCTGAAGTACATCGTCGTCGCCGGCCTGGGCATGATGCAGGTCATGAGTTACGCCCTGGCCAAGTACATTGGTGCCTGGCAGGGCATGGATGCCGACACCGAGCGCTTCTTTTTGCTGATTTCCATGGTCGTTGCCGTGCCGGTCTGTCTGTACTCGGGGCAGTTGTTCTACAAGTCGGCCTGGCGCACCCTGATCCAGGGCCGCATGGGCATGGATGTGCCGGTGTCTGCGGCCATGTTGCTGGCGCTGTTTTCCAGCGTGTTCATCACCTTGTTCGGCAGCGGGCCGGTGTATTTCGACTCGGTGGTGATGTTCATCTTCTTCTTGCTTCTCGGGCGCTACGCGGTGCTGGTAGCGCGCCAGAACGCTGGCCAGTTGCACTCGGCTCTGGCCCGCTCGCTGCCGGTACAGGCCCGGCGCCTGACCGGGCAGGGCCCGGAAATGGTTAGCCTGATCGAGCTCGAGGCCGGAGACCGGGTTCAGGTCGGGTCTGGCGAAACGATTCCTGCGGACGGACGCATCGTGGGCGGCTCGGTGATGGTCGACGAGTCGCTGCTGTCGGGCGAGTCCGTGCCGCGTCGACGCGTGATCGACGATCGCGTTCTGGCCGGCAGCCTGGTGCGAGAAGGGCAGATGACCCTGGAGATCGAAGAGCTGGGTCAGTCGACGGCACTGTCCGGGATCGTGCGCATGTTGGACCAGGCGCGGACTTACAAGCCACGCATGGCGCTGATGGCCGATCGCCTGGCGGCCTGGTTCGTTGCCTTTGTTCTCACCGGTGCCGGTGTGGCCGGGCTGGTCTGGTGGCAGATTGACCCGGCCATGGCCTTGCCCGTGGTGCTGGCCGTCCTGGTGGTGTCCTGCCCCTGTGCACTGGCCCTGGGCACGCCCGTGGCGCTGGCGGCGGCCGCGCGCGGCTTCGCCCGTCTCGGCGTATTGATTTCTCGTCCCGATGCGCTGGAAATCCTGCCCAGGATTAGCCACGTGGTGCTGGACAAGACCGGCACACTGACCCTGCCCGAGATGCGCATCGGCCAGATTATGTCGAGCCAGGGCCAGGATGAAGACCGGTTGCGTTTGCTGGCCGGACGCCTGGAGCGGGCCAGCCGCCACCCGGTCGCCAGCGCCTTTGCCGGCTACGATGACGGCGGTGAGGTCGAAGCGGCCGACGCGGTGACGGCCGCGGGCGTGGCCGGCGTGATCGACGGTGTGCCATATCGCCTCGGCAAGCCGTCTTTTGCAGCCGAGCTGAGTGGGAATTCCTTGACCGAACCCGGTCCTGGCCAATGGGTTGCCCTGGCAAGTGAAGCGGGTTTGCTCGCCTGGTTCCGTATCGACAGTCCCCTGCGCGAGGGTGCCACGGCCCTGATCGAGGGACTGCGTGAAGCTGGTATGGAAATCTGGCTGGCCTCGGGTGATCGCGCCGAGAATGTTGATCGGGTGGCCAGCAAGCTCGGTATCGACAATGTCCTGTCAGACTGTGCCCCGGCCGACAAGCTCGCCCTGGTTCAGCGCCTGCAGGCCGAGGGCGCGCGCGTGGCCATGATCGGCGATGGCATCAACGATGCCCCGGTGTTGGCCGGTGCCGATGTATCCATGGCCCTGGCCGAGGGCGCCGATATTGCCCGCACCCAGGCCGACCTGGTGGTCACCGGCAAGGGCCTGGGGCGGATCAGCGCGGCTTTCGCGCTGGCACCCAGGGTGCGCCGGGTCGTTCGCCAGAACCTGGCCCTGTCTTTCACCTACAACGCCACCGCCTTGCCGTTTGCCGCGGCCGGCTTTGTGCCGCCCTGGTTGGCCGCCATCGGCATGTCCGCCTCCAGCCTGGTTGTGGTAATGAATGGCTATCGCCTCGGGCGGGCCGAGCTGGTGCGAGGTGAGCGGGAAAAGAGCGCAAGCAGCGCCAAGGCCGGCTCTGAGCCTGCTGCGCTGCCCACTGCTTGAGCCGTGGCCTATACTTGTCGCGTGTACCAGGTATCCCTTTCGCGCTCGTTTCCCACCGTTGTTCGCGCGTTGCGCTCATGAATATCATCTACGTACTTATTCCCCTGTCGGTAATCCTGATGGTCCTGGCCATCGCTTTCTTTTTCTGGGCGGTCAAGAACGACCAGTTCGACGATCTCGACACCCCCGCTCTGGACGTACTCGACGAAGACGACGAGAAGGATAGGGGGGGAGAGGGATAGGGGCGGGTTCAGTTTCCGGTTTCCGGAAAGTGCCCATGCTGGGTGCTTTGCCGGGAGTCATTGGTTGATTCTGGCGATTTCAGGACTGATCCCCCAACGCCCGGCCCCCGCCGTAAGTGGCCCCAGGAGAACGTAGCCCGGGCAACCGTCACCCCGAAAACCGGAAACCCTCCCCCTTCTTCCCTTATAATGAGGACCAATTTGATCCTGTTTCTAGAAAGCCCAGGCCAACGCGATGTTCAGCAACTCCTACACCCCGGTCAAGTTCGAGCGCGATTGCGCCGTCGTCATGGTGCCGGACGGTACCGAGGTGGAGCTACCCTCCGGCACTACCGGTTACATTACCCAGTCGCTGGGCGGCAGCTTCACCGTCTACGTTGATGGTCGCCTGTTTCGCCTGGCCGGCGAGGATGCCGATGCCATCGGCAAGGAGCCGCCACCGCGACCAAGACTGCCGAACGATGCCACCGATCAGGATGTCGAAGACCTGGTCTGGCAGCAGCTCAAGACGGTCTACGACCCTGAAATACCGATCAATGTTGTCGAGCTGGGCCTGGTCTACGAGTGCACCCTCAACAAGACTGATGACGGCAAGCGCACGGTTGATATCGCCATGACGCTGACCGCTCCCGGCTGCGGTATGGGTGATGTCCTGGTTTCTGACGTTCGAGACAAGATCAAGTTGGTTCCCACCATTTCCGAGGTCAATGTTGCCTTGACCTTCGACCCGCCCTGGAATCAGAGCATGATGAGTGAGGCTGCGCGGCTGGATACTGGGATGTTTTGAAAAGCTCGGACTGTCACCGATGCGCCCCGTATTTTGGTTTCTCATCTCTTGCCTGCTACCGGCCGGATCAATCGCAGCCGAAATCTCTCTACGCGACGCCGTCACTGGCCAAGGCCTGCACGGTACCCTGACATTCACCCTGCTCGAGGCACCCGTCGCCCCCCAGGCCGACCTGATTGACCGATTGCTGGAGGACACGCCAGCGCGCCAGTTGGTTGCTGTTCAAGGCCGGGCCTTGTTCGAACTGGACAAGCCGGCCGCCGTCAGGGCCGAGGTCCCCGGCTACCACGCGCTGCACACCGTTCTGCGACCCTCGCCGGATAACCAGGGCTGGACGCTGATGCTGGATCCGATCGAAGCGGCGGCACCGCCGGTGGCCACGCGAGCGGACCGATTGAACGTCAGCGGCTGGGTGACCGATGCCGATCAACTGACGCCGGTTGCCGGGGCCAGGGTCGAGCTGACTGATCAACGGACCCTGGCCCTGAGCGATCCCAGCGGCTTTTTCGAAATGGAAATCAATGCGCCAACAATCGTCGACGACATGCCCGAACCGATGTCGCTGCGGGTATCGGCGCCCGGCTTTCCCGACTGGGTGCAGTCGGACCTGGTACTCGGCCCGGGCGGCTACTCTGTCACCGTTTTCCTGGGAGGGCCGTCACCTGACCCCGGCACCCAGCGCCAGCTCGGGCATGTCCAGGCCTGGCCAGAAGCAGAGCTCGAAGGCCATCTTTCACTGACCCGGCAGGAAGGGCCCGGCGATACGCCGCCGTCCAGTATCACCGTGGGCTTTGCCGACGCCGGCTGCACGTCACTCTGCGGTCGGCCAGGCTGCCTGAATGCCTGTAGCCATAGCTGCGTGTTCTCGCTGGAAACCTACGCCCGCCGTGGGCTGCCGGACGAATGGATTGCCTCGTGGAATTTCGATGCGCTGGCCGCAGGCGCGGTCGCCTACCGAAGCTACGGCGCCTGGCATGCGTTCAACCCGCTGCCCGAGGGTAGCTGGGATATCTGTTCGAATGCCTGCTGTCAGGTCAATCCGCCGGGTACACATGTCAATACCGATGCCGCCATTGCCGTCACTCCCGGTCTGATGCTGGTGCGCAACGACGCGGTTTTTCGGTCCGAGTACTCCTCCCAGAACAACTGCCTCCTGGGCAACATGAGCTGCACGAACGGGGATCTTTCCTGTGGCGATGGCTTTGCCGGTTCGCCTGCAGCCGGCTGGCCGTGCCTTGCCGACGAGGTTGGCGAGGGGCGTCCCTGCTTTGGCCATGGCCGTGGCATGAGCCAGTGGGGCAATCAATTGTGGACCCAGGCCAGTCCGCCGCGCACCTGGCGATGGCAGCTTGACCACTACTACAACGCGCTTGGCAATGGCTCGGGCCTGCGCACGGCCACGATTTCCCAGGTGTTGGTGATCGATGCCCTGCGCGTACTGCCGGCGGATGCCGCTCCAGGCAGCCACGTTACCCTGGAATTGGATGTGCGCAACCTGGCTGCCGAGTCGCATGAGCATGTCCTTATCGGCGCCAGCCTGCGTCGTCCGACTGGCCCATTTATCGACGACCCGGCCAACGATCAGCCGGTCATCCTGCCCCCGGGCCAGAGCACCGTGTCACGCCAGTTCGCAATCCCCGTGGACGCAGCCACCGGCCAGTACGACGTCTACGTTTCTCTGTTCATAGACGTAGACCAGAATGAAGCCCTGACCAGCACCGACCTCCGCCAGCAGCTGCTGGTGGCCGACGGTGCCTTGAAGCTGGGCAGCAAGCTCTTCCATGACCGGTTCAAATTCGAAGGGAAGATCGACCGGAAACCGTAAACC
>SLQY01000332.1 GCA_007131235.1 Wenzhouxiangella sp.
CTCAACTGGTACATGACCCCGGAAGTCATGATGAAGCTCAATGTCATTTATCTGGAAGGCGAGCGTGATGTATTCCAGGATGATGGCTGGGTGTACGGGGCTCGGTTCCAGTACATCTTCTAAAAGAAGGCGCAAGGATCAAGGTTCAAGGTGTCAGGAAAGACTCGGCTTTGAGGTTTGATTCCAGGGAAAGAAAAACGCCGGCTTTTTGAGCCGGCGTTTTTTTAGGCTGCTCGCTTTTTTAGCGGCGGCGGCGCGGGGGTTCCTGGGCACCGGGTTCGGCAAAGCGGGCCATCCACTCCTGGACCTGGTTGTACCAGTAGATCGAGTTGTTGGGTTTCAGGATCCAGTGGTTTTCATCAGGGTAGTAGATCAGGCGTGATTCGATTTCCTTGCTCTGCAGGGTGCGGAACAATTCGAAGGCCTGGCCAACCGGGACACGGTAATCCAGCTGGCCGTGCACGATCAGGGCCGGGGTGTGGAAGTTGCCGGCGTAATAGTGCGGCGAGATGGTCTGGTAGATTTCCGGGTTTTCCCAGAAGTGACCGAAGCGCACCGAGTGAACGGCGAAGTCGGCCGCCATCTGCGAGTACATGTTGTAGACCGGCGCGTGGATCAACAGGGTCTTGAACGGATGGTCCTTGCCCAGCAGGATGGACGACAGGTAGCCGCCGTAGCTGCCGCCACCGGCAACCATGCGATCGGCATCGATCCAGTCCTGGCCGGCAAACCATTCCGCTGCGGCAATGGTGTCGTTGTACGGCGCGGTAATCCAGTCGGGATTGATGTAGTCGGTGAAATCCTGGCCCCAGCCGGGCGAGCCATGGAAGTTGAACCAGGCGGTGACGTATCCCCACGAGGCAAAAGTCTGGGCATTCCAGCGGAAGTGGAAGCCGTCGGTGATGGGGCTGTGCGGGCCGCCGTGAATCAGCAGAAACAGCGGATGCTTCTTCGACGAGTCAAAGCCCGGCGGGTAGTGCACCCACATCTGGATGTCGGCATCGTTGTGGCCGGTGAAGGTGACCGACTCGTAATGGCCCAGTTCGACGTTGGCCAGCACATCATCGTTGATGGTTTCCAGGCGCACCGTGCTGCCGGTGGCCGGGTCGATGCGAACCACGCGCTGTGGATACAGGAAGCTCTGGTTGTTGCCGACCAGGGTGCCGTCGTTGGCTATACTCAAGCCGCCGAAATCGGTCTGGTCGGTGACCGCACGCACGCTGCCATCCAGGTCGATATGAAACAGGCGGGTGGTGCCGTTGTCGGCCGCGGTACCAAAGAAACCGCTGGCATCGGCGGTCCAGACCAGGCCGCCGGGTGAACGATCCCAGTCATCGGTGATGCGGCGGGTATTGCCGCTCTGCAAGTCCTTGACCACGATATTGACGGTATCGGCGTAGAAACCGGGAATGGCCTGGCTGCCCCAGGCCAGCATGCTGCCGTCCGGGCTGAACATCGGTCCGCCGTCATTGGCGATGTTATTGGTCAGATTGTCGACGGAGTCACCGCCAATTCGACCCAAAAACAGGTCGTTGGCCGGGTCAACCGGCACATCGTCACGGTCGGAGGCAAAGGCGATGTAGGTTTCATCGGGATGAATGTCGTAGGATCCGGCACCCTGGCTGGATCGCGGTAGTTGCCGCCCAAGCGGCTGGGTGATGGCTTCGACATCGCCACCAGCGGCCGGAATGCGGAAGACATGGGCCTCGCGCTCCTCGGCAATCCAGTGGTCCCAGTGGGAGTAAGGCAAGGCATTCCACTGGTGAGCCGAGACGTGAGAGTCACGGTCGGCCTTGATCTGTTCGGCCATTTCCTCCCAGCTCTTGCCGGGCCAGACTCGCGCAATGAAGTAGATGTGCTCGCCCACCCACTTGATGCCCGACACACCGGTCGCCACTTCGCTCAGACGGCTGGCCTCACCAGGTCCGTCCATCGGCAGCAGGTAGATCTGGGCGGCGTCGTCATCACCGCGCCGGGCGGTAAAGGCCAGGGTGCGCCCATCGGGAGAAAACACCGGGTTGCTGGCCGACTGACCTTTCGCGGTCAGCGCGCGCTCGACATCGCCATCGGTTGAAAACAGCCACAGGCGGGTTTCAGACTGGTCGGTATCGACATCGTAGCTGGTGACCGGGGCCACGACGTGACCGCCTGTCGGGGCTATCACCGGCGAACCGATTCGGTCCAGCTCCCACAGTACTTCGACCGACAGCGGCCGGCTCTCCTCGGCCAGCACCAGCATCGGCACCATCAGCAACAGCAGGAACAGAAAACACTTTTTCATTGTCATCGTTGTTTCTCTCTTCGGATATGGCTTCAAACAAACTTTCTCTCGCCAAGGCGCGGCGGCGCAAAGGTAAAGAGAAAAAGCATATGGAACCACCGAAGACACCGAAAACACCGAAGCGTCAGTGAATCAAATTCGGTGCCTTCGGTGCTTTCGGTGGTTCCAATCGCTTTTTCCTTTGCGTCCCTGCGCCTTGGCGAGAGCATTTTTCAGTAGAGCTCGAGGCGGGAGACATCCATGGTGTAGGCCGAGGCGGCGGTCTCGTTCTGGATGTCTTCGATGTTCAGGGTGCCTTCCATCCAGAACGCATCCCAGATATTGACCATGGGGATGGGGTTTTCCAGGCGACCGTAGATGATCTGGTTCGCCGGCGGTGGCGGCACATGGATGCAGGCACCGAAATAGGGGACCAGGAAAAATTCCTTCAACCGGCCCTCGCCGTCGGTTTCGATCGGCACGACGAAGCCGGGGATGCGGGCTTCAACGCCGTCCAGCTCGGGCATGGTGCGAAACGACTGGAAGGGCTCGGGGGCAGCGAAACCCGAATGGTCAATGTTGGCCGAGTCCGCGAACCAGGCCTCGATCTCGTCTTCAGGCATCAGCTCCAGCCATTCGAGCTCGCGCTTCTCGGCCAAAGCGGTCGTGGTCAGGGCGGTCAGAATCAGGGCAAGCAAAAGTTTCGGCATGTTACTCATTGCAGGAAGCCAGGTTGGTGAACTCATTGTACAGACTGCCGATCATGGGCCCGGGTTCAAGTTCGAATCTGCATGCCGTCGGCCAGGGTACGGCGGTAAGCCAGCAATGCCGGTACCAGCGCGACCACGATGCCGGCCAGCCAGATGCCGCCAAGCACCTGCCAGACCGCCAGCGCCGGAAGCGATACGCCAACATGGACACCAAAGTTTGCCAGCAACCAGGGCGCGGCCAGGAACTGCACGCCCAGGGCCAGCAGCAGGCCAACGGCAATACCAGCGGCGGCAATCAGGCCGGCCTCGAACACCAGCAAGCCGGCAATCTGCACGGGGCGGGCGCCGTTGGCGCGAAGAATCGCCATTTCCCGCCGCCGTTCGTTAAGCGTGGTCAGCAGGACGGTCAGCATGCCAAGCAATCCGGCCAGTACCACCAGCCCGGCCACGACGCGCAGGATCTGCTCGGCCAGGCCGGTAATCCGCCACAGCTCTTGCAGGGTGATGCCCGGCATCACCGCGGTCAGGGCCTCGGCGCGATAGTCGTTGACCCGGCGCTGCAGCCCGAACACGGCCGCCCGACTGGTCAGGCCGAGCAGTACCGAGGTAATGCTCTGCGGCCGCAGTGTTTCGGCACGGGCACGCGCCTGGTCAGGATCGATGGCGGCGCCCGGGCGCTGCATCCCGGTTTCCCAGCCAATATGAATGGCCTGGTGGGCGGCCAGGCTGACGAATAGCTGTTGGTCCACCGGGGTGGCGGTCGGGGCCAGGATGCCGCTAATGGTGAAGGGATGGTCATCGTGCTGCTGCAGGCTGACCCGGCCGGTGCCGTGGGCGAGCACGATCTGATCGCCTACCGAGTAGCCAAGCTGCCGGGCGACCTGGTGGCCCACGACGACCTCGAACAGGTCAGCGAACACCTGGCCATCGGCCACGCGCAGCGGCTGGCGATTGCCGTACTGGAAGTGTTCGAAGAAAGCGGCGCTGGTGCCGACCACCCGAAAGCCGCGGTGGCTGTCACCGAGCGCCATCGGCACCGCCCAGGCTACCTCGCGCAGCTCGGAGAGTTCCTGGTAGGTCTGGAAGGAGATGTTGTTGGTGGCATCGCCAATGCCGAATACCGAGTACAGCAAAAGCTGCACCGGCGCGGTACGCGCACCAACAATCAGGTCAGTGCCGGAGACCGAACGGTAAAAGCCCTGGCGGACCTCGGCGCGCATCTGCTCGACCAGCACCAGCAGGCCGATCGACAGGGCAATGGTACAGATGGTCAGGATGACGGCAAACCGGCGATTGAGCAGCGAGCCCCAGGCCAGGCGCAGCAGGTTCATGCCACCACCCCGCCCTGGTTGATCTCGGCCAGGTCGAGCTGGCGATCAAAACGAGAAGCCAGCTCGCGATCATGGCTGACAAACAGCAAGCTGCTGCCGGCCGCCTCGGCCTGGCCAAACAACAGGTCGAGAAACTGGCTGCGTCGGTCGCTGTCCAGGGCCGAGGTCGGCTCGTCGGCAAGAACCAGGGCTGGCTGGCCGATCAGGGCACGGGCCGCCGCCACTCGCTGCTGCTGGCCGACGCTGAGCTCGTCGGCGCGGCGCGACCACAGCGAACGATCCAGGTCCATGCCCTGGAGCAAACGTTCTGCGGCAGCCTGGACCGGGCCGGCGCGACGGGCGCGGGCGCGCGAAAAACGGCACGGCAAGGCGACGTTGGCGCGCACATCCAGCCACGGCAAGAGGTTGAATTGCTGAAAGATCACGCCCAGGTGTTCGGCGCGAAAGCGGTCGCGCCCGGGCCCGGACAGACGGCCCAGATCGGTGTCCTTGAACCGGATCGAGCCCTGCCCGGGTCGAATCAAGCCACCAATCAGGGCCAACAGCGTGGACTTTCCCGAACCGCTGGGTCCGAACAGGAACAGTTTTTCCCCGCAATCCAGCTTCAACTCGGGCAGCACCAGCACCGGCTTGTCATCACCCGGCCAGGTGAAAGTCAGATCCTGCACATGCAGCAACGTCTCGCTCATGGCACCAGATCAGCGCCCGCTCAGGTCGATGCGCGCGCCGCCCGGCACCAGTTCGGCACGCCCTATCGTGGTGTCGGTCAGCACGTCGATGCTCATTCGTTCGTTGCCCGGAAAATCCGCAAACAGGTTCAGGTCCATCCAGCGCAGGGCCTCGGGTTGCTGGCACTGAATGTGCGCAACGATATGAAATTCGGCGTGGTCGTGGTCATGATGGCGGTCATGCTCGCCATGGGCGTGGTCGTGCGCGGCGTCATCGTGATCGTGTTCGTGTTCGTGAGCATGGCTGTGACTGTGACCGTGTTCGTGTTCGCGACCGTGATCGTGA
>SLQY01000061.1 GCA_007131235.1 Wenzhouxiangella sp.
TCGGATACCAGAGAGTGACCGGAAGCGACACGAACGGATACCTGCCCGGCTACGTGGACGGCATGTACCCCGACATCGTCTGTGCCGGTGTGAAATGTGATCTCGAGGCCGCCGAAAAGGTCTCAGTAGTCGATGGCGAAATCGCGAACATCACCATCGAACTGTCGACCGGCAGCAATATCGAGGGCAGCATCGTCGATGACGAGACCGGCGATCCCATTCCGGGCGCCATGGCCCGCGTACTCTCGGAAGACGGTGAAATTCTCGCCAGCGTTCTGGCCGATGACAACGGCCAGTTCTGGTTGGGCGCCTTTCCGGACGGTGACTATTACCTTAGAACGACCATGTCCGGGTCAACCGGAATGGGCCACTTCGGCATTCAATATCGCTACTTCGATCGTCTTCACGGGGCTGACTCAAGCTGCTCGGAAATGCTCTGCGACCCGGCCGACGGCACAGCGATCACCCTCGACGGCAGCGATGCCGGACCCTTCGAGTTGCGCGTCGAACCGGGCCCGGTCATCAGTGGACGCATCACCGCGCAACCCAGTGGCCTGCAGCTCAGCAACGGCTGGATCGAGGTCTACGACAGCAACGACTTGTTTGTCGGCAGGTACCGCATCAACCCGAGTACCGGAAAGTACCAGACCACGGCCCTGCCACCCGGCGACTACACCCTGGTGCCGATCGTTTCGCCTGCGTATTCGGCCGTGACAACCGGCCAGACCACCCTCAGGGGCACAGCAGGCACGTTCAGCTCGGCAGGCTTCGTGGTCACTATCGGAACCGAGGATGTCAGCGCCGATCTGCCGGTCATCGATTCGGCGACCGATCTCATCTTCGACGACCGTTTCCAGGGACCCGAGTGAACCAGAGCTCGAACCGGGCACCCGCCGTCGATGTGATTCCTGACACGAAACCTGGAGTTTGTCTGGATGGAAAGAGCCATAACCTTTACCGCCAACATCCGCAGCGAACAGTGGCGCCAGTGGGTGCTTGATGTTCTGAGCCGGCGCGGAGTAGCGCTTGGTCCGGGCGCACAGCGATTGCTGGCAGACCTACGTACGCCGTCGTAATTGCCCGGCCGCCATCCATTCCATTCTCTCAGTCGTTTTCTGTGCAGGTCTCGAAACGATCACGGAACATGACCTGGGGTGGGTTGTAGCGTTGGCCCGATATGCGCTCCGGGGTGGGGCTCGGGATATTGTTCTGCCAGGCAATCAGCGCCCGGCCGTCGCCGGCCAGTGCCACAGCGGGGTGGATCTGGTGACCCTGGATGATCGTATTGACACGAAATTCAGCCAGGCATCGTGTGCCGTTGTTGGGCAGATAGCGCGCGTAGATATTCCAGCTGGCGGTACCATCCTGGCGGTCGCTGGACCAGGCAGCCAGCACGTTGCCCCTGGAATCCATGGCCACGGCAGGTTCCTCCTGGCTTCTTTCGTTGAACTGGTTGACCCGGAACTGCGCGCCCACCGGCTGTCCCAGCGCGTCCAGACGACGCGCGTGTATGCTCCGAAACGCAAGCCCCGAGTCTGCGCGCCGATGCCATAGCAGGATGCCGGTGCCCATGTTGTTGAACGCCAGTACTGGCCCACCCTGAATCGCGTCGTAGGCTTCACTGATTGCGTATTCGGGGCCGACGGTCTGGCCCTCGGCGTTGTAGCGTCGGGCGTGTATATCACCTGCGTTGCTGGCATTTTGTGGCCATGCAATCAAAAAGCCACCGTCCGGCAGAAAGGCCACAGCCGCCGCCTCGCTCTGGGGGCTGTGGATATCGTTGATCTGGAACTCCCCTCCGACAGGTGCGCCATCGGCATCGAAGCGCCGGCCGTAGTAGCGCCAGGCACCGACATTGATGATGGTCTCCCATACGACGACGAAATCTCCTCCCGGCGCAACACCTACGCTAAGCGGCCGGACCGGACCACTAATGCTGGCGACCTGGAACTCGCTGCCCTGAGCTGCACCATTGGCCGCATAACGACGCGCGTAAACGCCCTGGGGGGTATTGCCCGTGCTTTGCCACGCGATGACGAAGTTGCCTGAACTGTCCATGCCGACTGCTGGGTGAGCCTGGTTCTGAAATGTTTCGACATTGACCGGGAATTCGCCTCCGGCTGCACTGCCATCGGCGTGGTGGCGCTGGGCGAAAATGCCCAGGTTGGCACCATCCTGTCCGTTGCTGGACCAGACCGCGACCATCCGCCCATCCGGATGAGCGGCCAGGGCCACCCGGCTCTTGGCATGCACTTGATCAGTGCTGATCTGGAATTCTGGTCCTTCTGGGGCTGGACCATCCGGGGCCGACTGACTACCGTAGACCGCTGCCCAGGCGCAGAAGAGCGCAAAAGGCAGTACCTTGCCAGGCAATGATTCCATGAGATGCATGTCGATTCCTCAAACATCGGCGACGATCATCGCGCCACACACTCTCTAAACGAGTCAGTATCGAAAAGCGAACATTCGCCGTAGCTGCCGATTCGGAAAGCGTGCAGGAAAGACAGCATGCGACTTTGGCCTTCGGTGATTGTCTTCGCAACGCACCGATCAGCGTTCTGACAGCTGGTCCGAATATCTCGTATTGTATTCGTACGACGAAAGTCGTTGACATTTGATCCCCGACTTCCGACAATCGGGCCTGGAGATGACTACAAATTCAGGAGCCTTTGATGCCAGCCAGTTGCCGAACTTGTCTTGCCCTCGCTGTCCTGGCCACCATGGTGGTCTGCGATCAGGCGGGTGCCTGGGTCCAGGCGCGGTTCATTCATGCCGCCCCGATTTCCGCCGACCGCAATCAGACCGCGATCAGCCTCTACATCGCCGGAGACTTCTCGGTAGGCGGATTTCCGCACAGCTACGAGCTGCATAACATCGTCTACCGGAACTACACCAATTTCATCGGCTATCCTGCCGCCGACTTCGACATTGTCGTCCGCAGCGGGACAAATGGCGCCAAGCTGGTTGAAACCACGGTCAGCCTCGAATCGGGTTACTCGCACTGGATCATTCTTACCGGCAACGGTGAGCAGCAGCCTTTTGACATCAAACTTGTACGCAGCACAATGCCAGCCTGGGATAGTGGTCAGCACCTGCTGCGCTTTGTTCACACGGCTCCTGTGCCTGATGATGATTCAGCGGCTGCGCTGAGCATTCTCGACCTTGCCGGTGCTGCGTTCAGCCCGGACCTGGGATCACTTACTTACGGGCAGGCCAGTGACGATTTGCTGGCTCCGTCATCGTCATTGGCCCGGTTTGTCGTGCACTCTGCCAGTCATCAGCTCGCCCTGCTTCAGCCTGAGCCATTCGAGTTAAACACATTGAGGCAGGCAACAGCCTTGCTGGTCATCGGAGACCAGATCCATCAACCCCTGAGCATGCTGGCCGTTCCCGGTGGTGAATTGCCCATGCAGGAAATCGATGACGGCGAAGACCTGGCCGTTGTCGACAACAGCGTGCTGGGTTGGTGGACTTCGACCAGCTCCGATGCTGGTGAGGGCCTGCTACTGCAGCCCATTCCGGAGCAGCAGCGCCTGGTCGGAACAATCTACACCTACGCCGATGACGAGTCCGGTCAGCAGCGCTGGTACGTGCTCGAAAGCTGCCAGCCGGATGAGTCTGGTGTCGGCGATTGTCCGCCAGTGGCTGGCTTCAACGGTCGCCTGACCACGGCCACGGTATTCGCCACCGAAGGCGGTCGCCTGGGAGGCAGCGACCCCGCCAGCGTGAATGCCGCAGGATGGATCGAACTGGAGTTCATCGATTGCGACCAGGCTACCGCTTACATGAGCCTGGACAATGGTTCGACCGTCACCTGGGAGCTGCAGCGTCTGACCCGCACGGTGCCATGTACGCTGGACTGATCGTTCCCGTGCCATGCCATCAAGAGCGCTGAAGCGCCTGGCTCGAACCCTTCGATTGAGCTGGTCGCCGTGCTTGCGACCGAGAGCAATCACGTGATGGCGACATCTCATCGCCTACCTTCCTGCAGCCAGATCACAACGCTGAGAAAGACAGGGAGAGAACGATCGGATGCAGCAGCCAACCAGATTACTGCAGAGCAACTTGACCCAGGTCGTCGTCTGGTGTGTCGCCACACCCGTGCTGACGGGCTGGTTCCTGATTTCCCTGCTGCCCGTTGCCAGCCTGATTGGCAACTGGGGTGACCCGCTCGCAGCACTCATCGCTTTGGCATTCCTGGGTACAGGCGCTGTCGGAGTTCTAGCCGGGGCAGTCGGCTACCGCCTGCTGCTCTGGAAACAACCCTCCATGCAGATCGTATCGTCAGAGACACGCACCAGGCGAGCGCTATGGCTGTCGATTTATGCCTCGATCTGGCTGGTGCTTTATGGCTTGTACGCCATGAACTGAAACCGGTGCACAACTCATACCGGTGAAGGTCAATCCTCCGACATAGCGCCGGAACCGTTCAGGCCGCCGATGAAGTCGGTGACTGCATCACCGATGCCATTGATCACGAACTGAATCGCGATGACCGCCAGGATCAGGCCAAACACCTTGGTGAGAATGCGCCGACCGCTTTGGCCCAGCCAGCGGATCACGTGCTTTGAGTACACCATGGTGAAGTAGCAGGAAATAGTGGTGACCAGGATTGCGAAGAACACGATGATCGAGTACCAGAATCCGGGCGCTTCGCTGGTCAATATCATCGCCGTGGCAATTGCGCCAGGTCCGCTGATGAAGGGAATGGCCAGGGGCACGATACTGATGTCTTGGGCCAGCAGGGCCTTCGATTTGCGCACATCGGCCTTGTCATGGTCAGGCGCCTCGCTCTTGTTCAGCATGTTCATGGCAATACCGAACAGGATCAGGCCACCGGCAATGCGAAAAGCCGCCAGGGTGATTCCGAACAGCTGGAAGATCAACGACCCAAGCAAGGCGAACGAAAACAGCATGCCTGTGGACACCACGACTGCCCGTCGCGCAACCTGCTCCCGCTCTTCGTCGTCGGCATCGGCAGTCAATGATGCAAACACGAAGGCGGTGGTCAGCGGGTTGACAATGACGAACATGCCGACAATGGCAACAAAGAAATATTCGGTCAGCGCAGCCAGCATCTAAATCCCTGAATTTTCGGTTGAAAGCATCATGCGGCCAAAGTCTATCAGCTTGATCGAGCACCTTCCGGGATTAGGCCAAAAACAAACCTACCAAGCATTGCCACCTTCAGCTTGCCTCTCTACCTGACCGAGAACGTTAGCCACAGATTCTGCTGACGAGCCCCTATTATTACCCCGGCAATCCATTGGATAGCCGGGCTAATGGTAAATGAGCCA
>SLQY01000256.1 GCA_007131235.1 Wenzhouxiangella sp.
GACGCAGCACCGTGCCATTGAAACGCGGGGTGAAGATGAACCATGAAGGCAACAGGCCCTCGAGCATGACCCTGCCCATCTCACGTTCATAGAAGCTATCCAGGCGCAAAACGTTGATGCCGGCCAGACGGCAACTCATCAATTCATCCATGGACAGGCAATTGCGCATGTCGTCGGATGCGACCACGATGTCATCAATCTGCTGCTCGAATGCCGTGTCTACCAGGGAGCCGGTAATCTTGATCACGCGCGCAGGATCCCGCGTCAGCGGCGTCGGCTGGGTTCCCGTTCCACTGGCGGCAAAGCCGACGATGTTGACTGAGCGGAGTTCTGCTTCCAGCTTGGCATCGTCAAGCAATGCCGATGCCCTGCTTCCCGAACCAAGAAATAGCGCGCGGCGGCGCAAGCGCCCACCAGTGGCAAGTCTGGAAAATGTCATTCGCGACATGATCAGAAGCATGAATGCATAGAGCAGGGACAAGGCAAGTACCCCGCGTCCAACCTCCATGGCTGGGGCAAGAAAGTACAACACCATCAGTACCAGTGCGCCGCTGGCCATTGCCAGCACCAGGCGAGTGAGCGTGCCGATCACCACGCCCTTGATCTCGCGACCGTGACGTTGATACATGCCCAGTGCCATCATGCTGATCCATACCACGCCGGCAAATACGCCGCTATGAAGCAGCGGCATCAGCCCGGCGGCAATCAGTGTTGCCGGTTCGGCGTGGAATCGAGTCTGCATGGCCAGCCATGGAGCAAGCAGGAGCAGGACCAACTCGACTGCGGCAAGAACCCCGAACCAGCGCAGACTTTGCTGCCGGAATAGCCTGCCGATCAGGTGATGGTTGATCTGAAGGCGGGTTGCCAGCCTGGCCGGGCGGTGCGGCTGCTCAGGTACGTAAGGCGCATCGACAGTGCTTGTCGTTGCCGAGGCTGGTTCGAAACTCTTGAACATTCCTGCCACTCCTGTTTGTCTGATCGACTTCGGGGATGGTGATGTTCCAGTATCGCGATCAGCTGTTCTGTGCGTTTGCGAACCCAGTATGTGTGTCGATTGGTGATCTCGTTGGTAAGTGTGATGGCGCACAGATCTGTAAGGTCATACGCAGCCATCATCATGATTTAACAGGCCGATCAGATCGGCCCAAAGGCAGGTTTTGCATGGGTGTTTTGGGTGGATCAATTGGCGTGCGTATTCTCAGAACCATCGCGAAAGATGTTCCGCAGCGCGACTGCGTTCAATCAACTACAGCCGATACCAAGACAGACGCGGTCTTTGGTGCTCATCAGCAAGGCTCACTTGCTGGCAAGACGGTGATCGATTTTGGCTGCGGTGATGGCCAGCAGGCCATTACCATGGCCGGGGCAGCTCCCGACTGTCGGGTCATCGGCCTGGATATCCAGCAAAAACACCTGGACCGGGCGCGCTTGCGAGCCCAGCACACCGGTGTTGAACAACGCTGCACTTTCGCAACGACAACCGACGAGCGCGCTGACCTGATTGTCAGCTTTGATGCTTTCGAGCACTTCTCGGATCCCCTGGCGATACTGAACATCATGAGCGGCTTGCTCAAGCCGACTGGCGAGGTCATGGTTTCATTCGGGCCTACCTGGCTGCATCCTTATGGAGGCCATTTGTTCTCGGTGTTTCCCTGGTCGCACCTGATCTTCACCGAGCAGGCATTGATCCGGTGGCGGGCGCGCTTTCGCCACGATGGTGCCAGAAGCTTTGATGAAGTGGACGGGGGACTCAACCAGATACGTATTGCCGAGTTCGAACGTCTGGTTGAAGCCAGCCCGCTGATGATTGACTGGCTGGAAACGGTTCCGATTCGAGGGCTCAACATCCTGCGCCATCGTTACCTGCGCGAATTCGGCTCCAGCCTGGTTCGCTGCCGGCTGGTCCTGCGACCATGAACTCCAGTGTGCTGTGGCGAACAGACTGACGGCGGCCTGCAAGAGAGTATGACCTGGTGCATAGGTGCTGTAACACCTGACTCTTTTCAGGCAGGTGAGGGTTCCATGCCCCGGGAAAACTCATGCTTTCTCCAACCGCAGTGACTGAAACCAATCAACTGATCGATCAACTGCCAGCCGCTGCAGCGCGGTCCCTGCTGGCGACATGCGAAAAGCTTACGCTTGAATTCGGCCAGGAACTGGCCGAGGCGGGTGGGCCGGTCATACGGGTTTTGTTCCCAATCACAGCGATCGTATCGGTCACAGCGAAAGTCAGCGACCATACACCGCTGGAAATGGGGATGATCGGTCACGAGGGTATGCTGGGAGCCACCCTGGCCCTGGGCGTCAATCGTCATCCGATGCGAGCGCTCGTTCAGGGTGCTGGCACTGCGCTGGCGATTCCCGCGCCCGGTTTTCGACGCCAGCTAAAAGATAGCCCGGCCCTGCAGCGCGTCGTTCACGGTTACTTGTTCGTACTTAACCAGCAACTGTCCCAGACTGCCGCCTGCAACGCATTCCACGAGGTGTCTGCCCGCCTGGCCCGCTGGCTGTTGATGATGGACGACAGGGCCCGTGGAAAGGCGCTGGTTCTGACTCACCTGTTCCTGTCGGACATGCTGGGCGTGCGCCGTAGCGCGGTGACCATTGCGGCAGGCCAGATGCAGGAGAAGCAGCTGATTCGATATTCACGCGGTCATATCCAGGTGCTGTCGCGGCCCGGACTGGAGGCCATCGCCTGCGATTGCTATCCGACTGATCTTGAAGCTTATCGACAACAGTTTGGCTCTCATGACCTTTGAGCATTTGCTCCGGGTCGGGTTGCTGCTGGCGGGGAGCTTTACCGCCTGCTTGGTCGATGCATCCTGGGTCAGGGTGCAGATCAACGGCCCCGAGGAAGCTCGCCTGGCCTCCGAACTCGAGCTCGCTAACTACGGTGGCTTTGCCTGGGGCCAGTTGAGCTTGCCCGCGTTGGCGACCATGCGCAGGCAAGGTCTGATCGTCAGTACGCTCGACGAACCGTTCAAGCTGCAGCTCGGCGGCGCGCGGTTTGATCCTCTTGCCGGTGAGCGTGCGGTCGGACCATGGCAGAACCACGTTCCTGGCCCAGGCGGCGATTTCTACCTGGTCCAGTTCGGCGGCCCGGTCAGGCCTGAGTGGCTCCAGTCTGTTCGCGATGGTGGCATTGAGCTGGTTCAGCCATTACACCCGTTCAGTCACCTGGTCTGGGCCAGGCCGGAAAGCATCGCGGCGATGGACCAGCGCGATGAGTTGCGTTGGGCCGGGCCCATGCTACCCGCCTGGAAAGTGCAGCCCCGTTGGCGCCAGCTGGGTCCTGGCGTGGTCGATACCATGCTGCTGACCAGTGCGCATGCCGATGCCGGTCAGGTCCACGCACAGTTGTCAGCCCTGGGACGAGTCATCAGCAGCACGTCACAGGGTGTCCATTTCAACGTCATCCACATGGCCACTGGCGGCGATCGTTATCTTGCCCTGGCCTCCCTGCCTTTCGTCTACACCGTGCAGGCTGTCCCACCGAATGCCGGGCCCCGCGGCGAGATGAGCAATCAGTCGGTGGTTGGCGGCATCGATTCCAGCGGCAGCATCTTCAGCGGCTACGCCGACTGGTTGAGCGAGGTCGGTTTCGACGGTAGCGGCATCGTGGTCAGTGTCATCGATGGTCCGGTGTTGGCCGACCACCAGGATCTGGCCGGGCGCATGCAGCCCTGTCTCGGCGAGCATGCGAGCTGTGACGACCAGCCACCCGGCAATCACGGCACCCACGTGGCCGGTGCCCTGGCCGGGACCGGCGCCAGTGGCATCCTGCTTCACGGTTTTCTGCGCGGCCAGGGCATGGCACCGGGTGCCGGATTGGTCAGCCAGATCTACAGCCCCTTTCTCGATGGCGATGGTGAAGGTGGCCTGTCCCCGGATGGCATGCTGAAGATCTACCAGGATGCGGCGCGCAGCGGGGCCACGCTGGCCAATAACTCCTGGGGCCCGGGCAACACGCCCCAAGGCTACGACATCCCCACCCGACAGGTCGATCTGATCAGTCGCGACGCCGATCCTGGTCGGCCCGGACAGTTCCCCATCCTGGCCGTCTGGTCGATCATGAACGGGGACGGTGATGGTGATGGCGCCTGTGCCCCCAGCTCTCTTGGCTCGCCCGACGAGGCCAAGAACCTGCTCGCAGTGGGATCGACCTGGCTGGCGGACGGCTCTGGTGCGCAGGGCTCTGACATCTATAGCCTGTCGGCAAATTCCGCCCACGGTCCGGCCTGCGACGGCCGTCAGGTCGTACAACTGGTAGCGCCGGGTTGCAGCACCGACAGCACGGTCTCTGATTCGGACACCGCCCATGCGTTCAACTATTGCGGCACGTCCTATGCCTCCCCGATCGTGACCGGGGCGATTGCCATCTGGGCCGAGCAGTTTGTTGCCCAGAACGGCATGGCCCCCTCTCCGGCCCTGGCCAGGGCGGTGTTCGCCGGGGCGGCTCGTGACCTGGTCGGTAGCTTCAACGCCGACGGTGAGTCGATGGGGCATCGCCCGAATCGCTTTCAGGGCTATGGCCGGCTCGACCTGAAGGCGGTGATGGCGGCGGTCGACACGCTCTTTGTCCATGATCAGAAGACGGTGCTGACGGCCAGCGGTCAGCAACGCCGCTTCAGCCTGTCAGCGGCTGACCCGCTGGCACCCATGCACATCATGCTGGCCTGGTCCGATGCGCCTGGCCATGGCCTGGGCGGCAGCACGCCGGCCTGGGTCAACAATCTCGATCTGCTGGTCCAGGCCAATGGTCTGACCTATGCCGGCAACAACATTGGTGACGATGGCTGGTCAGCGCCCGGCGGCCAGCCGGACCCGCGCAACAATCTGGAGGCAGTCTATCTGAGCCCGGACCAGCACCAGGGGGGAGTCGCGATCATCGTGACTGCCGCTGACATTGCCGGTGATGCGCTGGACCCCTGGCAGCCGTCCAGTGCCCGCCAGGATTTTGCCCTGGCTTGTTTCAACTGCCGCGTCGAGCTGTTTCAGGACCGCTTCGAGGCTTCAAACTGAGGAATCCCCACATGACCAAATCATCTAGCGTTCTGCTTCGTCACTTCCGCTCCGTCCGTGGTTCTTCCCGGTGGCTGCTGCTGGTCGGCCTGGTGTTATCCGGCGCACTGTCGGCGCAGACCTTTACGGTCAATTCCGCCGGTGATGCCGCCGTTGCCATGCTGAACGGTCAGTGTGCCACCGGCAACCTGGTCGGCGGGCTTCCCGAGTGCACGCTCAGGGCGGCGCTGCAGGAGGCCGGCCATGCCGGGCCAAGCCTGGTCAATATCCA
>SLQY01000242.1 GCA_007131235.1 Wenzhouxiangella sp.
GGCGGCAGCCAGCGCGAGGAACGCCTGGACGTGCTCACGCGCCGCATGGCCGAACACGGCCTGGATGCAGAGACCTACAAGTGGTTTGTCGACCTGCGCCGCTACGGCAGCGTGCCGCACGCCGGTTTCGGCCTGGGCTTTGAAAGACTGCTCAATTACATCACGGGTTTAGGTAATATTCGTGATGTGATCCCTTATCCCCGCACGCCGGGCAGTGCACCGTTCTGACATGATGAACACAGACCTGACAGGCAAACATGCACTGGTCTGCGGCGCCAGCCGCGGCATTGGCCAGGCCAGCGCCGAGCTGCTGGCGAGGCTGGGGGCCACGGTCACGATTGTGGCTCGGAACCGGGACAGGCTGGAACAAGTCATCGACGGGCTCGATCGAGAGCGAAGCCAGCAGCATCAATTGGTTACTGCTGATTTCTCGAATCCTGATGACGTAAAGGAGACGTTCGCTCGCTGGCTTGAAGCGACACCGGTCGAGATCCTGGTCAACAACACGGGCGGACCACCGCCCGGACCGATCGCAGCCGCCGACGGTGAGGATTTCCTGGCCGGCATGCGCGCTCACCTGCTGTGCAACCAGTACCTTGCCCAGGCTGCCCTGCCCGGCATGCGCGCGGCCGGTTATGGCCGGATCATCAATATCGTCTCGACCTCGGTGTATGAGCCCATTCCTGGCCTGGGTGTTTCCAATACGGTGCGTGCAGCCGTGGCGGCCTGGGCCAAGACATTGGCCGGCGAGTTGGCGCCGGAAGGATTCACCGTCAACAACGTCCTGCCGGGCTTCACCGCTACTGACCGCCTGGCCGCCCTGATTCGAGGCCGCGCCGAGAAATCCGGCCACAGCGAGGATGAGGTGGCGGCCGGCATGCGCGCCTCCGTGCCGATGGGCCGCTTTGGCGATGCGGTCGAAATCGCCAATGCCATCGCTTTCCTTGCTTCGCCGGCTGCCGCCTACATCACCGGCGTCAGCCTGGCGGTGGATGGCGGCAGGTTGAAGGGCTTGTGAAAGCCGGGAACGAAGTAGGGAGAAGAAGATTTGCAGCGGGGAGTTCTGGTGGCTGACCCGGGGGTCTTGAGCAACTGGATCGGAGGCGAAAAGCGGGCGCCCGTGGGTGGGCAGTATCTGGATGATTTCGAGCCTGCGACCGGGAAATTGCTGGCTCGCATTCCGGATTCCGGGGCTGAGGATGTTGCCCTGGCCGTCGCGGCTGCTGCCGAAGCCTATCCCGAATGGTCAGACCGCAGCCTGAAGGATCGGGCGCACTGCCTGGAGCGGCTTGCTGACCTGGTCGTCGAGCAGGCAGAGACGCTGGCTGAGATCGAGTCGGCCGATACCGGCAAGCCGCTGGCCCTGGCCCGACAGATCGACATGGCCCGGGTCGAGGCGAATTTGCGGTTTTTTGCCGGCGCGGCGCAGCACTGGCCAGCAGAGTCGCACGACATGGGTCCGGCCGGATTCAACTACACCCGACGCGAGCCGCTGGGTGTGGTGGCCCTGATCACACCCTGGAATCTACCGCTGTACCTGCTGAGCTGGAAACTGGCACCTGCGCTGATGACCGGCAATTGCGTGGTTGCCAAGCCGTCGGAACTGACCCCGCTGAGTGCCGATGCGCTGTGGGGAATGGCCGTTGACGCCGGCATTCCGCCCGGCGTGATCAATCTCGTCCATGGCAGCGGAGCAGGCTGCGGCAAGGCCCTGGTCGATCACCCCCGGATCAAGGCCATTTCCTTCACCGGTGGCACTCGCACCGGCCGAACAATCGCCGCCGCCGCCGCACCACGCCTGGTCAAGACCTCGCTGGAGCTGGGCGGCAAGAATCCGGCCCTGGTATTTGCCGACGCCGATCTCGACCAGGCGGTCGCCGGACTGGTTCGCGCCGGCTTTACCAACCAGGGCCAGGTCTGCCTGTGCTGCTCGCGCATCCTGGTTCACGAAAGCCTCGAAGAAGTACTGCTCGATCGCCTGGTCAATGCCGTCTCCGCGCTGAACGTCGGTGACCCACGGTCACCGGATACTGATCAGGGCGCACTGATTTCAGCCCAACATCAGGGCAAGGTACTCGACTACATCAAAATGGCGAGACGAGACGGTGGCCGGGTGCTGTGCGGTGGCGAAGCCGTTCAACCGGAGGGTCGCTGTCAGCAGGGCCATTTTGTCGCCCCCACCCTGATTGCCGGCCTGCCTGGTGACAGCCGGCTTCATCACGAGGAGATTTTCGGGCCAGTGGTAACCATCCAGACGTTTGCGAGCGAAGAAGAGGCGATCAGGCTGGCCAACTCGGTCGATTACGGTCTCGCTGCCACCATCTGGACCCGCGATCTGGCGACCGCGCAACGCGTCGCCGCCGCTGTACAAACCGGCCTGGTTTGGATCAATGGCTGGCTGGTACGCGATCTCCGGACGCCGTTTGGCGGCATGAAAGACTCCGGCCTGGGCCGCGAGGGCGGTCGCTGGTCGCTGGAATTCTTCACCGAAACCAAGAATGTTCACCTGCCGACAGGGCTGCCAGCCTTCCCATCCCCCTGCAACGAGAATGTTCATGGCAAGCGCGGCCATTGACCCGGCAATCAAGCTTGACAGGTCAACGGCCGGCCGGAATAGCCGGGGCCGCATAGTGGGAGACTGCACGGACAGGTGCCGCCAATGCGGCGCAACGGACAACGCAGGCATGTCGTTGCCGAGCAAATGATGAGCGGGCATCCTGACAAGAACCAGGCGACCGAGCAGATGGCCCGTCTGCTTGACTTGGCAGAGAACGAGCGCCAGCGCTTGCTGAGTGAAATGGCGGATGCGGATCCATCGCTGGCCAGGACCGTGTCCACCCTGCTTCACCATGCCCAGCCGAAAAATGGCAAGACCAGGACTGATAGACCCGATGATATGACCGGTCGGCGGCTGGGACCCTGGATGCTGGTAAGGGGTATCGGCAGCGGTGGCATGGGCGATGTTTTCCTGGCCGAGCGAGCTGATCGGCGATTCAGTGGCCAGGCAGCGATCAAGCTGCTACGTTCCGGCCCCGGCAGCGACACCTTGCTGGAGCGCTTTCACTCCGAAGGCAGCATCCTGGCCCAGCTTGACCATCCCGGCATCGCCCGTCTGCTCGATGCCGGCAGCAGTGACGAAGGCTGGCCTTACCTGGTGATGGAGTATGTCGACGGTGAGCCAATCGACCAGTACTGCCAGCGCCATCGGCCAGATCTTGCCCAGCGGCTGGAACTGTTTGTGCAGGTCTGCGATGCCGTCCAGCATGCCCATCGGACACTGGTCATTCATCGCGACCTCAAGCCCGGCAACATCCTGGTCAACCGAAACGGCCAGGTAAAGCTCCTCGATTTCGGCATTGCCAAGCTGCTCGAGCGCAGAGGCAATGAAGACCAGACCAGTGAACTCGCCCTGACGCCGGCCTATGCCGCGCCCGAACAGGTGCTGGGCCAGGTGACAACAGCGATGACTGACGTCCACGCCCTGGGCCTGCTGCTGCATGAACTCCTGACCGATGAACGCGCTTTCGGGACCGATGGACAACGCACTGCGGAAGTCATCCAGCAAGTTGTTCACGACCTGCCCGCCTTACCCAGTCAGATTGCCCGGCGCCGGGGAGAAACAGGCTTGGCGCGCAAGCTGCGCGGCGACCTCGACGCGATCGTCCTAAAGGCCCTGGCCAAGGAACCGGACCAGCGCTACCTGTCGGTCGAACAGCTCGCCGACGATATCAAGCGCCACCAGTCGCGCATGCCCGTGCGTGCGCGGCGCGCCGGGCTGGCCTACCAGGCTGCGTGCCTGCTCAGGCGCCAGCCCCTGGCGATCATGACCGTGCTGCTCATATTGATCACCTTGCTTGGCGGGCTGGCCGCGGTCTGGCAGCAAGTTCGCATTGCAACCGAAGAGCGCCGCCTAGCCGAGCAGCGTTTCAACCAGGTCAGGGAACTGGCCGGCGCGCTGATTTTCGACATTCACGATGCCATTGAGCCCCTGCCCGGCAGTACACCTGCCCGGGAGATCATTGTCGGCCGGGCCATAGAATACCTGGAAGGCCTGGCCAAGGACGCGGGCGACGAAGCCGAGCTGCTGGTCGAGCTAGCCGGTGCCTACGATCGAATCGGCAACCTCCAGGGCAACCCATACCGCCCCAACCTGGGCGATGCGAGAGGGGCCCTGGAAAGCTATCGGCGTGCTCTCGTTCTCAGGCAGCAAGCCCTGAGTCTGGCCTCACCAGGTACGGATCGGGAACGGAAACTGAAGGCTGACCTTGCCGCAACGCATGACCTCAAGGGAGACATGCTCGGCTGGATGGGCCGCTCGAACGAGGCCCGGGAACAGTTCCAGCAAGCCCAGGACATTCGGCGTCGACTCATGGAGGAATCACCAAGTGACTTGAGCCTGATCCGCGCCGTTGCGGTCTCCGAGTTCAAGCTTGGCGAGCACGCCCGATCCGTGGGCGAGCTGGACGAGGCTCGCAGTCACTTCGGTCGAGCGTTGACCGCTTTCCGCCGGCTGCATCGATTTGATCCGGACAATGTGCGGGAACTGGAAACACTCAGCATTGTCATCACGGCCCTTGGTGATCTCGAGGGTCGAACCAATCCAGAACAGGCCCTGGTTCACTTTCAGGAGAGCTACGATCTGGCCGAGCGCCGCCTTGAGCTGACGCCCGAGGCGTTCGGCGCTCGGCGTGGTCACATGATCAGCCTGTCACGAATCGGTTCGGCGCTGGACTGGCTCGAGCGTCACGAGCGCGCGGTCCAGGTACATGAGCAAGTTGCCGCGTTGACCCGTCAGATGCTGGAGGACGACCCCGACAATCGGCAGCTTCAGCGCGACATGGCAGTCGCTGACAACAAGCTGGCCGGCAGCTACCAGGCCCTGGGCCGGATTGTGCCCGCAGCACAAGCCAAGTCCCGGGCCATTACCCAGATGCGGCGGCTTGCTGACGGCGATCCAGGCAACGTGCAGCTTAACCTGGAGCTGATCCGATCATTGATCGAGGCCGCCGAGCTGGCGCTTAGCGCTGGCCTGGTCGACCAGGCCCGGCTGTTCGGCTCGGAAGCGCTTGAGCGCCTGGACGAACCTGAAACCGCGGCGAGCAATGCCGCGCCGGCGCTTCGCACAAGTGCCCATCGATTGGCCTCGAGGATCGCAGGGTCCTAGCCCGAACAATTCATGAACTTGCGCGCGCCCTCGCTAGTCTATTGTCCGCACAGCGTATTTTCCTCAGTCGGTCGTATGGCCCGATACGACGCTCCATCGGAAAATCCCCTGTGCGAA
>SLQY01000031.1 GCA_007131235.1 Wenzhouxiangella sp.
AGGTCAGCAGGACCAGAAAGCCGCCGCCAATAAAAGCCCAGTGAAGCCGATTTCCCCAGCCGTCGGTGCGTCGCGCCTGCTCCGGATTGGAGGCGGAATAGGCGATGGCCACCGTTTCGCCCTGAGTCGGCCTTATATTGCTGCGCATGCGGCTGGGAAACTGGTAGCTTCGACCATCCACTTCGAAACCATAAACGGCCCGAAACCGGGTTTCGCCTTCGTTGTTGCGGCTGGTTTCGACCGACACGATCTCGCCGGTCGTGTTGCGTTCGTCCGGGTAGGACGAGGGGGCCATGCCGAAACCGACCACGATGACCCCGATACCGACAACCAGCCCGATCACCCCGCCGATCAGTCCACCCTTCCCCCGCTTGCCCGACCGACCGCGACGACCGCGCATGGCTCGCCGTCCCAGGCCAAATACCCCTTCGGCCACCAGCACGGCACCGGCCGTCATCTTGGCGGCTCCTCGCGCGGCCGGATCGTCCGACCAGTTGGTCTGCAAGGCATTGAAAAAATGTCGAATTCGTTTCATCTTCGATCCATCGCTGTCTGGTTCCGCTGGCAGATAACGCGCTTTGCCCGCATCCGGCGACACGCGCGTCGCCCGTCGCGCACAAATTTCCAACTTTTGCTTGATCTGCATGATCCTCTTGCGGTATAAAGGCGGGCTAGTTTTCGAGTTACCAGGAATTCAAGTCATGTCCCGAGTGTGTCAGGTGACCGGCAAGCGCCCGCTGGTCGGAAATAATGTGTCCCACGCGAACAACAGAACCAAGAAGCGCTCGCTGCCGAATCTGCACAGCCACCGTTTCTGGGTTGAAAGCGAAAATCGCTGGGTGAAGCTGCGCGTGTCGGCCAAGGGCCTGCGCATCATCGACAAGAACGGTATCGACAAGGTCCTGACAGACCTGCGTGCCCGCGGCGAAAGAGTCTAAAGGAGAGTCATCATGGCAGGTAGCGCTCGCGACAAGATCAAGCTGGTCTCCAGTGCCGGCACTGGTCACTACTACACCACCGACAAGAACAAGAAGAACACGCCGCAGAAGCTGGAGTTCAAGAAGTACGATCCGGTGGTGCGCAAGCATGTGGCGTACAAGGAAGCGAAGATCAAGTAAGGCTGGCTTCGACTGGCTTTCTAGCGTTTCCAAAACGCCGGGGTTTCCCCGGCGTTTTACGTTTAGGGGTTCAGGTTGGCTTCGATCTGGTTTTCCTGAACCCTGAACCCGGTCCCTCTTAAACCAACCCCCTCTCCGCCAAACTCACTACCTCGCAATCGCCAACGATGAAGTGATCGAGCAGGCGAATGTCCACCAGGCCCAGGGCGTCGCGCAGGCGGCGGGTGATAGCCAGGTCGGCCTGGCTGGGTTCGGCCACGCCGGAGGGGTGATTGTGGGCCACGATCAGGGCCGCGGCACGGCGGGCCAGCGCTTTCTCGACGACAACGCGCGGGTGGACATGGGCCGAATCGATGGTGCCGGTAAACAGCTCGTCGAAGGCGATCACCCGGTGCCGGGTGTCGAGCATCAAAGCGCAAAAGACTTCATGTGGGCGGTCGCGCAACGCGGCGCGCAGGTACTCACGCGTCGCCTGCGGGCTGGTCAAGGGTTGACCACGGGTCAGGGATTCGCGCAGGTGGCGGCGGGCCAACTCCAGTGCGGCCTGGATCTGGGCGAACTTGGCCGGGCCGAGTCCCGGGATCCTGCACACGGTATCGGCATCGGATTCCAGCAGACCGCGCAGGCCGCCGAACTGGTTGATCAGGCTTCTGGCGATATCCAGCGCTGAGTGCCCGCGTGTGCCTGTGCGCAGCAGGATAGCGAGCAGCTCGGCGTCGCTGAGTGTGCCCGGGCCCTGGGCCAGCAGGCGTTCTCTCGGGCGTTCGGTCTGTGGCCAATCCGCGATTCGCATACAATCTCATCCAGCTGTCTGAATCAGCCGTGATTTTGCGGTTCGGATGCCTTCATGCCGATAGGAGATTATCCTGTCGAGAGATGCGAATTTGACTCTGGTGAGCCTCCGATGACGACGCTGGCCGACAAGAATGTGCTGCTCGGTGTGACCGGTGGCATAGCCGCCTACAAGACGCCCGAACTGGTTCGGCGGCTGCGCGATGCCGGTGCCAGTGTGCGCGTGGTGATGACACCGGGCGCCCAGGCGTTCATTTCGCCGCTGACCTTGCAGGCAGTCAGCGGCCATCGTGTTCATGCCGATTTGCTTGATGCCGAAGCCGAAGCCGGCATGGGGCATATCGAGCTGGCCCGCTGGGCGGATGAGCTGGTGATTGCGCCGGCCACTGCGCACGCCATTGCCCGGCTGGCGCATGGTTTCGCCGACGATCTGCTGGCCACGCTGGTTTTGGCCACCGAGGCCCGGATTTGGGTTGCCCCGGCGATGAACCGGGTGATGTGGGCCAGTCGGCCGGTTCTCGATAACTGTCAGCGCTTGCAGACGCTCGGCATGCGCCTGCTCGGGCCGGCATCCGGGTCGCAGGCCTGCGGTGAGGTGGGTGAAGGTCGGATGCTCGAACCAGATGAGATCGTGGCGGCCCTGGGCGACCATCCCCGTCCGTTCCTCGGCCATCGATTCGTGGTCACGGCCGGCCCCACCCACGAGGCCCTGGACCCGGTACGGTTTCTCGGCAACCGCTCCTCGGGACGCATGGGTTTTGCCGTGGCCGAGGCACTGGCCGCAGCCGGCGCCGATGTCGACCTGGTTGCCGGTCCGGTCAACCTGACCACGCCGCCCGGCGTGACGCGCTGTGATGTCCTGACCGCGCGCGACATGCACCGGGAGGTGATGGCTCGTATCGAGGGTGCGACCGGTTTCATTGGCGTGGCCGCTGTTGCCGATTATCGGCCGGATTCGGTGGCCGAGCACAAGATCAAGAAGTCGGAAGGCGAGCTTGCGCTGCGCCTGGTTCCCAACCCTGATATTCTGGCCGACGTTGCACGCCATTCAGCTCGTCCGGCGCTGGTGATGGGATTCGCCGCCGAAACTCGCGATCTGGCCAATGCCGCCCGGGACAAGCTGGCCCGCAAGCAGCTGGATCTGATTGCGGCCAACCTGGTTGGCGAAGGGTTGGCCTTCGACTGCGCAGACAACGCGCTGGAAGTCTTTTCAGCGACCGGTCACTGGAGCCTGCCGGAGCAGCCCAAGGCCCCGCTAGCCAGGGCGCTGGTCGAGATCATGGTTGATTGCATGGCATCCAAGGGAGGGTGAAATTCAATGCAGGAACTACAGGTCAGGCTGCTTGATCAGCGTCTAGGTACCGAGTGGCCCATGCCGGGCTATGCAACTGATGGTTCGGCCGGCATGGACATGCGAGCCTGCCTCGACGAACCAATGAGCCTGGCACCTGGCGCCACCGCACTGATTCCATCGGGGCTGGCGATTCACCTGGCCGACTCCGGCCTGGCCGCGGTCTTGCTGCCGCGTTCGGGTCTCGGTCACAAGCAGGGGCTGGTGCTGGGTAACCTGGTGGGACTGATCGACAGTGATTACCAGGGCGAAATCAAGATGTCGTGCTGGAATCGCGGTGAGCAGGTCATCGTCATCGAACCAGGTCAACGGATTGCCCAGCTTGTAGTTGTCCCCGTGGTTCAGGTTAAACTGAAACCTGTCAATGCCTTTCGTCCGAGCGCGCGCGCGGAAGGGGGAATTGGCCACACTGGGACGGACTGAAGGGAATATGGCCAAAGGCTTACCAAAGGGCAGCACTTCTGCTACCAGCCTCCTGCGTCTGGGTACGCTGATCGCGATTGCGGTCGGCGTTTTCGCCCTGGCCGTGGGTGCCTTCCTGTTTTATGCCAGCTTGCAGAACCAGCTGGCCTGGGAGCAGGCCAGCCGGGCAGCGGATGATCGGGCCCGGGCCGTGATCACTGGCCTGGAATCCATTCAGTCGACCCTGCGCGACCCCCAGGTACTCGACTACGCCAGGCAGCTGGCCCTGTCGGGCGAGGCTCAGAGCGAAGAGCTTCGCCAGTCTGTACGCCGACGGGGTGTTGCCAATATTCTCGATTTGCGGGCCTTTCCGCGCGCAGTGGAAGATGTCGAGCTGGGTGTTTACCCGGAGCCGGACTTTACCGTTATCCAGATGCTGATCGAGGCCCGACGCGGCGGCGGAGCGACGATCCAGGTCCATTATCCTGGCACGGCCAACGAGAACCTGGCCTTCGCCCAGGCTATCGAGTCGCCAGGTGGTATTGATGGCGTCCTGTTCTTGCGCGTCCCGCTCAGCGCCGTGACCAGCCTGATCAGAGATCCCGGCCCGCTCGACTACCTGGGCCTGGTTCAGGCCCAGGGAGATCGTCGTGCGGTTCTTCGTTCCTGGGGCTCGGCAGTCGGTAATCGGATCGAACAACTGCCGATCCCGAACAGCATGCTGCGCCTGGAATGGTCGCGGTCTGCCATTCTGGTTCCGGTGGAAAGCAACCAGGCCATTATCCTGGCCGCCTTTGGCCTGTTGTTGTTGATGGCTGGTCTGTTGGTTCGTCAACGGGCCAGCCTGGCGTCTTCTGCCGAGCCGGTTGCTGGCGTCGACAGTGAGCCGAGCCAGACGGAGCCTGAACCGGACAAGCCCTCGACGTCACCATCACCGGCAGCGTCGCAGCGCAAGCGCGAAATCGAGGCACAGGCGACCGTCGAACAGGACCTGCCCGATTGGTTGCTGGATTCCGATGCCGAGCCGCCGGCCAGGGCGACCCAGGACCGCGACGATAAAGGCAGCCAGCCGCAACGCTACTCGATGCCGGATTTGCCCGATCCACTGTCCGAGCTGGACGGGGACAGCAAGCAGAGCACTGGAGCGGGCGAAACCGTGGTGATGAATGAGGAGGAGGACGACGACGCCGGGGCTTTCCAGCGAACCGATCGTCCGGCAGCTGACTCCCTGTCCGATGCCCCGGATATCCTGGCCCAGGACACCTTGAATGAAGAGGATCTGGTCTTCGACTTTGGCACGCTGGATGGTTCGGAGGAGTCACCGACCGATGACGTCGACGACAGGGCAGCTGACACTGATTTGAGCCTTGGGAACGAACCGGAGCCGCAATCCGGGCCCAGGGCTGAACTGGAGCTTGAATCGGAGCCCAAGCCAGAGCCCAAGCCAGAGCCGAAGCCAGAGCCGAAGCCAGAGCCGAAGCCGGAGCCGAAGCCGGAACCAAAGCCGGAACCAAAGCCGGAACCAAAGCCGGAACCAAAGCCGGAACCAAAGCCGGAACCAAAGCCGGAACCAAAGCCGGAACCAAAGCCGGAACCAAAGCCGGAACCAA
>SLQY01000313.1 GCA_007131235.1 Wenzhouxiangella sp.
GAGTTTTCGACGACACAGACAAAAAGGAATCAACCGATGACCTACCGAGTAGAGGATACCGCGCTTGAGCGGGTTTTTGAACTGTTGGCCGAGGAAGGATTTGACGGCATGAGTCAGGCGCGCAGGCTGTCCATGTCAATCACGAAGCGATAGCGGACATCGCCTTTCTGCATGCGCTCGTAGGCGGCATTGATGTCGCGGATATCGAGCATTTCGATATCGCAGGCAATCTCTTGCTCGGCGCAGAAGTCCAGCATTTCCTGGGTTTCGGGCAAGCCACCGATCAGGGATCCGGCCAGGCTGAGCCGTTTGAACAGCAAGGCTGCCGGGTGCAACGGCGGCTCGATGGGGTTGACCAGGCCGACCAGGATCATCGTGCCATCGCGCTTGAGGGTGTTGAAGTAAGGCTTGAGGTCATGCGGTACCGGCACGGTATTGAGCAGAAAATGAAAGCGGCCGGCCGCGGCTTCCATCTCGGCCTCGTCGGTAGAGACGATGACATGATGCGCCCCCTGTCGTTCGGCCTCGGTAGCCTTGGCGGCCGAGCGGGTGAATACGGTCACTTCCGCCCCCAGGGCGCGACCAAACTTGATCCCCATATGCCCCAGCCCGCCCATGCCGATCACGCCGAGGCGATGGCCGGGACCGATACCGAAGTGCTTGAGCGGCGAATAAGTAGTAATCCCGGCGCATAACAGCGGTGCTGCCGCAGCCGGGTCCAGCGCTTGAGGTATGCGCAGGACAAAACGCTCGCTGACGACAATGGACTCGGAATAGCCGCCCCAGGTGCGCGAGCTGTCGTGCCGGTCCTCGCTGTTGTAGGTGGCAACCGATCCGTTTTCGCAGTACTGCTCCAGCCCTTCGTCGCAGGATGAGCACTGACGGCAGGAATCAACCAGGCAGCCGACGCCGACGCGATCACCAGGCTTGAAGCCGGCCACTGAACTGCCAACCGCCGTGACCGTTCCCACGATCTCATGCCCCGGGACCACCGGGTAGTGGGTCATGCCCCAATCATCATGCGCAAAGTGCAGATCGGTATGGCAGATGCCGCAGTAGTCGATGCGAATGGCCACATCGTCGGGGCGGGGCCGCCGGCGCTCGATGGTGAAGGGAGCAAGTCCCGAATCGGGGGATTGAGCGGCATAGGCACGAGTCATGACGGTTTCCTGTTCATTTGCGCGGAGTCACTTGGGATCATACGCTTGCCTCATGAATACGGCCAGGCAGGCCCGAGGCCGGCCCGTTCCGGGTCGGTACTCCGCCGATCAGAGTACCAATCAGCGACTGAATGAAAGTTTCCTAGGAGCCTCAGAGGGAAGCATTCAAATCAGGAACAGAATGCCGGCCGTCAGCAGCGTGGCCAACAGGGCAAAGCCGTAGCAAAGCACGCGGTAGTAACCCAGACCGGCATGGATGCCAAGATCATGCAGACCGTGAAAGATGCGATGCATGGCATGCCAGAACAGCAAGGAAATGAACGGGAAAGCCACCAGTTTGCCCACGGGGCTACCCAGCATGCCGATGACGCGCTCGTAGTTCAGGCTATCTTCGGCCAGCAGGCCCAGCGGCGCAGCAATGCCGGTAATAAGGACCAGGGCCGGCATCAGCATGGCCGCCGCCATGCCGCCGGCAGCGAACAACAGCCAGACGACGGGTTCGTGTGATCGAGGCTTGTACTGTTTGGCCATGCTCAGCCTGCCCCGGCCAACACGACCGTCACCACCGAGATGATCGCGAACACGACGATATGCGCGAGCGTGATCAGCAGGCCGGGCAGCGGACGAGTGCCGATGAACACCGCCGGCATGGCCTTGGGCGCGACCATGAACCAGGTGATGCTGTTGTACAGCGCAGCAACCAGAATCAGCACGTGCAGCCCAATTGACAGGGGATGAGTCAGCGCCTGGCGGTAGCCGGCCCAGGCCTCCGGACCGGCGGCCAGTGCAGCCAGTCCTGCCAGCAGGACCAGGGCGTAGAGCAGCACAAAGACGGCCGTCAGCTCACGCAGCGTGTAAACGAACAGATAAAAAGGCCGCAGATACCAGCGCCCCATTGGTCGTTGGTAGTGCGCCTTCATTCTGCCCCTCCTGAACCGATCTTCAGAAAGCGCAGGAAATAGTCCTTTGCGCTTTCCAGCTTGTTGCGGTTGATGGCTGCCGCCGGATCCACGTCCTTGGGGCAAACGGCCGAGCAGTTGCCGACCAGGGTGCAGCTCCAGACCCCGTCTTCGGCGTTGATCATGGGCATGCGCTCGGCTTTTCCCTGGTCGCGGCTGTCGGCGTTGTAGCGTTCGACCAGGGCCAGCAGCGCCGGGCCGGCAAAGTCGGGCTTCATGCCGTACTGCGGGCAGGCGGCATAGCACAGCAGGCAGTTGATGCAGGCGCTGGTCGAGGCAAACCGGGCCCGCTGCCGTGGCGACTGCCGATGCGGGCCGTCGGCCAGCGCTCGCTCCTGATCGCGAATCAGCCAGGGACGGGATTCCGGCAATTTGTCGAAAAACCCGGCCTGGTCAACCACCAGATCCTTGATGACCGGGAAGTGATGCAAGGCCTCGATGTACAGTGGCCCTGGCGCATAGTCCCGCAGAAAAGTCTTGCAGGACAAGCTCGGCACGCCGTTGATCATCTTGCCGCAGCTGCCGCAGATGGCCATCCGGCAGGACCAGCGAAAGCTCAGGCTGCCGTCGAGGTGATCCTTGATGTACAGCAGCGCATCAAGCACCGAGCTGTCGTGTGCGTAGGGCACGGTGTAGCGCTCGGTGCGCGGCTGATCATCGCGCTCGGGGTCGTAGCGACTGATGAGAATGTCGATTTGCCTGTTGCCGCGATTCATGGCGTCTGCTCCGCACCGTAGCGTCGCTCACCTGGCGCCAGGCGGGTTATGTTGACGGCCTGGTAGTGAATCTGCGGCGGCTGACCGGGTGCCAGTTTGGCCAACGAGTGGCGCAGAAACTGGTCATCGTCGCGCTGGGTATATTCATCAAGACGCTGATGCGCGCCGCGAGACTCCTTGCGGTTCAGGGCCGCATGCGCGATACAGCGCGCCACATCCAGGGTAAAGCCCAGCTCGATCGCCGACAGCCACTCGGTGTTGAAGCAGCGGCCGCGATCATCCAGGCTGATTCTGTCCAGCGACTGCGACAGGTTCTCCAGGGTCTCACAGGCGGCGACCATGCGCTCGGCGTCCCGGTAGATACCGACGCCGTCCTGCATCGCCGTGGTCATTTGCTCGCGCAGTTCGGCCAGGCGCAGGCCGCCAGCGGGCCGGGCCAGCCATGCACTCGCTCGCGCGGCACTGTCCCTGGCTTGTGCGGCCAGCGCTGTACCCTCGCCCTGCCCGGCATGGTCAAGGACGAAGCTCGCCGCATTGAGACCGGCTTCGCGGCCGAATACCAGCAACTCGGCCAGCGAGTTCGAACCCAGGCGATTGGCACCGTGGATGCCCACGCTGGCGCACTCGCCGCAGGCATACAGTCCGGGCATTGCCGTGGCAGTGGTGATGTCGGTGGCAATCCCGCCCATGGTGTAGTGCACGGATGGGCAGACCGGAATCGGCGCGCGGGCAGGATCGACACCGACGAAGGTTTTCGCCAGCTCGCTGATGAACGGAAGCCGTTCGGCGATCTTTCGCCGCCCCAGGTGCATCAGCTCCAGGTGGACAGCCGGTCCGTTCGGCGTGTCGACCGTGCGCCCTGCCTGCTGCTCGTGCCAGAAAGCCTGGCTGAGCCGGTCGCGCGGCCCCAGCTCCATGGTCTTGGGCGCCGGCTCGCTGACTTCCGGCCCCAGTCCGTAATCCTGGAGATAGCGATAACCGTGGCGATTGGTCAGGTAAGCGCCTTCGCCGCGGCAGCCTTCGGTAATCAGCAAGCCGCTGCCGGGCAGCGTGGTCGGGTGAAACTGGACGAATTCCATGTCGCGCAGGGCGACGCCGTGGCGCAGCGCCAGGCCAAGGCCGTCGCCGGTGAGAATGCCGGCATTGGTGTTTTGTCGATAGACGCGACCCGCCCCACCCGTGGCCATGATCACCGCGCCTGCCTGCAGGGCATGAAAACCACCGCTGGCAATATCAATGGCAACCACACCGCGGCAACGGCCATCATCGACCAGCAGGTCGTGGACGAAATACTCATCAAAGCGCTGGATGCCGGGAAATCGCAGCGAGGTCTGGAACAAGGTGTGCAGGATATGAAAGCCGGTCTTGTCGGCGGCAAACCAGGTTCTGGCCGTACTCATGCCGCCGAAATTGCGCACTGCCGGGCTGCCGTCCGCGCCTCGGCTCCACGGGCATCCCCAGTGCTCCAGCCGCACCATTTCGTCGGCGCAGCGGGCAACGAAATGATCGACCGCCGCCTGGTCGCACAGCCACTCACCGCCTGCCACCGTGTCGCGAAAATGCAGATCCAGGCCATCCGATGCACTGACCACGCCGGCCGCACCACCTTCGGCCGCCACCGTGTGCGAGCGCATCGGCACCACCTTGGAGACCAGGGCAATGGAAAGGTCAGGGTGCTGCTCGGCAATGGCAATCGCTGCACTCAAGCCCGCGCCACCGCCGCCAACGATGACAACGTCATGACGGGTGGATTCAAGGCTCGGCCTGTGATCGAATCGGGTCATCGATCGACTGGCCAGGCCAGAGTGACCCGGAACAGGCGGCTGCTGGCGGTAGGCACAATTTCAGTCACGGACTACCCTTTGGGTTTCAGTCTCTGGATTCTAGACAAGTTACTGCAGCACGCCTTGCGCTGAATCAAACGCAGGCAAGCTTACGCCCGAGAAACCGGTTGCTGCGCGGACTTGTTTCGGGAGAACTAGTGCAGTGGAACAGTCGGATCCAGCCTAAGCTGGTCGAGCCGGAGCACCCGGTAGCGGCCGCCGGGCTTGGGCTGCACCTGTTTACCGGGGCGCTGATCCTGCTGCTGCGCAGCATCCAGTTCATCAGCCCGATCCGGGCACGCTGGCCTTTACTCCATCGCACGACCGGTCGGGTCTACATCACTGCCTGCATCTTGATGTCTGTTGGAGGCATGGTCCACATCCTCTCGAAGGGCACCGTCGGCGGCACGCCCATGAATATTGCTTTCATGGGCTACGGTCTTGCCATCCTGGTCTGCGCCGTCTTTACCCTGCGCTACGCGTCGGCCCGCGAAACCGCACCAAAACGGGATTTTTCTGATGTGGCGCGTACGAGAAGTAAGCGCGCCCATTCAGCGGATCGCCTTCGATTGTCCGCCATCCACGACCAAGGCCGCACCATTGACCCATCCGGCC
>SLQY01000142.1 GCA_007131235.1 Wenzhouxiangella sp.
CGGTGGGCATGGGGGCCGGCGCCAACCTGATGCAGCCGCTGGCGATTGCCGTCATCGGCGGCCTGCTCAGCGCCATGCTGCTGACCCTGTTCCTGATCCCGTGCCTGTACGTGATCGTGCAAAATGCCAGCGACTGGTTGCTGGAAACCCTCACCGGTCGCCGCGACAGTCGCACCGACCGCTCGCTAGAGCAGGCCGGTGACGGGCCGGTAACGTCCAGGTACTAGTAAACCGGGCCTTTTTATCGCTTTGCCGTTGTTCCTTTTGTTGTCCCTTTTGTTGCGCCTGGCAATCGCCTGGCGCTCTGGTCGAGCCGGGCAAACAAGCCAATCACGATCAGCCCGGCAATAAAAGCCAGGCTGGCAGCGAGGGCCTGAGGCGGCTGCCCGCTGACGGCCTCGTACTGCCACGGCCAGAAGTGCGCGGCCAGGCCACCGCGCTCGGCAATCCCGAACTGCCAGGGCCACAAGGCATTGAGCGAGCCGATCATGAACCCGGTCAGCAGGGCGATGGTGCGATCGTGGTGGCGGCGAAACAGGGCTGCCAGCAGTCGGGCGATGCTCAAGGCACCGATAATCGCGCCCACGGCAAACACGGCAATAGTGAGCAGATCGCGCTCGACCACGGCGCTGACCATTGTTTCGTACTGGGCCATCAACAGCAGCAGAAAGCTGCCTGAAATTCCCGGCAGTACCATCGCCGAGACCGCGATCAGCCCGGCGATGAAAATCATCCACAGCGCGTCGGGCGTGGATCCGGGTCCGAGCAGGGTAATGCCCAGCCCGATGGCGACACCGGCCAGCAACCAGGGCAGCCAGCGCCAGTGCCAGCGCTTCAGCCGCAGCAGCACCAGCGGTACCGAGGCAAGGATCAGGCCAAAGAAGAATCCCCACAGTACCAGGCGATGGTGGTCAAGCAGCCACTTCATCACTTCGGCCAGGGTCAGGATGGCCAGCAGCATGCCGCTGAATACGGCCAGCAGGAAGCTGCCGTTGATCGAACGCCACAGGCCGGCCAGGCCTCCATCCTGGAAATCGGACCAGCGCTCCGGGCCGATCCGGGCCAGCGAGGCAATCAGCTCTTCGTAGATGCCCGTTACCAGGGCTATGGTGCCGCCGGAGACACCAGGCACGAGGTCAGCAACTCCCATGGCAGCGCCTTTGGCGGTGACGATGAGGTGCTGCAAGGGGCTGCGGGACATGGGCTCGAGTGGTCTGGGGCAGGCCGGGCATTATAACGATGACACAAACTCGGTATGCTGTGGCCGTGTCCAGTCTGGCCTGTCGGAGGGCCGTTGCATGCTGCGCCTGATTCCCGTTGCATTGATGATCTTTTTCACCCTCGCCGCCGCGGCTGAGCCGATTGACAAGTTCGCCGACCTGGTCGGGGAATTCGAGGCCCACGAGCTGGCCCATGACCCGATTCGGGCGGGCCGGCGCGGTGACCTGGCGGCGGCATCGCGCTGGCCAGACAACAGCCGGAGCCGGTTGGCGGCCAGGCGGGCTGCCGAGCAGGGCTTTCACCAGCGTCTTCAAGCCATTGATGTCAGCCGTCTCGAGCCGGACGATCGTATCAGCCACCTGGTCATGGCTCACCTGTTGGACAGTCGTCTGCAGGCGGTCGAGTTCGAACCGCAGCGCATGAGTTTTACCAATGATTCCGGGTTCTTCTCAGTGCCGGTGCAGGTGGCTGGATCGACTCGGGCCCGATCCGTGGCCGAGGCCGAGGCCTGGATCGCTCGCCTCAAGGGTGTGGCTGACTACTTTGCGACCCAGACCGACTGGCTCACCCAAGGCGTAAGCGATGGCTTCGTTCAGCCTGAGCTGGTGGTGCGACGGGTGATCGAGCAGATCGAAAGCGTCCTGGCGATCGACCCGGATGAGCACCCCCTGCTGGCCCCGATGCAGCAGCTGCCTGCCCATATCGAGCAGGCCGAGCGTGAGCGGCTGCGCCGGGTTGCGCGCTCCGCGCTGGTCGAAAGTGCGCTGCCGGCCTATCGTCAATTGCTTGCCTTCCTGCGCGATCAATACCTGGCCGAGCCACGCACCAGCATTGGCATTTCCGAGGTGCCCGGCGGACGTGATTACTATCGCTGGCTGGTGCGTCACCATACGACCCTGGACACCACGCCGGAGGCTGTTCATCAGCAGGGGCTGGCGGAAGTCGCCCGTATCCGGGCCGAGATGGAGGAAGTTATCGAGCAGACGGCTTTCGAGGGAAGCTTCGCGGATTTCCTCGAGTTTCTCCGCAGCGATCCCGGGTTCTACGCCCAGAGTGAGCGTGAACTGCTGATGCAGGCGGCCTGGATCGCCAAGCGCGCAGACGATGCCATGCCCCGATTCTTCCGCCACCTGCCGCGCTTGTCCTACGGCATCCGTGCAGTGCCTGGCGCGATCGCGCCCAACTACACCACCGGTCGCTACTGGTCAGGTGACCTGGATACCGGCATTGCCGGTGGCTACATGGTCAACACCTACCGGCTTGACCAGCGCCCGCTCTACGAACTACCCGCCCTGACCCTGCACGAGGCCGTGCCGGGCCACCACCACCAGGTGGCGATTGCCCAGGAGCTGGAAAACGTGCCCGAGTTCCGACGCAACACCTACATCACCGCCTTCGGCGAAGGCTGGGCGCTTTATGCCGAGTGGCTGGGCGTTGAGATGGACATTTACGAGACGCCCTACGAGCACTTCGGGCGACTGACCTACGAGATGTGGCGGGCCTGCCGCCTGGTGGTCGACACCGGCATGCACTACTTTGGCTGGCGTCAGGAACAGGCCGAGGCCTGCCTGCTTGACAACTCCGCGCTGGCGCCGCTCAATGTCCGCACCGAGGTCGAGCGCTACATTTCATGGCCCGGGCAGGCGCTGGCTTACAAGACCGGCGAGCTGCTGATTCGTCAATTGCGCGCCGAGGCAGAGACCGCGCTCGGTGCCGATTTTGACCTGCGCGACTTCCACGATCACCTCCTGGCCGCCGGTGCCATTCCGCTGGAGGCATTGGCGCTGAGAATGCGGAACTGGATCACAGAAAACAGTCCATAATGAGGAGGGAGCAATAGAAATGTCGCCGCAAGGGGCTTTGGTTCAACAGGCTGCCGTGGCTATAATCGAAACACAGCATCTTTAGGGCGTGTATGAGCATTCTTTCCTGGGACGAATTCAACCGACAGCACCGCGGCGAGTACGAGCTGGCGATTGACCCATCTGATCTGCGCCTTGGAGATTTCATTGTCCGCATCGATGCGGTTGATCCGGAGGTGCGTTTTCCGCCCGCCGGCGTGGCCGTGCAGAGTTTCGAGGAAAAGCAGTGGTTCCGGGCCCAGTGTCGGCGGGTTGTAATCGATCTCAATCGCTGCCTGCACCGCAACGGCGAAGAACTGGCTCGGGCACACTCGGCTTCGGTCAAGATGCCGCCATTGCCGGATCGGATCAACGCCCTGCGACTGCATCAAATGACCCCGCGCGGGGTCGTTGACGCGTGGCGAATTTATCGCGAAACCAGCCTGCTGGCCCAGTCGCTGATGCTGAGTTTCTATCGCCATGGACGGGTCGATGTCGCTGGCACCCGGGATGTGGTCGAGCAACTGGCCGAGGCGATGGAAGACTACCTCGTACCGTTGGTCTGGCTGACTCATATCAAGGAAAAGAGCCGCTACACCTACCAGCACGGACTCAATGTTGCCATTCTGGCGGCCGGCTTTGCCCATGCTGCCGGCTGGGACAAGGCGTTGGTGCAGAATGCTGCCTTCAGTGGACTGGTCTTTGACCTGGGCAAGACTCGCCTGAGCCTGAAGGTATTGCGCAAAGACGGTGAACTGGATCAACGCGAGCTCGATCATATTCGCCAACATGCCCGCTTCGGCCATGAGCTATTGATCCAGAACGAGGGCATTCCGGATGCCGTTTCGGCCTCTGTTCGCAGCCACCATGAACGTGCCGATGGCAAGGGCTATCCGGATGGGCTGCGTGGAGACCAGGTGCCCGTACTGGCCCGCTTGATTGGATTGATCGATGCCTATGATGCCATTACCTCGACCCGGCTGCATGCCGCGGCGCGTTCGCACCAGCAGGCGCTGGGCATTCTGTGGCGTGAGCGCGATCGGCAGTTCGACAAGCAGCTCGTCGAGAGTTTTTCCCAGTTTCTTGGCTGGGCCCCGCCCGGGACCCTGGTTCGCCTAACCAACGGCGATCATGCCGTTGTTGTCCATCAGCGCCAGGAGTCGGGGCGACCGATGGCGCGCAAGCTCAGGCGCGTGGAGGATAGCTTTCGTCTTGGTATAGAAGTTGATCTGGCCCTGCAAGGCAGCGATGGTAGTGGCGCTACCCGGGTCGCCGAGGTGCTGGCTGACGGTAGCCACGGCATCAACATGCGTGAGTTGACCCGTATCCTGCCGCGCGCGCTGGCGCGCAGTGATCGCGAAGGAGCACCGGCGGCACGGCCGACCGATGGCGGCAGCGGCCTGGGGCGCATCCTGCGAATGGGGCAGAAGCGGGAGCGTCGTCGTCGCGAAAGGATTGACGCGCCGCGCGGCATGCGCATCCTGGTTGTTGACGATTCGCCGACCATCCGCAAGACCCTGGACAACATGCTGGCCCAGGCCGGATACCGGATAGAGCTGGCCGAGAACGCCGAAAGCGCGCTGGAAATGGCCTTTATCAGCCCGCCGGACCTGATTTTTCTCGATATCGTCCTGCCCGACTCCAGCGGCTTTTCTGTGCTGCGTCGGCTGCGCCGCGAGCCGCGCACGGAAAACGTCCCGGTGATCATGATCAGCGGCAGTGCCAAGGCCGCCGACGATTTTTTCCTGCAGCGCGTCGGAGCCGACGATTTCATTCACAAACCGTTTGGCCGCTTCGAGGTGTTCAGCTGCATCGAGCGCCTGGTTCGTTCGGGTGCCTTGCCGCAACGTCCCGGACAGAATCCGGCCAACGTCAGCACCACTTCCTGATTACCTACCAGCACTCGGCCAGGGCCCCATGGCAGGAACCCAAGCCTGATCAGCAAGATCAATAATCCGGCAACTGCACCGGCGGTTGTTGCAGCTCGTCAAGCTGTTCGCGCAGCTGCTGCATGACGTTTTCCCAGTGACGCGCGTCGGTAAACCACGGAAAAGCCATGGGAAAGGCCGGATCCTCCCAGCGCCGCGCCAGCCAGGCCTGGTGATGCAGCATGCGCAGGCAGCGCAGTGGTTCGATCAGGTGCAGCTCGACGGGGTTGAAGTGGTGGAACATGCGATAGCCGTCCAGCAGCCA
>SLQY01000042.1 GCA_007131235.1 Wenzhouxiangella sp.
GCGCAAAGACGCCTTCGCCCTGCTTGGGTTGCTGGTCGGCGAGCAGGCCCACGCCGCGACCGGCGCGCAGGGCCTTGAGCAGCTCGCGCATGGCCGGGCTGCCGCTGGCGATCAGGCGTCCCCCAAAGCGTTGGCGTGACCGGGTCAACAGCTGGTCGATACGGACATTCGAAGGGGCCTTGTACAGGTAGGTCATGGGCAGGCGCAGACTCACATACAGGCTCAGTATCTCCCAGTTGCCCAGGTGGGCACCAACCAGCAGAAAACCCTGGCCCCGGTCGCTCGCAGACTGGACGTGCTCCCATCCCTCCACGCTAACGATATGGTTCAGCATGCGGCGCTCGTTCCAGTGCCATACCGCCCCCATTTCCATTACCAGCCTGGCCATTTCTATCCAGTGCCAACGGCGCAGTTTTTTTCTATCCTGCGCGTCCAGGTCGGGAAAGACCAGCGCCAGGTGCGCGTCAATCACTGCCTGCTTGCGCAACGGCAGCCGGTTCAACAGCCAGCCCAGCGGCACGGCCAGGGCATGGCACAGCCACAGCGGCAACCAGCTCAGCAGGCGAATCAGCGATCGGGCCAGAACAAGTTTCAAGACAGCACAGGCAGACGGAAGACGAAACCGCAAGGATAGCCTGCCCAGCCCCGGCTGTGAGTGGCCCCTGGCCGTCAGGTTTCCAAGGCCCGCTCAGCCGCCTGTCGCAAAAAGGCAACCATGGCCTCCGGCTTCACCAGGCCGTTCCGGGTAAAGGCAAATTCATGCGCCGGCTGGCGCTCGCGGTCCAGCCAGATACCCCCGTCAGCTGGCGGTGCTGGGCGCTGTGCTGCCAGCCACAGAATCGTGTCGGCACCCTGCTCGGCATTGCGCAACTGCGATTTCAGCGTACGCCGGAACAGGGGCAGGGCACTTTGTACGCCGGCAGTATCGACCCAGCCTGGATGCATGACCTGAACAGTCGGCGCCCCCTGCCACTGCTCGTTCCACCAGCCAGTCAGCGCCACCATGGCCCGCTTGTGCCGCGCGTAAGCGGCCATGCCGTCAAACCGTTTCGGATCCGTACAGTTCATTGCATCGCTTACCAGCGGTGTACCGTACATGCCGCCTGACGAGACATTGATCACCAGCGCCTGTTGACCAAAGCGTAGCTCGGATCGCAGCGTTTCGGTCAGGACGAACGGGCCCAGGATGTTGGTAGCAAACGAACGCTCGTAGCCCTCGTCGGTCAGTTCATGCTGGTTGAGCAAGACGCCAACATTGTTGACCAGCACGTCAATGGGCCTGGTCGTGATCGCCTTGTGCCTGGCCAGCCTGGTAATTGCCGCAACCGATGACAGGTCAATCTCCACAGGCAGCAGACGCCGCGGCTGGTCGGCGTCGGCCTTGAGTTCAGCCAGGGCACTGCGGTTGCGCCCCAGCGCAATGACCCGCGCCCCGTGGCGATTGGCCGCCAGGGCAGTGTAGCGACCGATGCCGCCGGTGGCTCCGGTGACCAGCCAGGTCTGGCCGCGGAAGTCTGGTTCAAGTTCGCTCCAGTCGGATGCGGCGCGGCGATACCCGCGAACGCTGAAGCTGTTGAAGAAACGGGCATAGAAAAACAGGCTGGCAAGGGAACGAAGCATGGGCCGGGCGCTCGGGTCGGAAGGACAGGGTAACGGTGCCTGCCGTGCCGTTGTCTGCCCGTGAATTTCAGGTAGCGAAGACCCAGGCGCAGTACCATGAGACGCTCATTCTCCTGCCGACCATCCATCGACCATGATCATCGTCCATCACCTGGAACACTCCCGCTCGCAGCGTGTGCTGTGGATGCTTGAAGAATTGGGCGTGGATTACGAAATTCGCCGCTACCAGCGCGATCCCGACACCCGCCTGGCCCCGCCCGAGCTGCGCGAAGTCCATCCGCTGGGCAAGTCGCCGGTGATCAGCGACGGTGGGCGCAGCCTGGCCGAGTCCGGCACCATCCTGGAGTACCTGGCCCGGCACTACGGCAAGGCCCGCTGGGCACCGGCGCTTAAATCGGATGCCTACTGGGATTTCCACTACTGGATGCAATACGCCGAGGGCTCGCTGATGCCGCCGCTGCTGCTCAAGCTCGTGTTTGATACCGTCGGTGCCAAGGCGCCGCTGCTGATCCGGCCCCTGGCCCGGGGCATCGCCGCCCAGGTGGATCGTGCCTTTATCAGCCAGCAGATTCGCACCCACCTGGACTTCGTCGAGGCGCACCTGGCCGAACACGACTGGTTCGTGGGCACGCGCATCAGCGCGGCTGACGTGCACATGTGTTTCCCGCTGGAAGCAGCCCGAGCCCGCGGGCTGGTCGGCGACCAGCGCCCGGCCATCAACGCCTTTGTCGAACGCTGCCATCAGCGTCCGGCCTACCAGCGCGCGCTCGAAGCCGGCGGCCCTTACGACTATGGGCCAACAAAGGTCTAGACCGGGTAGCCCTCAGAACCAAGCCATGGGATTGTGGAGTGCCGTGATGACGAGCCTTGTTTTCCTCCGCAACGCCTTGTGCGCGTTGCTGCTGATTGCCGCCGCTGGGCTGGCTTTGGCCATCGATGTCGATCTGACCGGCAACTGGGCCAGTCCGGGTCAGCCCGGCCATGGGCTGCAGGTCGAGGTGCTGGCCGATGGCCGCGCTGTCGTTGCCTGGTATGTTTACGATGTGTTCGGCGAACCGCTGTGGCTGTTTGGCGAAGGCCTGATCCAGGGCAGTCGCTTCCGTGCCGACCTCGATCAGCGACGGGGCGCGATGTTTCCCCCGGCCTTCGATCCGGACGATGTGATCGCTGAGCGCTGGGGCTGGCTGGAGTTCGAGCAGAGCGGCTGCAACGAAGCCGAGATCCGCTGGCAGTCCCAGGATCCATCCTACGGCAGCGGCAGCCTGGAACTGGTCCGGGTGACTCGCATCGACAGCCTGGCTTGTCGCGAGAGCCGACCCTTCGACCAGGTCATGCGCTTTTCCTTTCAGCACGGCAAATCCGGCTTCGAGGCCCTGTTCCTGGACTATCCGGAAGGCGAACAAGACTTCTTCGAACTGGACTGGGGCCATGCCGCGCTGCCGTCGCCCTGGCAGTCACGCTCGGGGCTGTTCCTGGCCGGCGCCAATCGCTCCGATGATCTGTTGATGTTGCTGCAGCGACCAATCAACGGGCTCAAGCCCGATACCCGCTACCAGCTGCAGCTGGAAATGCAGCTGCTCAGCAATGAGCCGTCGGGTTGTGTCGGTATCGGTGGCTCGCCGGGCGACTCGGTGTATCTCAAGCTGGGCGCGGCCGGTCAGGCTGTAGCGATGGAACTCGAAGACAGCGGCCTGCCTGATGTGCCGCCCATGCGCCGGCCCAGCATCGATCTGGGCATTCAAAGCCAGTCCGGCGAATTCAGCCGCGTGGTCGGTACCCTGGCCAACGGTCAGGACGACAGCCTGTGCTCGGATGAAGATCGGCCCTGGGTGCTGCAACGGCGGCATACCGATGGCCAGCCGATTGAGGCAGTCACCGATGGCCATGGTCGACTGTGGGTGTTTGCCCTGTCCGACTCCGGTTTCGAGGGCAAGACTCGCTGGTATCTGACCGAAGTCATCGTCCGCCTGCAGCCGGTTGTCGACTGAGCCTGGGCCCGGGTGCCCGGCAAGGAATTGAATAATCCGGCGGTGTCGGGAATACTTGCGATGAATCCTGTTTGCCTGGAGGGAGATCATGACACGGCAATACACCAGCACCACTCGCGTTGGCTGGGGCCAGCGCCTGATGCAGTCGTTCAAGGGCATCGTCACCGGCTTTGTACTGATTCTGGTCGCGGTGGTCTTGTTGTGGTGGAACGAAGGCCGGGCGGTCAATACCGCCAAGGGTCTGGCCGAAGGAGCGGCCGCCGTGGTCGCTGTCAGTGCCGATACGGTCGATCCGAACAATGACGGTCTCCTGGTTCATGTCAGCGGCCAGGCCAGCGCCGGGGAGACCTTGAGTGACCCGGTGCTTGGCGTCCAGCAACGCGCCATCGCGCTGGTGCGCGAGGTCGAGATGTACCAGTGGCGGGAGGATTCCAGCACTGAAACACGCACCCGCGCCGGCGGCGCCGAGGAACGGGTCACGACCTACAGTTACCGTACCGAGTGGTCGGCGCGCCAGATCGACTCCAGTCGCTTCAACCAGCCCAGTCAGCATCAGAATCCCACCTCGTTCCCGATCAGCGCAGAAACGCGCCGTGCCAGTGATGTCAGCGTTGGAGCCTTTGCCTTGAGTGCGCGCCTGATCGGCCAGATCGGGCAGGGCGATTACCTGCGCCTGGATGAGCGCCATGTTGCTGCCTTGCCCAGCGCCCTGCAGGTCAGGGCCAATGCCGAGCATGCCGACTGGCTGTATGTCGGCAACCCGATGAGCCCGGAAGTGGGCGATCTGCGCATTCGCCTGAAGCTGGTCGAGGATCAGCCGGTCTCCATCCTGGCACGCCAAAGCGGCGCCAACCTGATCACCCACACCACCAGCCGCGGCACTACCATCGAACGCCTGCGCGCCGGCCACCACAGCGCCGAAGCCATGTTCGAGCAGATGGTGCGCGAAAACACCGCGCTGACCTGGGGCCTGCGCGTGCTCGGCATCGTCCTGGCGATCATGGGCTTTGGCGCCATCCTGAGGCCGATCCAGGTCGTGGCCGACGTCCTGCCCATTCTCGGCAGCATTGCCGCAACCGGCGTTGGCCTGGTCTCGACCATCCTCGGCTCGGTCCTGTCCCTGCTGGTCATCGCCCTGGCCTGGCTGTTCTATCGCCCGCTGCTCAGCATCGTGCTGCTGGCGATCTGCGCCGGCCTGATCTACCTGGCCCGCCAACGCGGCAAGTCCGCAGCCCCCGCCCCCGAACCCGAGTCCAGCCCACCACCACCCTGATCAGCCCAAGCCCACACCCGTAGCCCGGCCCAGCACAGCTTGAAGCCCTGCAGCGGTTTGCCGCAGGCAAGAAGCTCCAGGGCGTTAAGCGCCCGTGCGTGCGGCCGGGGCCGAACCCTGCTACTTCGACAAGTGGTCGCCTCTGCGCCCGTAGCCCGGCCCAACGCGGCCGGGGCCGAACCCGCAGCTATCGAAAACATCTGTTTTCGCCCCAAAACCCAACCCAGGCACCCACCCCCTCCCAACCTCAGCAGCGGGTGGTCTCGGCCAGATCCCGGCCTGAGCGGGTACGGCCAATCGCACAAAGCCATCCCCTGACCATCAACCAGCAA
>SLQY01000214.1 GCA_007131235.1 Wenzhouxiangella sp.
GCTAGTCTATTGTCCGCACAGCGTATTTTCCTCAGTCGGTCGTATGGCCCGATACGACGCTCCATCGGAAAATCCCCTGTGCGAACAATATCCTGCGCGATCATCGCGCGAATTCATGAATCATTCGGGCTAGCAAGCAGAAAAAACTGCGAGGCTATACTATTCTCATCAATCAGGCAGCTGGTCGCGAATCGCACCGTTTGCCGATGACCAACAACGATTCAAGGAAAAGGAGTCATGCATGCTGCGTTCGGTCGATCTGAGTGACTATATCCACAAGAACCCAGCCAAGGTGCTGGCCGATGACCGTCTTTTCGACGCCATCGACATCATTACCGACAACCGCCTGACTGGCGTTTGCGTGGTGACCGAAAAGGATGAACTGGTGGGGATTCTTTCGGAAATGGATTGCCTGCGAGCGGTGATTGCGGCCACCTATAACGAAAGCGCCGATGTTGGGCGAGTCCGCGACTTCATGACAGCGACAGTTCAGACCTGCCAGTTGCACGACAACGTGGTTGATGTCGCCAATGACATGGTGGCCAAAGGCCATCGGCGCCGGCCAGTCATCGACGAGTACGGCAAGCTTATCGGCCAGATCAGCTGCCGCCAGGTCCTGCGCGTGGTTTCGATGTTCAATCGGCGCAGGTCCCGTTAAGTCGCCGCAGGAAAACGCACGCAAGCGGCTCGAACGTGCTATTATCCGTCGGTCATCAGTGGCGTTCTGTCGCTGGTGGCGCTTCGCGGATTGAATCTCGACCAAGGCCTCTCCCCGATTTCTCCCTTTCGAATATCGATCGCCGTCAAGGCCGTTCGATAACGCCTTGGTTGACAAGGAAAATCCAATGTCTTTTGATCAACTTGGCCTCAAGGCCGAGCTTCTGCGCGCCGTTGGCGAGCAGGGCTATACCCAACCTACACCCATCCAGGCCAAGGCCATTCCGGTCATCCTGGCCGGCAATGATGTCATGGCCAGTGCCCAGACGGGCACCGGCAAGACCGCCGCTTTCACCCTGCCCTTGCTGCAGAAGCTGGACCGTGCCAACGGCCCGAGCCGGCTGCGTGCCCTGATTCTGACGCCAACCCGGGAACTGGCTGCCCAGGTACACGAAAATCTGCGTGCTTACGGTCGCCACATGAACCTGCGCTCGCTGGAGGTCTTTGGTGGTGTCAACATCAATCCGCAGATCAATCGCCTGGCGCGCGGTATCGACATTCTGATTGCCACGCCGGGCCGATTGATGGATCACATGGAGCGCGGAACCGTGCGCCTGGACCAGATCGACATACTGGTTCTCGACGAGGCCGATCGCATGCTCGACATGGGCTTCCGGCCAGCCATTGATCGAATCGTGCGCAAGCTGCCGAAGCAACGACAGACCCTGCTCTTTTCGGCCACGTTTTCGCGGGACATCACCGCTCTGGCCCAGCAGTACCTGATCAACCCTGAACGGATCGAGACTGCACCCCCGAACAGCACCGTGGAAGCCATCGATCAGAAGGCTATTCAGGTCGACCAGGGCAAGAAGCGGGAACTACTTTCCTGGATGATTGGCAGCAAGAACTGGCAGCAAGTGCTGGTCTTTACCCGCACCAAGCACGGAGCAAACCGCCTCGCTCGGCAGCTGGAATCCGACGGCTTGCCGGCGGCAGCCATTCACGGCAACAAGAGCCAGGGTGCCCGCACCCGGGCCTTGAGTGATTTCAAGAACCAGCGCCTGCGGGTACTGGTTGCCACCGATATTGCCGCGAGAGGGCTGGACATCGACCAGCTGCCGCACGTGGTCAATTTCGAAATTCCGAACGTGCCAGAAGACTACGTGCATCGAATCGGTCGCACGGGCCGAGCCGGTCGCGAAGGCTTGGCCGTTTCCCTGGTCAGCGCCATGGAACATGGTCTTTTCGAGGACATCCGCAAGCTGGTCAAGGTGCCGATCCCGACCGAGCAGATCAGCGGCTACGAGCCGACCGAAGCACCGGCCAGGCCGAAGGCAGCAGCCCCAGGCGGCAATCGTGGCCGCGGTCGAGGCCAGCAGCGCCAGGTCAGCGCAGGCGATCGCCAGCCCGGGCGCTCGAACGGTCGCCGTCGGGGTCGTGGACGCCAGGGCAGCAAGGCTGCCTGAAGCCCCTGACGCGCAGGATCAGCCCGCGGCAATGCCCGGGCTGATTTCTGAATTTCTGATAACCCGTCTTCTCACATCATCACCCCAGCCTGAAGGCCAGCAGCCATAATTGTGGCTTGCGTCTGTACGGAGCCAGGATGATGAAGCTGGGCTATGCCCTGATTGGGCTGGGATTACTGATGGTCGCCTCCGTCAGCCATGCCCTGGATGTAATAACCGCGCGAGTCGATGCAGTTGAACTGAACGACACCATCGAGTCTTTGGGCACACTGCGCGCCAAGGAAGCGGCCGATCTCACCACCTCGATCACCGAGATCATTTCCGAGATCCGCTTCGAAGACAGCCAGCGTGTCAGCGCCGGACAGGTGCTGGTCACCCTGACCAATCGCGAGCAGCTCGCCGAGCTTGCATCGGCCGAAGCCAGCGTCGACGAAGCCCGCAGGCAGTTTCAGCGCGTGCAGGATCTGGCCCAGCGTGGCCAGGAATCCCGGGCCATTCTCGACCAGCGTGAGCGCGAGCTCAACACCGCGCTGGCCCGGCTGCAAGGCGTCGAGGCCAGGCTCAGCGACCGCCTGATCGTTGCCCCATTCGATGGCGTCCTTGGTTTGCGCAACGTCTCTGCCGGATCCCTGCTGACCCCGGGCACTGTCGTCACCACGATTCTCGATGATTCGGTCATGCGGGTCGACTTTTCCATTCCAGAACGTTTTCTCGCCCTGGTCAACCCGGGTCTGAGCGTGCTTGCGCGCTCGGTTGCCTTTCCCGGGCAGGATTTCTCAGGCAAGGTCACCGGCCTCAGCAACCAGGTTGACCCGGTGACCCGGTCGTTTCAGGTTCGGGCCGAAATCCCGAACGAGCAATTGAAGCTACGCCCGGGCATGCTCATGAACGTCGAACTGGAAACCCAGTCACGCCAGGCGCTGAGTGTGCCGGAAGAGGCTGTACTCAGCCGTGGGCGCGATCACTACGTCTTTGTCATCGAGAAAGGCGACCAGGCAACGGTTCGCCGCCGCGACATCGAGCTCGGCCGCCGCTACCCCGGTCATGTCGAAGTCACGGCAGGACTGGAGGCCGGCGAAAGCGTGGTCATCCATGGCGGTTTCCGGCTTGCCGACGGGGACCGGGTGACGGTACGCGCCGAACTCGAAAGCGGCCAGTCTCTGGCAGCAATCCTGGCCGGAATGACCGAGTCATGATTCTTTCTGACCTGGCCGTGACCCGACCGGTGCTGGCCTCGGTCGCGGCCCTGCTCTTGATCATATTCGGTGTTGTCTCCTACCAGCTTCTGCCTCTACGCGAGTACCCCGACATCGACCCGCCGGTGGTTTCCATAGAAACGCGCTACCCGGGTGCCTCGGCCAGCGTGGTCGATAACCAGATCACCGAGCGTATCGAAGAGGCGATTGCCGGCATCGAGGGAATCGAGTTCATTGAGTCACAGAGCCAGGACGGCCAGTCTAGCGTTTCGATTCGTTTCTCGCTGCGGCGCGACGTCGATGCGGCGGCCAACGATGTGCGCGATCGCGTCGGCCGCGTGTTGCGATTGCTCCCGGACGAAGCCGACCCACCAGAGGTCCGCCGGGTCGATGCCAATGCCGATGTCATCGTCTGGTGGAACCTGGCTGGCGAAGGCTGGAGCACGCCTGAGCTGACCGATTACGCCGAACGGTTCCTGGTCGATCGTTTCTCGGTGATCGACGGAGTTGCCCAGGTCCGGGTTGGCGGTGCCCAGAGTTTTGCCATGCGAGTCTGGTTGGACCGGGATGCGCTGGCCGCGCGCGGACTGACTGTGACCGACGTCGAAGATGCCCTGCGCGCTGAAAACGTCGAGCTGCCGGCCGGGCGCATCGAGTCACGCACCCGCCAGTTCACCGTTCGGGTCGCCCGCCAGTTCAACCAGGCCGAGGATTTTGCGCGCCTGGTACTGTTGCGCGGCGACGATGGCTACCTGGTTCGACTCGGTGATGTGGCGCGAGTCGAACGCGGCACGGTCGAAGATCGCACCTTGTTCCGCGGCAACGGCGAATCAATGATCGGCCTGGGAATCATCCGGCAATCAACGGCCAACACGCTGGAAGTCGCACGCCTGGTGCGCTCGGAAGTCGACCGCCTCAACCAGGAACTGCCCGATGGGCTGGCCCTCTTGCCCAGCTTTGACTCCTCGGTGTTTGTCGAGGGCGCGGTGCGCGAGGTGTACCGGACCTTGTTCATTGCCATCTGCCTGGTGGTTCTTACCATCTTCGTATTCCTCGGCTCGATCCGGGCCATTCTTGTTCCGGCGGTTGCCGTACCCATTGCACTGGTGTCGACCTTCATTGCCCTGGCCCTGTTCGGATTCACCATCAACCTGTTGACCCTGCTCGCCCTGGTACTGGCCATCGGCCTGGTGGTTGATGACGGCATTATCGTGCTTGAAAATGCCCGCCGGCGCATGGACGAGTTTGGTGAAACAGCGCTGGTCGCGGCCTACCGTGGCACACGGCAGGTGGCCTTCGCCATCATTTCCACGACCCTGGTCCTGATTTCGGTCTTTGTCCCGATTGCCTTTCTGCAGGGAGACATTGGCCGTTTGTTTTCCGAGTTCGCCCTGACCATGGCTGCGGCCGTGGCCTTTTCCAGCTTCGTCGCCCTGACCGTGTCGGCGATGCTGGCTTCGCGTTTGCTCAAGCCGCGCGACAACAGCAATGCCATGGTGCAAAGGCTCAACCGGGCCATCAGCAGGGGCCAGGCGGGCTACAAGCGACTGTTGCAAACTGTGCTCGGTTTCCGCTGGGTTGCCCTACCCGTCTTCGTTGTCCTGGCTGCCGGGTCGGCGTGGCTGCTGACCGTCATTCCGGACGAATATGCACCGCGCGAGGACAGGGGTGCATTTTTCGTGCTGGTCAACGGTCCCGAGGGTGCCTCCTACAGTTTCATGGAGGACTACATGAACGAAATCGAGCGCCGCATCATGCCGCTGGTCGACAACGGCGAGATCAACCGACTGCTGGTGCGAGCGCCACGCGACTTCAACAACTTGTCCTTGTTCAATACGGGCATCGCCATCGTTGTTCTGAATGACTGGAGCCAGCGTCGTCCGGCCGCCGAAATCATGGCCGATATTCGCCAGCGCACCAGCGATCTTGGCGGCGTCCGAGTCAATACGGTCATGCGCCAGGGCTTTGGCGGCGGCATTCAGAACCCGGTGCAGTTCGTTATCGGTGGTGCCGATTATGCAGAGCTGGCCGAGTGGCGCGATATTATCCTGGCCGAGATCGAACGCGACAACCCCGGACTGACTGGTATCGACTGGGATTACAAGGAAACCCAGCCGCAGCTTCAGATCGACGTAGACTATGATCGGGCCGCCGACCTGGGTGTCACGGTCAGCACCATCGGCCGAACCCTGGAGACCATGCTCGGGTCCCGGCGGGTAACCACTTATATCGATGATGGCCAGGAATACGACGTCATCATCGAGGGCGAACGCGAACGACAGCGCTCGCCGGCGGCACTGGAAAACCTGTACGTGCGCTCCAGCCGCTCGGGTCAGCTGATCCCGCTGTCGAACCTGGTTCAGGTAGAGAACCTGGCTGATTCCACCAGCCTGAATCGCTACAACCGGGTTCGGGCGATTACCATCCAGGCCAGTCTGGCCGATGACTTGACCCTGGGGGCAGCACTGAGCCACCTCGAAGGCCTGGCCCGGGAGCACCTGCCGGAAACCGCCATCATCGACTACAAGGGCCTGAGCCGCGACTTCAAGACCGCCGGCGGCTCCATCCTGTTCGTTTTCCTGCTCGGCGTGGCCGTGGTGTTCCTGGTCCTGGCGGCCCAGTTCGAAAACTGGATACACCCGCTGGTCATCATGCTGGGCGTGCCGCTGGCCGTTGGTGGCGGTTTGCTGGGGCTGTGGGTGACCGGCAGCACGCTCAACGTGTACAGCCAGATCGGCCTGGTCATGCTGGTCGGCTTGGCGGCCAAGAACGGCATCCTCATCGTCGAGTTCATCAACCAGCTGCGCGATCAGGGTATGGATTTCGAGGAAGCGGTGGTTGAAGGTGCCAGCATCCGGCTGCGACCCATCCTGATGACGGGCATCACAACCGCAGCCGGCACCCTGCCACTCATCCTGTCCTCCGGCGCGGGTGCCGAGACGCGCCAGGTCATCGGTATCGTCGTGCTGTTCGGTGTCAGTCTTTCGACCCTGCTGACCCTGTTCGTCATACCCGTGCTGTATCAACTACTGGCGCGCGGAACCAGCTCGCCGAAAGCCACCCGACGCCAGCTCGACCGGGAACTGGAAAGCGTGGGCCAGGGAATCTGATCACCCCGCCCGCAACAGACTGCAGCGACCTTGGCACAGGCCTTGGCGGCTGGACATCGAGCTTGCCGAACTCAGCGATAGATCAAGACGACGGCGGCGATGAAAGCCAGGAACAGGCCAACGGCCACCAGGCGCCCCAGAACAGAACGCATCGCTTTGGTCTCGGACAGATAACTGCCGCGACCGAACAGCAGCCATCCCAGGTAGACCAGCAGCAACAGCGCAAAGATTGCCTCACGCCAGCCAGGTTGAATGTCGTAACCGATCACGCCCGGCCTGCTTGCGACCTTTCCATCGAGCCCTGCCTTTGTCGTGACACGAACGCTCAGCCGTTGAAGTAGGAAGCCAGCTGCTCGACTTCGTTGCGTGAGCCCAGCATCACCGGCACGCGCTGATGCAGGTCCGTAGGCTGAATTTCCATGATCCGATGGGTGTCTGACATGGCTGCACCGCCGGCCTGTTCAACGATGAAAGCCATCGGGTTGGCCTCGTACATCAGGCGTAGTTTACCGGCCTTACCCGACGCCTTCAGGCGTCGATCACCCGGATACATGAAAATGCCACCGCGGGTCAGAATGCGATGGACCTCGGCGACCATGGAGGCGACCCAACGCATGTTGAAATCCTTGCCGCGCGGACCGTCGGCACCCTGCAGGCACTCGTCGATATAGCGCGCCACGGCCGGCTCCCAGAAGCGCTGGTTCGACGCATTGATCGCAAATTCAGTCGCATCGGCCGGGATGGTAATATTTTCCTTGGTCAGCAGAAACTCGCCAAAATCACGATCCAGGGTGAAGGCGCTGACGCCGTCACCGGTGGTCAACATCAACATCGTCGACGGGCCATACAGGCAATAGCCTGCCGCAACCTGCTCCGTTCCCGGCTTGAGAAAGTCATCGACGCCGGGCGTCTGCACCTGATCCGGCGCCTTGAGGATTGAAAAGATCGTACCGACGGACACGTTGACGTCGACATTGGACGAGCCGTCGAGCGGGTCGCACAGCAGCAGGTAGCGACCACGCCGGACATGATCAGGCACATGGTGCAGGCCTTCCATCTCCTCCGAAGCCAGGGCCGCGATGTGGCCATTGCCTTCCAGCGCCTCGATCATCAGCTGGTTGGAGATCACATCCAGCTTCTTCTGCTGTTCGCCCTGCACATTGGTGGCATCGACGCTGCCGAGGACGTTGACGAGGTCGCCCTTGTTGACCAGGTCGGCGATCTTCTTGCAGGCCACTGCGATGTCATTGAGCAGGCCGGTGAAAGTGCCGCTGGCACCCTCGACATCACGCTGCTTGCGAAGTATGTAGCTGGTCAATGTAGTGCCGATACGCATGGTCGGGCTTTCTCCCGGGGAAATGGACAAAACTCGGAATTTTACACTGCCCGGACCTGGCCGAACAGCGGGGGCTCGGCGCATCGACGCCTGACGGGTGCATTCCACTATCCTGCCAGTCCATCGCACTATTCCCCCGGCAATCCATTTGATTGCCGGGGGAATAAGTTGACACCAATCAATGTCTAGTACTCCCTTGCCGATATGATGAAGACTGGAAAAAGAACGGCAGGCATCATGAGCCAGACTCGTTACGTTTCCCGCTTGACTCGCCAGACCCAGGCCCTGATCCTGGCCGGCGGCCGCGGCACCCGCCTTAAAATGCTGACCGACTGGCGGGCAAAACCGGCCGTGCCCTTCGGTGGCCAGTTCCGCATCATCGATTTTGCGCTGTCGAATTGCCTGCATTCCGACATTCGCCGGATCGCGGTACTGACCCAGTACAAATCGCATTCCCTGATTCGCCACCTGATGATGGGCTGGAACCGACTCAACACCGAGTATGGCGACATGCTCGACATCATTCCGGCCCAGCAATGGCTGGAGGACGAAAACTGGTACCTGGGAACGGCTGATGCCGTCTACCAGAGCCTGGACATTCTCGAAGCCTATCACCAGAAGTACACCCTGATCCTGGCTGGCGATCACATCTACAAGATGGATTACGGGCTGATGCTGGCCGCTCATGCCAGAACCGGCGCACAGGTGACCGTTGCCTGTCACCGGGTTCCCCTGGCAGAGGCCAGCGAGTTCGGGGTCATGGAAATCGACGACCACTGCCGTGTGATCGGCTTCCAGGAAAAACCAGCCCGACCGAAGCCCATGCCAAACGACCCCGATCACGCCCTGGCCAGCATGGGCCTGTACGTCTTCGACTCGGACTACCTGCACGAAACTCTCGAGCGCGATGCCGCTCAAGCCGACAGCAGCCATGACTTCGGCAAAGATATTCTTCCTCACGCCGTGCGCGAAGGCGACCGGGTACGTGCGCTGCCTCTGGACGAGGCCACACCGGGCCAACCTTACTGGCGCGACGTCGGCACCCTGGATGCCTTTTACCGGGCCAATATAGAAATGCTGGATGACAACCCGGTCATGGACGTGCACGACCCGGCCTGGCCGATCTACACCAAGCTGGTCCAGTCACCGCCGGCCAAGTTCACCGATCACGGCCCACAGGGAGGGTGCCAGCTGGTCGACTGCATTGTCAGCAATGGCTGCGTGGTGTCTGACTCGAAGCTGGTACAAAGCCTGCTGTTTGGCGACTGCCGCGTGGCCGGGGGCTGTCAGCTTGAACGCGTTGTTGCCCTGCCGGGCTGCGAAATCGGGGAAGGGTGCAGGATCACCGGCACCCTGCTCGACAATGGCTGCATCGTGCCTGCCAACACTGTGATCGGGGAAGACCCTGCAGCCGATGCTCGCCGCTTCCACATAACCGCCCAGGGTGTGGTGGTGGTCAATCGCGACATGCTGGGCCAGGAAAGACGCTACCAGCCGGTCGAGGCCAGCCATTTGCCGATCAATTCCGATTGAGATAATCATTCAATAGCGGCGCAAAACCGGCATTGACGTCACTGACCCTGGCCGTGCCAGGGCCAGCGTCACCCAGGTTGCCCTTGATGACATCCAGGTAAGCCTTGGCCGTGCGGTCCCAGGTATAGCGTTCGGCCACTCGCCTGGCGGCGCGCTCGGCCAGATGCTCACGGTTCGACAGCGCCCGAAGCAGGCTTGAAGCGATGTCCGCCGGATCTTCCGGGTCGAACAACTCACCGACGCCGCCGGCGAATATCTCGGTCGGACCACCATTGCGCGTGGCAGCCACGGCCAGGCCGCAGGCAGCCGCCTCGATCGGTGCCAGCCCGAACGGCTCGAACAGGGACGGCAAGGCAAATATCGAGCCGCTCCTGGCTAGAAACCGGTAGGCACAGGCCAGCTGACGCTGAGAGTTCAGGTTGAGAAAATGCACCCGGTCGCGCAAGCCGGCCGCTTCGATACGTTCAAGGATGGGAACCAGCACCTTGCGCTCGGCCTCGCCCAGCCGACCCAGGTCGCTCCACGGATCGTCGGCACCGCGGACGAACAAGGCCAGCCGCGCCGCCTTGCGCAGGGCCGAAGACGCGGCAAAGGCTTCGACCACGCCGGCAATATTCTTCTTTGGATCAAGCCGGCTGGAGACCACGACGTGCGGCTGGTCCGGGTGAGGAACCTGGGCCAGGACGCGAGCCCGGTCGGCTGGATCGTCGCTATCTGCATCGCTGTTGAAGATACGGCTGTTGATGCCCGGCGGTATGACCCGGAAATGCGCATCATCGGCCGGATCGACGGCTCCGCCGTACAGACGATGGCCATACTGCTCAAAGCGCTCTTCACTGGTCGAGGTAATGATGGTGTCGGCGTGGGCCATGCCTTCACGCTCGGCGGCGAGCCGGGTGGAAAAGCGGTAGCGCGCCTCCATGGCCTCATTGTTTTCGGCATTCACGCCCAGCTTGTCCATTTTCTGCGCGCCCAGGGAGTGGCCGGTGAAGGTAAAGCGAGCCCCGATGCGCTGCTGCAGCAAGACGGCAGTCGCCGCCGCATCGGCGTAATGGGCAGTGAAGTAGTCGGGCAAGCCCTGTTCGCCGTAATGGTGCTCAATGGCCTCAACGAAAGCGGGTAGATGCGGCCAGAGCCGCTCCTTGGCCAGGAAGGCATCGCCACCAAACTCGAGGCGAACGATTCGCACCTGATCACTGAGCTCGCCGAAATCATCCAAGGCGCGATTGAACTCAGGCCAGTGTGGGTCGTTGATGCGCCGGGTCAGGATATCGACATCTACACCACGTCGCGCCATGGCCAGGGCCAGCTCCTTGACATAAACCAGCTGGCCACCAAAGTCCGGATGCTCGGTCAGGTGCGAATCATGGCGGTCAAAATTGCCCTGAGGATTGATGAAAGCGATACGCATGACTCAATGCTCCTCGGCTCGGGTGATGGAATAGTCGGCTTCAATCACGAAGTCCGCCTTGGCGCGATGCTGGCTGATGATGTCATGCTCGATGGCCAGCACACGATCGATGAAAGGGTCCAGCTCGGCGTCATCTCGCCGCCGTTTTTCCCGGTGAGCCCGCGTCTGCTGCCAGTCGCGCGCGATGAATACATGCCAGTTGGCACTTTCCAGCATCGTGGTGTAGGTGCCCTCGGCGATGATCACTCGGGCCGGTTCACAGGCCAGGCGCTCGGTCTCTATGCAATCGCGCTCGTAAACCACCAGTGGCTTTTTGAGGTGATCGGCACCGGCAAGGAATGCCTCGAGATGCTGATTCATCAAGTCAAGGCGGACTTCACCGGGGCCAACCCAGTTGATATCGCGGCGGCGCGCGGCATCGTTGCTGCGCGGCGGGTAGACGAAGTAGTCATCCTGTTGCAGCACCAGTGCCGGGATGCCGGTCGCTTCAAGCGCCTGTTTCAGGGCCGCGGCGGTTTCCGATTTGCCACTGCCCGATTCGCCGGCGATGGTCACGGCGTGACGATCCGGGCTGGCCTGCAATGTGTGAATCAACGCTTGTGAGATGGACGCTGCTGCCCGGCGGTGGTGATCTTCGATAACAATGCTGTCGCCTTCCATGACAATTGATTTCCTCGCTTCAATCTATTCTTGATCGCTCACCGATTATACTGGCCCCCGATGTCAACGCCCTCTCGCCAGACCTTTCGCCTGGATTCACCATGGACCAGCTGAGCCAGCAATCCTGGCAGCAGCGCCAGGCCATGCTCAAGCTGGAGCTCGATCTTCTTGCCCAGGCCGGGGGTCTCGGTGCCGCGCTGCTGGGGCTGGCCGAGAACCAGCGCGAGAGCGGCTTCATCCGCGACCGGCTGGATTCCGTGCAGCGCTTCGTACTGCCGGACCCCGGTCATCAACGACGCTATTTTTCAGTCCAGTTCAACCCGGCCCGGGCTCGTCGCTTTGCCGGAGCGGGGCTCAGCCTGCCGCCGGAGGGCGTGGAAAGCATCAACCACGGCTGTTTTCTGTGTGCCAGGAACATCTGGTGGCAGCAACAGGGGGCCGAACTGGGCTACGACCTGCCAATTGCCGGCAACCGCTACACGGCCTGGATGAATCCATTCCCGCTGGCCCCCGACCACTGCGTGGTCGCCGCGCGCGAACATATTCCGCAGTCCTGGGGTGGACACAGCGAAAGCCTTCTGACCATCATCAAGGATCTGCTGGAATTGAGCCGCGCGCTGCCCGGCTGGATCGCTTTTTACAATGGCGAAGGTGCCGGGGCATCGATTCTGGGCCACTTGCACTATCACCTGCTGCCGCGGCCGGCGGACTACGGACCGCTGCCGTTGGAGCTGGCCATCCAGCATTGCGATATCGATGGCCTGGTCGAGAACATTTATCCGCTGAGTTTCATGCATTGGCACGATCAGGTCGGCAATCTGGCCGATTCGATCAGGCCCTGGGTTGTTGACTGGCAAGCCCGAACCGGCGATCCAGAGCAGGCTACGGCCAACATCATTGCCATTACCGCGGACGACGGGGCGCGCCAGGATTGCTTTTTCATTCCCCGCCACAAAGCCCGATCACGCGCTGAAGGCCTGGCCGGTGTGGTCGGCGGTTTCGAAACACTGGGCGAAATCGTGTGCTCCAGCGAGGAAGACCACAAGCGCCTGCTGGATGGTGAGATCAACTTCGATACTGTCGCCAATATGCTGCGGCAAGTGTCGGTGGCGCTATGAGCACGATCAGTCGGCTGGCTGCTCGCCGGCAATAAGGTCAGCCAGCCCTGCCCTTCATGAACCGGGTTGCAAAACCTCCGGTGGTGCCTCGATTTCCACACGCTGCACTTGCTGGCGGCGGCGCTCCCGGGCGCGGTCGATGATGTCACTACCGGAAGGCATGCTGGCCAGTTCGGCGTAAATCGGGTCGTTGCGCAGCAGGAAGTCAAGGTAGCTCCAGCTTGAAGCAGGTGCTGAAGCCAGCACCGCGCTGGCTGTTTGCAGGTCCTGGCGCATCATCGCTATGAAAAGATCGGGGATGGCGAAATCGCCGAATATGCCGATGTCGCGTACCTGTTCCACCCGGTCGGCGAACAGCGCGGTGGCTCGCTCGGCAAGCGCCTCGTCGCCGGCCTGGCGGGCCAGTGCTACGCCTTCGACCAGCATGCCGAAGTCCTCCAGACTGGCCTCACCCGCCTCGAAACCTGCCTCAAGTTCGGCAAAGCGGGTCTTGAAGTGCTCGAAAGCTTCGTCATGACGACCATTGATCCGCAGGCTTTGCAGCAGGTTCGGTAACTGGATGTTGCCCTGGCTTTGGTAGCGCTGCCGAACCCGCTCCAGGTGCTGCTCGGGATCATGTTCAAGCATGGAAAACCCCACCCAATCATCCGGGTCGGCTCCCCGTTCGCGGGCCTGCGCCGCCCAGTCAGCGGCCGCCTCGCTGAAACCCAGCGAGTTCAGACTCGACGCCAGCCAGGACAGGAAAAACCCGTTGTCAGGAAACTGCTGGTGTGCGTCATGGGCGATCAGAATGACTTCGTCGGGCCGGTCCTGGTTGGACATCAGGCTGATCAGGCCAAACCAGCTCGACGGGTCGTCCGGGAACAGGCGCAGGTTGTCACGAGCAATGCGCTCGATGCGCGGGTCCTGGCTATTGAGATTGCCGAGCACGTTGATGTAGCGGCGGCGAACAAAGGCGTTCAGCGGGTCCAATTCCAGCGCCCGCTCGAAGCGCTGTGCAGCCTCGCCAAAGCGACCCAGTTCGAACAAGCGGTTACCGAGCCAGACCTGGATATTGGCGTTGCCCGGATCGAGATGCTCAGACCGCAGGTGGGCCTCGAGTGCCTCGTTGTCCAGGCCGAGCTGTTCGAGCAGATGCCCGCGCGCAGCCCAGGCCAGGGCGTTGTCTCGATCCAGGGCAAGGGCCTGGTCGACGTGGCTTTCCACCCGGCCGCGGACATCGGTCAGTTCGGCATCAGCGTAGAAGATGGTAAACAACAAGGCAATCGCCAGCTCGGCCTGGGCAGGCGCGTAGTTCGGGTCGGCCTCGACCGCCCGCTCCAGTCGGTCCACCGCCTGCTGCACGGACACGGTCGTGCGCTCCTGCCACAGCTGGCGGCCTTCCAGGTACCAATCGTAAACTTCGGTCGCCGTGCGTGTGGATGCCGCCGGTGCTGGCCGGGCAGAACCGAGCAGCGCTTCGGTGACCGCCGCCGCAATCTCATCCTGAATGGCGAAGATGTCGTCAAGCTCGCGCTCGAATGTGCGGGAAAACAATTGGGCCTGGGTATCGGCTCGAACCAGCTGCGCCGAGATGCGCAAACGCTCGCCAAAGCGCTGCACGCTGCCTTCCAGCACCGTCGCCACGCCCAGCTCGCGGCCGATGGTAGCGACATCGGCCTGGCGCTCGCGGTAGGCAAACGAGGAGGATCGCGCGCTGACCCGCAGATCATCGACCTGGGCCAGGGCATGCAGCAAGGTATCGGCAATGCCCTCACCCAGCCAGGCTTGATCCCGCTCGGGACTGAAGTCGGCAAACGGCAGCACCGCGATGGAGTCCAGCTGCCAGTCCGGGCCAGACTCGGCAACGACCGGAATCGACGGCCCTGGACGAACCAGGTAGCGATCACCAATGATCAGTCCAATGGCCAGTAACAACAGAATGATGACCGCGATATCGAGCCGCTTGGCGGTATAGCGGCTGACCGTATCCCTGTCGTCCAGGTCGCGCTCACGCCGAATTCCCTCCGGAGTCAGTTCGAAAGCCCAGGCAACCACGACCGCTGGCAGAAAACCGATGATCAGCGCGGTGATGATCATTTGCATCACCCATGGCGGTGCGGCAAAGGCATCGGCCGCCAGCCCGGCGACCTGGGCCACGATCCAGGCGGCCACCGCGTAGGTGACCGCCACCCGAAACACGTTGCGGCGCTTAAGCTCGCTGTAAACTCCCTTCATGCCGCGAGTATAGCAACGGCTGGCAGGTGGAGAGGAAGGCAAGCATCGGCTACGGTTGAACGTCTCTCTGCCAGCGCACCCGGCCTGCGCTGATGGTCATGACAAGATCGAGCGAATCACGCTCGACCAGCAACAGATCCGCCCTGCTGCCCTTGCTCAGTCTGCCGCGATCGTCAAGTCCGAAAATCCGCGCCGGATTCCTCGTCACGGTCGCCAGCGCATCGGTAAGCGAGACATTGTGCTCGAGCGCGGCCGCGCGCACGGCTTGCCACAGGCTGGCAATATCAGCAACCTGGAAGCCCGTCATTTGCTGCTCTTCCCCGAACGCCGGCAGACTGGCCTGGGCATCCGAACTCAAGGTCAGGCGACGCGCGTCCACACCGGCCTTCAGCGCCTGCGCAACCGCTTGGGCCGCCGGGATTTCGCCGGCGGCAATGAACGCTTCGGTCGTGCTGGTGGTGAAGTCGATGTTGCCGCCGGCCAGGCCATAGGCGCAGGCCGCCTCGAATGTGTGCGCGGACCGATTGCAATGGGTCGGCAAGAACTGGTTGCGGGGGATCTCGGAACGCTTGATCACCTCCTCGACCAGGTCAAGGGGGTTCTGACCATCCCCCAGATGCAGCAAGACCGTGCCACGCTTGCCGGCCAGCATGCCGCCGCGTCGGCTCTCGGCGGCGGCCGACGCCAGATCGCGCCAACTGGGCTGCGAACCGCGGTGATCAGCCAGGGCCACTTCGCCCAGGCCGATGATTTCCGGAATCAACACCAGGTCTTGTTCGATGGTTCCGGTGAGCGTAGGGGCCGGCAAGGCATAAGAGCCGGTCAGACACAGCGCGCTGACCCCTTTCGCGTCCAGTGCTCGGGCCGTGGCCAGTAGATCGCCGTGGGTTCGGGTGATGGCGTCCGTGCCCAGGCAACCAATCACCGTGGTCACACCAGCCGCCAGCGCCTGCTCGGCCAATAGCGGCAGGGTGCGGCCGGCAAAGCCGCCCTCCCCGCCTCCGCCGGAGATATGGACCAGCCCATCGACCAGGCCAGGAACCAGGTAATGGCCGCGCCCGTCGATGACTTCCAGGCTCACCCCTGGCACCTGCGGTGCCGGGATGTCAGGCGCGCTGGCAAATATGCGCTGGCCGGCGACCAGCACGTCGAGAGCTCCGCGGTCCTCGGGGTCGAGGACGCGGGCCTGCTTGATCAGGATCATGACGACTTCCTACTGAAAGCGCTGGGTGTAGCGCAAGAGGTAGTAACGACCCATGGTGTTGTGGTTGATGAAGTCCACGCCGGCGGCCGACCCGAACACCGACGGTGGCGTTCGATCGAGCAGGTTGTCGACGTTCAGGCTCAACCAGGCGTCCGGAGTAATGTCGTAGGACAGGTTCAGATTGAAAGTCAGCCAGGAACCGACATTGATTCGATCATCGGGTGACAGGCCAAACTCGTCGAGCGTGTCCTGACGCAGTCCCTCGAGGTCATCCTTGTACTTTCCGGTGTAGCGTGCGGCCAGGCGGGCACCCCAGGCATCACGCCGCCAGCGCAGCGACACATCAGCCAGCCAGCGCGGGTAGCGCCACTCGCCGGCCAGCGATTCCGAGCCGGAGGTGGGTGAAAACTGACGATCAAAGCGGTTCAGGTAGGTAGCATCGGCGCTCAGTCGCAGCAGGCCCAGCTCGCCGAGATTGAAACGATGGGTGTAGGAGAAATCCAGGCCGTCCGTGGTCTGGAAGCCGAAATTCTGCAAGGGAACATTGGCTTGAACCACCGAACCACCCTCCAGGATCAGGCCCGGCATGCCCATGGCCAGCGGGGCATCACCGGCGTCAAGATCAACGATCGGAAACTCGCCGGCAAAGGCGCGACGCAGAAAGTCAAGCTCGTCCAGGCCGACCAGGTTTCTGTGCTTGATGTACCAGTAGTCGATGGTCAGATCGGCATCCTGGGTCAACTGCCAAAGGAAACCGAAGCCGACATTCCGCGCGGTTTCCGGCTCCAGATCAGGATTGCCGAGCAACTCGGTATCCACGACATTGGCGCCGCTGTCGGTACCACCACAGGCAACCGCCACCTGGTCACAGGGAATGGCGTAGGACGACAAGGTCACGCCGGCGCCGGACTGGGCCAGCGACGGTGCCCGGAACGAGGTTGACCAGGAGCCACGCAGAACCAGTTGCTCCAGCGGCTGCCAGCGAAAGGCTACCTTCGGGTTGAAGTCGGAACCGAAGTCATCGTAATGATCAAAACGTCCGGCCAGCTGCAGCTCGAAGTTGTCGGCCAGCGGTACATGGAACTCGGCGTAGGCGCTGTTCTGGCGCCGGGTGGCTTCGGCCTCGGTAAAGCTGAAGCGCAAGGTGGGCTCGGGATTGTCCGGGGTGGAGCGGGCCTCAGGGCTGGGATCATCGATAATGTCTTCATAGCGATGCTCGTAGCCAAAAGCACCCTTGATCCAGCGACCGTTGAACTCGAACAGATCGCCAGAGGTGCGCAGGTCAAAGCCAAACATCTCGGATTCACCGTTGCGCTGGGCCTCGGTGCGCAACAACTCGTCGATCAGCGGATCCTGGTCAGCCTGACCAAAGAACGGGTTGTAAACCACCGTGCGGCGGCCAAGGTCTTCGCAGCTTGGGCCACCGATGAAGCGTGGGCTGCGCGTCAGCACCCGGTCCCATCGTTGCCCAAAGCTGCCGTCATCACAAAGATTACCGAGCATGGCCTGGGTGAATTCCAGGGTACGGTAAAGACCGGCCACACCGTTCTGGGTCGATTCACTCTTGCCGTAGCTCAGGCCACCTTCCCAGTCCCAGTCACCCAGCATGCCGCGCAGGCCCGTAGTCAGGCGGAAGTTGTCGGTCCGCACTTCGACCTGGCGTGGGTCGGGAAACGCGCCCCAGGCAAAGATCGGGAAGCCGAAGAATTCGGCAAAGTCATCAACGCCACCCTCGGCGTTGATGTCGCGAATCAGGCCGGTTGGCCAGTCTGATCTGGCCGGATCAACCGGTACACGCGAAAACGGTGCCGGTGAGCTGGTACCGCGCGACTCGACTCGCGCAAATGACAGTTCGTTGAACCATTCCAGCCGCTCGTTGATGTCAAGGTTGAACAAGCCGGTGGCCGACCAGGACTCGAACTTGTCGCGGGTGGTGACAATGGCGCCGCGATTGAGCTCGCAGTATTCGCCGAAAACCCCGTCAGCCACGAACTGGTCAGCCGGGCAGCCGCCATCCTCTGGCTTTTCAGTGATGTCGTCCCACATCAGGAACAGATCGTTGAAGCTGGGATAGATGCCCTGCTGAGCCGGGCGGATTTCATTGCGCGTGGCGCGACGGTCGCGGTCGAACAAGGGCTCGCGCTTGAACCAGTCGAA
>SLQY01000289.1 GCA_007131235.1 Wenzhouxiangella sp.
CCCTGGGCCCGGTCCAGACCGGACATGCCGAGACGAATCATGGTGGCATCGTCTCGGGCCAGCACACGCTTGGTTTCACGCACACGGGTACCCTGGTGCATCACGGCCTCGTCGTTGGGCAAGCCACGCAGCTGGGCTACCTGGAGACCGGCAATCTCCACGAACCCGTGTCCTGCTGGCAGGTGAGCAAGCACCCTACCGCGCAGGTTGTGACAATTCGTCAAACCTGGTACCGCTGCGCCAGCGCCTTCTGGGCGGTGCGCACGATGCCGAACGCTGATCTGAGATAGCGACGGTGCAGGCCGGACAGGGCTTCCGGGTCGACCAGGTGGTTCGCTGTCTCGCCGCGCTCGTGCAGGGCAACCTGATGACGCAGGCGGACGTTGCCGATGAAACGCAGGGCGTGGACCAGGTCGTCGGCATCGCGCTCGTTCATGCCGCCGGACTCGGCTGAGGCGCGGATTCTCTCTTCGGTGTGAACGGCGGCGATCGAGCCCTCCAGCGCGCGCACCCGGGCAAGGTCGGTGATTGGAATCACGCCGCGTTTTTTCAGGTTGATTCCCTTGCCCTTGCCCGCTTCCTCTTCCTGCAGGAACTGCTTGAACAAGCCCAGCGGCGGCGTGTGCCCAATGGATTCAGCGGCCAGGAAGCGCAGGAATATTCGGGACTTCTCGGCTCGGGCCAGAACCGATTTTTGCAGTTCGGCAGCCAGTCGAGTGTCTCCGGCAACGCCGCGCATATCGAAAAAGATGCTGGAGTTCATCACTGACTGCGGCTCGGGCTCGCTCATCCAGTTGTCAAAGGTTTGCTGCCATTGTTTCAGCGACATCCGCCATTTCTTCATCGCCATGACGTCGCCAGCGCAGTAGACGTAGCCGCTGGCATCAAGTCCGTCGCAAACGAAGGTGGCCAGTTTCAGGAAGTATTCGGCGGCTTCTGGATCGGGTTTCTCGGCCAGCAGCAAGCCGTTGTCCTGATCGCTGATCAGGCCTTGTTCCATCCGCGCCTGCGAGCCAAAGGCCAGCCAGGTCCATGCCATGGGCGGCTCCCCCAGCTCTTCCTGGGCCAGATCGAGCAGGCGGCGGGTGCAGGCATCGGTAATCATGCTGGCAATACGGCCCACCTCGGTGACCTCACTGCCGTGGCGTGACAGTCCGGCCAGCATGCCAGGCCCCTGCCGGGTGAGGTGGGCGACTGCATCAACATCAGCGGCCCGCTGAATGTCTCGAACCAGGCGCAGGGGATGCGGTGCCTGCAGACGCAGCAAATCGCCGGCGCTGACGACGCCGGCCAGGCCGCCGTCCTGGTCGACGACGGGCAAATGATGAATGCCCAGGCGCATCATTTCCACCAGCGCTTCGTCAATCAGGCCGTTGATTGGTGCCGATAGTGGGTCAGCGGTCATCACCTCGGCCACCGGCCTTCCAGAATCGACTCGCCGGGCCAGGACCCGGCTTCGCAGGTCGCGATCGGTCAGGATGCCGACCAGACCACCGTCCTTGACGATGGGCAGGCAGCTGACCTGGTGTTTCGCCATCAGCGCAGCGCAGTCGGCAATGGAAGTGCCCGGGCCGGTGGTCACCGGCGGTCGCAGCGGCAGGTCCAGCAGGGTGCCGGTCTTGCGACCGGGCAGCGCGCGCAGGCGCTCGCCCGGATCGGCGGTGAGAAAATGACCAATCAGCGGGTGTTTTGCAATGATTTCATCCAACGCTTCCGGGCTCAGTCGATACAGGCGCCCCTGTTCAATGGCAATCACGCGATAATCTCGATGCTCGTTCTCCAGCGCAATCGCATGCCCAAACAGCTCACCGGCCCCGCGCTCTTCCAGATCCTCGCCGTCCGGGCTTTGCAGCTTGACCGTCCCTTCGGCAATCACGAAAAGCCCAAGTCGCCCCGGCTGAGGAAACTCGCCCAGGGCTTCATCGGCCTTAAAGGAAGCTTCCTCAAAGTGACCAAGCACCCCGGCCATCGCCTCGTCCCCCAGTTCGGAAAACGGCGCGACCGTCCGTAAAAATTCCAGCAGTTCAGTCATGGCTTGATTCCGTCAAAGGTTTGTTCTCGCGGAGACGCAAAGACGCCAAGGAAAAGCTTTTAAACCACCGAAGACACCGAAAACACCGAATGGGTTTGAAAATAACTTCGGTGTCTTCGGTGTTTTCGGTGGTTCCAGGCTTTTTCTTTTCCCAGCGTCTTTGCGTCTTCGCGAGAGAACGGTTTGACTGGCCCATACATATGCAGGTGTTAGTAAGCACAGTCATCAGTACTTGACCCGCGCGTACCAGGTCTTGCGTGAGGCCTCTAAAGCTTCGCCCAGGGTGTGGATGCCGCGCTCGGCCAAAAGCGGGATCAGGCGCAGCAGGATTTCGGCCGTGACCATGGCATCGCCGATGGCGGTATGACGTCCGAGGATGTTAAGGCCAAAGCGCTCGGCCAGGTCGTCCAGGTTATGGCGCTCCTGGTTTTCCTGCACCAGGGCGCTGAGCAGCAAGGTGTCGAGCACCGGCTGGTCGAAGACCACGCCGGTCTGATCCTGCTTGACTTCGAGACACTTCATGTCGAAAGCTGCGTTGTGAGCGACCAGCACCGTTTCTTCGCTGAAGGCATGGAAGGCCGGCAAGACTTCGTCGATGGTGGGCTGGTCCTTGACCATATCCGGGGTAATGCCGTGAATGGGAATGCTGGCCCGTGGAATGGGACGCTTCGGATCCACCAGTTGATCGAAGCACTCCTGGGCCAGGATCTTGCCGTTGACGATGCGCACCGCGCCGATCTGAATGATTTCGTCACCGCCCGCGGGGTTGAGACCGGTGGTTTCGGTGTCGAATACGGTGTAACTGAGCTCGCGCAAGCGACAATCGTCGAGCTTGCGGCTTCGATTGTCTGATTGGAACAGGTCGAAATCGTAGAATTCCGGCCGCCCCTCGTAGCGTTGAAAAGTTGTTGCTGGCAGCTCCTCCTGCGGTGCTGCCAGCGGAAGCAGCAAACGGAAGAAGCAGCGTGTTCCGTCTGCACCTTCCTCGCGTTCGATCCAGCAGTCGCCGCCATGCCGCTCGAGAACGTCCATGAGCGTCATGGCCAGCCTGTCTTCACCGGCGGAAATGGCCTCGTTTTCCCAGTTCATTTCAGGCTCGCTGTCGCGGTCGGGATCCGGGGTCCAGACCAGGTCGAGCAGTGCCCGTTCGTTCTGTTCCTGGAGACGCAGGCTGATCCAGCGCGCCTTGCAGTGGTGGTGAATCCGATCGGCCAGGTGAACCAGGCCCTGAAGCAGGGAAAAACTCTCGATTTTCAGCCAGATCGTATCGATGTCGCCTTCCAGGGTCGCCCGCACCGGCAGTGCTGATTCGATCCGGGTGATGGCGGCATCGATCAGATCCGAACCCAGCATGTCTTCCAGCGGCCACCGTGAACGCAAAGCTTGCGAAGAAGAGCGCTGCAGCTCGCCGATGCGATCGCTCAAGCCCTGTATCTCCTCGCGGATGACAGCCAGCAGTTTTTCCCGCAGCTCATCATCAACTGCCGGGTCTTCCAGGATCTCGATGGCTGCGCGGGTGTTGGCGAGGCTGGCCCGACTGCCCTCGGTCAGCGCACCCAGCAGTCGATTCTTCTCGGCATCGGCGTGCATCTCGTCGGTGATGTTCTCGGTCAGCAGGACGAAACCGGTCATGGTGTCGGCCAGCGCCTGGCCCTGCTCATCGACGGCCCGCACCGGGGTCATTTGAACGCGCAACAGTTTGCCCGACGCCGCTGATGTGACGAACTGGGCCGACGGACTGGCCGCGCCGCGCTTGAGACGGCGCTGCACGTTTTCCAGGGCGTGGCCCACCAGCTTGCGATCAAGTACCGCGTAGATCGAACGGCCCAACCCCATCAGCTCGTTGCCGCCGGTGACCGCACCGCTGCGCGAGAGGCGTTTGAACTGCAGTCGGGCCCGGTTGTTGTAGAGCAGGATGCGTCCATCGAGGTTGCAGACCACCACGCTCTTGGTCAGCTCCGACATCAGCGCCGCCAGCCGGGCCTTCTCCTGCTCGGTGCGTCGACCTGCCTCGCTGACGCGCTCGTCCATGGCCTTGACCAGCGCTTCGCGCTGTTCGATGGCGTCGTTGATTACGTTGGTAAGCTGGCGAATCTCCTTGCTGCCCTTGGCCTCTACCGGGCGTGAGTCGTTGCTTTCCAGTCTCATTCGGGCCTCTTCAGCCAGCCGGGCCGGTGCGCGAACGTATTCGTTGACCAGGTAATTGAGCGCTGCATGAACCGGAATCAGGGCCATGGCCCACAGAAACAGCAGCAAACCGGCCCGGCCTCCGAGCGCGCCGAGCACCGTGGCCCAGTCTTGCGGGTCAAGCACGGCCCATAGCAACAGTGCGGCAACCGCCAGCCAGGTCAGGCAGACCAGGCCGATCAGGCCGACCGCTCCCCACAGTTGTAGCTCGGCACGCCTCACGAGGCTGAAGGACTCTCGGTCTGGTCAAGCAGGCGCCTAACCCGTTCTACCAGCTCCCGCGTCGAGAAGGGCTTGACCATGTAGTCATCGGCGCCCAGCGCGCGGCCTTTCTCCATGTCGGTATCGCGACCCTTCGCGGTCAGCATGATGATTTTCAGCGCCGACCGCTTTTGCCGCACCGCCTGCAAGACGTCAAAACCGGTTTTCTTTGGCATCATCGCATCGAGCAGCACCAGGTCAGGGGCCTCGTGCTCGATCAGCGCAAGCGCCTCCTCGCCATCGCGCGCAATCAGCACCTCGAAGCCTTCGCGCTTCATCAGGTACTCCAGCGAAATGACGATATTGGGTTCGTCGTCAGCAATCAGAATCTTTTTCATTGGCAACCCTTGAAAACATGACTAACCGCGAAGACACAAAGAGCGCCAAGTAAGGACTTTGGATTTCTTGCTATTCGCGAACTTTGCGTCTTTGCGGTTAGTAATTTATTTTTGAAGTCAAGAACATTCATTGTCTTTCTCCGAGCCTCTGCGTCTCCGCGCGAGAATCGTCCTTTTGTTTACGCGGCAGGTAGAAGCCGAAGGTGGCGCCGTGGCCGGGTTCGGATTCGACCCACATGCGGCCGCCGAAGTGTTCGATGATCTGGCGGCTGATTGGCAGTCCCAGACCGGTGCCTTCACGATGCTGATCGCGATCTCCGACCTGGCGAAACTTGTCGAATACTTCGGCCTGTTCCTCGAGCGAAATCCCCGGGCCATTGTCGGCAACTTCAACCGTGACGCCGTCATCGTCCTCGACGACGTCGACCACGACCCGGCCGCAGTTGGCCGGGATGACCTTGAGCGCATTGGACAGCAGGTTGAGCAGGACCTGGATCAGGCGATCGGCATCGGCGCGGATTGGCTTGAAGTGACTGCCAGCGCGGACTTCAAGCACGGCACCCTTGTCTTCGAAACGGCTGCTGATGCTGCCAACCGCCTGCGTCACGACTGCCTGCATATCCACGTCGCTGTTGTGCCATTCAGCGTGTCCTGCCTCAATGCGGGCCAGGTCCAGCACCTGTCCAACCAGCCGGCTCAGGCGCTCGCTTTCGGCCACCATGATGCCAAGAAACTCCTGGCGTTGCTCGGTCGGCATGTCCGGATCGTCGCGCATCATCTCGGTCAGGGCCCGGATCGAGGTCAGCGGTGTGCGCAACTCATGGGTCACCGATGACATGAAGTCATCCTTGAGACGATCTAGGCTCTTGAGTTGTTCGTTGGCCCGCTTGAGCTTTTCGGTGGCTTGTTCAAGCGAGCGGGACTTGTCTTCCAGCGCTTGTGAATAGGCGCGCAGCTGCGAGGCCTCTTCGAGGATGCGCATGACATCGTCGATCTCCAGCGGCTCTTCATCTACTGCTGATGCCACCATAACGCGCGCCGACGCTGATCCGATGGCGCCTGCCAGTCGTGTTTCCACGCGTTGGACCAGGCGCGCATCGGCCTCGAGCGCGGCAATCGAGCTGGCACCCAGGTCGGCGGCATGTTCGGCAAACAGACGTCGAGCGGCATCCGGTCCGAGGAAACGTTCGCTGAGCTTGACCAGGTCATCGACCCGGGCCTGGCCTTGCCAGAACACCGGCTCGCTGCCACCGCTCCGATCGAAAACGTCCACGAACAACAGGGCCTGAGAGGCTTCGCGGGCACCAGGGCGCGTGTAGAACGAAACGACCACAAAGGCGATGAGGTTGCCAGCCAGGCTCCAGAACAAGGAATGGGTGAGCGGGTCAAGGCCGCTCAGACCCAGGAATTGTTCGGGTTTGAGCAGGGCCAGGCCGAAGGGGCCATGGTCGAGAAACCCGGTTGCTATCCAGCCCGATTTTGCGATCGACGGCAGCATCAAGGTCCACACCCACAAGCCGAAGCCAATTGCCAGGCCGGTCAGCACGCCGGCGCTGGTCGCTCCTTTCCAGTACATGCCAGCCAGCGCGGCTGGGGCAAACTGGGCCACGGCGGCAAAGCTGATCAGGCCGATGGAAACCAGTGCGTAGGCGTCGCCGGCCAGGAAGAAGTAGAGGTAACCCAGCAACAACAGGCCGACGATGGCCAGCCGACGGATCGACTTCAACAGTCGGGTCAGGTCGCCACCGCGGCGATGGCGAAATCGACGGGTCTTGAGCAGCGCTGGCATGACCAGGTCGTTGCAGATCATGGTCGATACAGCGATGGATTCGACGATGACCATGCCGGTAGCGGCCGACAGTCCTCCGATGAAAACGAACAAAGCCAGCCAGCGCGCACCTTCGGCCAGCGGCAACGAAAGCACGAACAGGTCGGGGTTGGCCTGGCCCGGTCCGAAGTGAATCAGGCCGGCAATGGCGATTGGCAGGACGAACAGGTTGATCAGGAACAGGTAGAGCGGGAATACCCAGGCGGCGCGCTTGAGATGTCGCTCGTCGACATTCTCGACCACCATGACCTGGAATTGGCGCGGCAGGAAAAGCACTGACAGCATGGCCAGCAGAATCAGTGCAAACCACTGCGAGTAAAGGTGCGGTGTGGCGCCGTGATCGAAGCGCATGAGCTGGGCGATGGCCGGATCGTTCAGGGCGCGGCCGAACAGGTCGCCCAGGCCGTTGAACATGCCGTAGGTGACAAACAGGCCGACGGCGAGGAATGCGACCAGCTTGATGATGGATTCGAAAGCGATGGCCGCCACCATGCCCTCGTGGCGCTCGGTCATGTCCAGGTGCCGGGTACCGAACAGGATGATGAAGCCGGCCAGGGCCAGGGCCATGTACAGGGTCGAGTCCTGCCACCAGGTCACTGATGCCTCGGTCAGGGTCGGGTCACTGGGTCCGGTCAGCAAACCGAAGCCGGCCGAGATGGCCTTCAGCTGCAAGGCTATGTAGGGGACGATGCCAACCACCGTGATCAGGGTCACCAGGCCGGCGATCACCGGGTTTTTGCCGTAGCGGCTGGCGATGAAGTCGGCTACCGAGGTGATGCGATAAGTCTTGGCGATGCGAATCATCTTGCGTACCACCACCCAGGCAAGAATCATTGCCAGCATCGGGCCGAGATAAATCGGCAAGAACCAGACCCCCTCGACCGAGGCCCGGCCGACGCTGCCGAAGTAGGTCCAGGCGGTGCAGTACACCGCAATCGACAGCGCGTAGACCCAGGGACTGGAAATGATCGAGCGGCCCTGGCGAGCTCGCCGATCCCCATACCAGGCAATACCGAACAACAGCGCCAGGTAGGCAAACGAGATGGCAACGACGAGGCCGATCGGCAGGTTCATGACTCGCCGCGCTCCATCAACCAGGCCAGGGCAATGATCAGAGCCGCCCAGAGCAGAAACAGGGCCAGCGGAAACAAGGGCAGGCCGAACAGGCTCACATCGCGATCCCACAGCGACAGGACTGGAAAGCTGAACAGCAACCATCCGAGGCAGAACAGGGCGACAAGGCGTGAAGAGCGAGCGCGCTTCATCGAAAGTCCTCGGCATGGTAGCGGCGCAGCAGCGCCTGCTGCGCTGTGGCGATGACCTGGAAAGCCCGCTTCAGCACCCGACGGTCGGCCTGGCCGAGCTCGTCGCGCCTGACCCGGTAGTCGGGATACTGGCCGGCACGGATGCGGCGTGCCTGGTGGGCCTGGCGCAGGGTATTGACCTGGTCGAACGCTGCCACCAGGGCGCGGATTCCAGCGTCATCGAAATTGCCTGCCGCCGGCAGGGACTGGAGCCGTTCGACGGTATTCAGGCAATCGACGCCGTGGGCCAGGGCATGATTGCGGGCGATGTCGACCACGGGTTGAATGCCATGAGGCTTGAGATCCAGGCGCTGAACCTGGTCCTTGTCGCGCCGGAAACGCAATCTGCCCAACCATCCCAGGGCTGGCTTGAAACCCTGGGCAGCGGCGGCCAGGTGGGCCTGGAACAGCGGGCTTGAGCGGGCACGAGCCAGGAAATCCGAGCGCAGCTGATTGACTAGCTCGGCATCTCCGTGCTGATGCCGCAGGTCGAAGAAAATGCCGACCCGGAGTAGCGCTTGCGGATCGGGTTGGTCGATCCAGCGGCGAAACCGGTGCTGCCATGCCGACAGGCTCAGGCGCCAGCAGGCATTGCTGGCCATGATGTCGCCCGGGCAGCGCCGGTAACCGCACTGATCAAGCCAGGTACAGACCGCCCGTCCCAGGGCCTGAAAATAGGCATCGTGCCGGTCGGGGTTGAAGTCATCGGACAGCACCAGCGCGTTGTCCTGGTCGGAGCCGGCAATCTGCTCGCGCCTGGCCAGCGAACCGGCCACCACGAAAGCATAGGAAACCGGTGGCGGTCCCAGTTCCTGTTCGGCCAGCTCAAGCAGACGCAGGCTGATCGCTTCACCGACCGCACTCATCTTTTTTGCCACGATCTGCGCCGGCCGGCCCGCCTCTACCAGGGTTACCAGCAGCGCCGGGATTTTCGGCGCCAGCCGGCGCAATTCCCCGGCATTGCGGGCAGCACCGATGTCGGACAGCAAATTGGCGTTGGCTGACGGCATCAGCAGTGTGGCGGCAGCGCCAGCGTGAGCTGAATGATCGTCATCTGCGTTTCCTCCAGATGGTGGACCCATTTTCACAGAATTCAACTTAGCAGGCTGGATGGCAAATTGCGCTGCGACTTTGGTCCCACTTGTTACCCGCCCGAAATCGACGCCTGCTAAGCTTGCCCAGATGAATCTCAATAAAACACTGAGTAGCGGTGGGCTGCTACTGGTTCTCGCCTGCAGCCTGGCTGCTGCCGACTCGGCAACCCTTGCCATCGAACAGATACATGGCGAAGGCAGAAACTCTGCCCTGGCCGGGCAGGTCGTTACAACAGAAGGGACCGTCACGCTGGTCCAGCGCCACGGCTTCTGGATTCAGAGCAATGCCGGTGACAGCCCAGGTGGACGCCATGGCTTGTATGTCCGGACCGGAGACTTGCCCGAGGTGGCCCGCGGTGACAGCGTTCGTGTTACCGCACAGGTAGAGAACTGGCGCGACGAGGCGCGGCCTGACGATCTGACCCTGGTTCGCCTCGTGGCTGTTGACCTGGATCGCCTGGCCACTGACCAGCGCTTGCCCGAGCCGGTGGTGATTGGGCCCGGCGGGCTGGTCATTCCGCGTTCCATCGGTCCGATCGAAGAAGGCCAGCCGCTGGCACCGGACAGCAACGCGATTGACTTCTGGACGCGCCTGACTGGCATGCGGGTCAGCCTGGTCGACAATCAGGTGATCGAACCGACCAATCGTTTCCACCAGACCTGGGTGGTCGCTGATCGTGGCCATCGACATCTCAACCCATACGGTGTGCTGGTCATCGGGCCCGACGACGACAATGCCGACCGTGTCCTCGTCCAGGCCAACGAGTTCCTGCTCCCGGCCGCTGCCGATCCGGCAGATATTGGCGATCGATTCGACCGGGTAACCGGCGTGGTGCACTACGAGCGCGGCAATTTCCGCATCATTGCCGAGCATGGGCTCGAACGGATCCGGGGTGAGCAGCGGCCGGGTCAGGCGAACCTGCAAGCCAGTCCCGATCATCTGCTGGTAGCCAGTTACAACATCGAGAACATCAACGCCTGGATCGAGTCGCCGGCGCGGGTTGCCTCTTTGTCGAGCATTGATGATGCCCTTGGCAGCGGTCGTATGAACCGACTGGGGGTACAGATTGCGCAGGCCCTGAACAGCCCCGACATCATTGCCTTGCAGGAAATCCAGGATGATGACGGCGCCGAATTGAGCGACGTGGTCAGCGCCGAGCGCACCCTGGCCGCGCTGGCTGCCGCCGTGCGTCGAGCCGGCGGTCCGGCCTACGTCTGGCGCGATCATCCGCCCGTGGCGCCCGGTGCCAATGGCGGTCAGCCAGGTGGCAATATTCGCAATGCCTGGTTGTACAACCCCGAGCGGGTCGAACTTTTGGACGAATCTGTGCAGATTCTCGATGATGCCGCTTTTACCGGATCGCGTCCAGCCACGCTGGCCGTGTTCCGTTTCAACGGCCATGACCTGACGCTGGTGAACAATCACCTGAGTTCCAAGTGGGGTAGTGGGCCGACCTTCGGTCGCCAGCCGCGCCGTGAGGCGGGTGCCGAGGAACGCCAGGCTCAGGCGCGTTTCCTGCGCCGGCTGACGATCGATCGCATGGCTGGCGGCGATAGACTCGTGATCGTGCTTGGCGATTTCAATGACCACTGGTACTCCGAGCCGCTGGCCGTGCTCACCGTCGACGAAACACCGCGATTGTTCAACCTGGTTGAGACCTTGCCCATGGATCGGCGCTGGACCTTGATCTTTGAAGGTAATGGGCAGGCCATCGACCACATGCTGGTTTCCGAGGATCTGCGCCCGCGCGCCCGTTTCGAGATTGTTTACCTCAACGAGCGGTTCGCCCGCCAAGATTCCGATCATGAGCCTTTGCTGGGCCAGTTTTTCCTGCCGGCAGCGTCTGCCAACAACGGCAGCAGCTCGTCAGGCGAGTAGGTAGTCCCAAGCCGATTGGCACAATTGCGATCCGCATTCCGAATGGTACTGGCAAGACCATTGGATTGAGCGGGAGCGGTTCCCGATGACCAGAGCAAAGCCTTGTTCAACGTTTGCGCTGAAATGGCCGCCTTTGCTGGCGCTCGCCGTGCTGCTGCTGGCCGGCCATGTGATCGACGCTGAAGCCGAATCGGAGCGCGGGGTGATCGCCTCTGCCGGCGGTCAGTTCGAGCTTTCCTGGTGGAAGGTGGCGTCTGGTGGCGGGCACTCCAGCGGCGGTGATTTCAGTGTTGATGGGACCGTGGGTCAGCACGATGCTTTTCCCAACCATCCGGTCAGCGCCGGCGACCTGGCCGTGGTTGGCGGTTTCTGGGTGGCCTTCTACGAAGATCAAGAGGCGCTTCCTGACCTGCTATTCGGTGATCGCTTTGAGGAGCAGTGAAATGATGCGACGTTCGAGCAATTTGCAAAGGTTGTTGTTGATGCTGGTACTGGCTGGTTGCAACCTGGCCGTTGCCAGCCCCATCACTTACCAGGGGCAGCTGCGTGACGGCGGTCAGCCGGCCGAGGGCAGCTATGACCTGCAATTCTGCCTGTTCGATGCCGATGAGGAACCCGTGCCGCTGGCTTGTACCGGACAATTCAACAATGTTCAGGTCAGCGCCGGACTGTTCACCCTGGAGCTGGATTTCGGACCTGACCGTTTCCTGTCAGAGCCGCGCTTTATTGAAATTCGGGTCCGTCGCGCAGGTGCCGGAGGATTCAGCATTCTGGCACCACGACAGCGACTGCGGCCGACGCCACGGGCGCAGCATGCCGGAGCGGCTGATCAAGTGGACTGGTCGGGACTTTCAGGAGTGCCTGAACTGGGTACGGTGACGTCGGTCGGGGCGGGCGCTGGCCTGACCGGTGGTCCGATCACCACTTCGGGTTCGCTTGCCATTGCGCCTTCTGGAATCACCGGCGCGATGATCGCGCCGGGCGCGGTCGGTGCAACGCAGATAGCAGATGGCGCCATTGGTGCGGCGCAAATCGACCCTGCCGAAGTTCAGCAGCGCATCAGCGGCAGTTGCGCTGCCGGTACCTACCTGCGTGCAATCAATGTTGATGGCACGCTGGATTGCGATCTGCTGCCGGTGCGGCTGGATCGCCTGATCGCCGGCCCCGATCCGGCCGGAGAGTGGATTTCGGTGGCCATGCGCGCCGACGGCCGTCCGGTCATGAGTTACTTGCGCGCCTTCCCCGTCTCGCTGATGCTCTACGACTGTGCCGATCCTGCCTGTCTGAGCGGTACGGAAAGAGTCCTGGAGGCGACCGGCAATCAAGGCGTTTTTTCCTCGATCGCTGTCCGCCCCGATGGCCGCCCCATCATTGCCCACTACGACGAGGCAAATACAGCGCTGAAGGTTTATGACTGCGCCAACCCGGCCTGCAGTTCCGGCACGGGCCGCATACTGGACAACACCGGTTCGGTCGGGGCCTTCACCTCCCTGGCGCTGCGTAGTGACGGCACCGCTGTCATCAGCTATCGCGACCAGACCAATACCGCCCTCAAGCTTTATGTCTGCGCCAACGTCAACTGCAGCGCCGGCACCGCGCGAACGCTGGACCCTGGTGGTCAAGTCGGGTCGGGCACGGCGATTGCAGTGCGCTCCGATGATCGTCCCATCGTTGCCTTCCGTGATCAGGGTAATGTGAACTTGAAGCTTTACGACTGCTTTGAGCCTGCTTGTACCTCGGGCATTATTCGGACCATAGACAATACGGTTGGCTCTGGTTTTGACCCGGCGATTGCCATTCGTCCCAATGGACTTCCGGTGGTCGCCCATATCGTCCTGCCCAACCAGCTGTTGAAAGTGGTCCGTTGTAACGATGTTGGCTGCGCGTCGCGTACCAGCCTTACCTTGCCGGGTGCCGGCGAGTTGTCCAGTCCATCCCTGGCGATAAGGGCTGACGGACGCCCCCTGATCAGTGTTGTGGATATTGCAGCCCAGCGCCTGCTGCTTCGAGACTGCAACGATGCCGATTGCAACGGTGGTTTTTACGAAGTGGTCGATGATCGAACTGAAGTCGCTGATCGCAGCGCCATTGCCATGACCGCCGGTGATCGTCCGGTCCTGGTCTACCAAGATCTGTTCCGGTCGCGACCCCGGCTGGTAATCTGCACGACTGAGTGTTGAGTCCGCCCCGCTGGTCGGGCCCTGCTAACATGCGGAATATCTGACATCGGGGATGGACGCGGTGCGCTCTGGCGCGCCGATTGATCTGCATTCATGTTTTCTGCCGCGCTCATCGTTGCCGTATCAATTGCCTATGTGGCGCTGCTGTTTGTCATTGCCTGGTGGGGTGACCGCTATGCTCGGCGACGCGGAAAGCTGTTTGCCCAGCCCCTGATCTACTCGCTGTCGCTGGCGGTGTACTGCACTTCCTGGACCTTCTATGGAGCGGTCGGGCAGGCCGCGACCAGCGGCTGGGACTTTCTGCCCGTCTACCTGGGGCCCTTGCTGATGTTCGCCGTGCTAGGCGGTTTCATCGTGCGCGTCGTGCGCATCAGCAAGGAACAAAACATCACCTCGATTTCTGATTTCATTGCATCTCGTTTCGGCAAGACGCAGCGCCTGGCCGTGCTGGTGACCAGTGTCGCCGTGCTCGGCGTTCTGCCCTATATCGCTCTCCAGCTCAAGGGCATTGCCATGGGGTTCAACCTGCTGACTGCGGATTCGACCGCAGACTTGCTGGTGCCTGACAGTCCGGGGCCATTCGCACTGGATACGGCCTTGATGGTGGCGTTGTTGCTGGCCGTATTCACCATTCTGTTCGGAACCCGCCAGCTTGACGCGACAGAGCACCACCCTGGGCTGATGCTGGCCGTGGCCTTCGAGTCTCTGGTCAAACTGCTGGCGTTTCTTGCCGTTGGCATATTCGTGACCTGGTTCATGTTCGATGGCCTGGCTTCGGTCAACCCGTTCGAGGTTGACGATGGGTTGGTTGAGGCGATGTTTGCGCCCGACAGTCTGCGCCTGAGCTTCGTCACCATCCTGGTGCTGTCTACGCTGGCTGCGTTCTGCCTGCCGCGCCAGTTCCACGTCGCCGTGGTCGAGAGCACCAGCGAGCGTGAGGTGCGCGCGGCGCGGATGCTGTTCCCCCTCTATCTGGTCTTGATCAGCCTGTTTATCGTCCCCGTGGCCGTGGCCGGTCTGCTGACTTTCGGTGGCGAGGTCGAGGCCGACACCTTCATGCTCACGTTGCCGATGATTGCCGGCCAGGAATGGTTGACGCTGCTGGCCATGCTGGGTGGTTTTTCCGCCGCCACAGGCATGGTCATCGTCGCTGCGGTGGCGTTATCGATCATGGTCTCCAATGACATCGTCATGCCCGCACTGTTGCGCTGGCGTGGCGACCGGGCTGGCAACGGGGGTGACCTAGGGCGGCTGTTGTTGATCGTGCGCCGGGTAGTGATCGTCGTACTGCTGTTATTCGCCTGGGGCTACTACCGCTTATTTGGCTATGCCGAAAGTCTGGCCGGCATCGGCTTGTTGTCATTTGCCGCTGTGGCCCAGTTCGGGCCGCTGATGATCGCCGCTGTCTACTGGCGCGGTGCCAATCGCAGCGGTGCCATTGCCGGCCTGGCGACGGGCTTTGCCCTTTGGTTTTACTGTCTCCTCTGGCCGGTGATCCTGCGTGGGACCGGCCTGTTGCCGGGCTGGTTGGAGCACGGGCCGGGTGGGTTGAACTGGTTGCACCCGGAATCCCTGTTCGGGTTGACTTTCGCCGATGCGCTGACCCATGGCGTGTTCTGGGCCCTGTTGGGCAATACCTGCGCCTTGCTGGTGGGGTCATGGCTGGGACGAGAGCAGTCGATCGATCGTATCCAGGCCAACGCTTTCATCGGCGCGGCCAGTCCGCCATCGGCCGACGCGCTGCCCCGGGTCGGTATTGCCCGGGTCGGTGATTTCATGGCCTTGACCCGGCGCTTTGTCGGCGAAGAACGCGCGCGCCAGACCTTTGTCGAGTTTGCCGGACAGCGCGGTGAGCAGCTGCGCGAGGACCGGCCCGCCGACGGTGAACTGGTACGCCATACCGAGCGGGTCTTGTCAGGCGTGATCGGGGCCAGCTCGGCGCGCCAGGTGTTGTCATCGGCGCTGGCCGGCAGCGGCATGCACTTCGATGCCGTGGTGAGGTTGCTCGATCAGACCTCGCAGAAACTCAAGTTTCGCCAGGAGCTGCTGCAGTCGGCGATGGAAAACCTGTCGGAGGGTGTCAGCGTGGTCGATGGTGATCTCAGGCTGGTGGCCTGGAACCGGGCCTACCTGGAGCTGTTCGAGTACCCGGAAGGGTTGATCCATATTGGCCGGCCGATCGAGGAAGTGCTGGACTACAACGCCCGCCAGGGACGACTTGGTGAGGGTGATCTGGAGGCATTGGTTGGCCGTCGCCTGCACTGGTTGCGCCAGCGCAGCCCGCACCTCTACGAACGCGTCGGGACGGATGGCCGCGTGGTCGAGATTCGTGGCAACCCCATGCCCGGTGGCGGTTTCGTGACCAGCTTCACCGATATCACCGAGCGCAAGCGCACCGAGGAGGCGCTGCGCGAGAGCGAGCGGCGTCTGACCGAGGCCAAGCAGGGCCTGGAACAGCGAGTGATCGAACGAACCCGCGAGTTGACCGAGCTGAACGAGGAGCTGCGGCGCGAGGTGGAAGAACGAACCCGGGTCGAAGAGGCGCTGCGCCTGGCCAAGCGCGAGGCCGACGAGGCCAACCAGTCCAAGACTCGGTTTCTGGCGGCGGCCAGCCACGACCTGCTGCAGCCGATGAACGCCGCGCGTCTGTTTTCCTCGGCCCTGGCCCAGCTGCCGGGCTTGAACGCGGAGCAGCAACACCTGATTGACCGCCTCGACGGCTCCATGCACAGCGCCGAGCAGCTGCTCAGTGCGCTGCTCGACATTTCACGACTGGATGCCGGTGCCATGCCGGTCAACCTGCGCGATTTTCCGATCAGTGACCTGCTCGAGCCCCTGCACGACGAGTTTTCGGTGATTGCCCGTGAGCGCGGGCTGCGCTTTGATCGGGTCAGCAGCAGTGCGTGGGTGATGTCCGATCCCAAGCTGCTCAGGCGAGTGCTGCAGAACTTTTTGTCCAATGCCCTGCGCTATACCGACAGTGGTCGGGTGGTGCTGGGGTGCCGACGGCTGGAGGGTCACTTGAGCATCCAGGTGCTGGATACCGGCCCCGGCATCCCAGCGGATCAGACCGAAGCCATCTTTCGCGAATTTCACCGCCTGCGCGAGGGTCGCCAGGGCGGTGAGCGCGGCCTGGGTCTGGGTCTGGCCATCGTCGATCGTATCGCCCGCATGCTGGATCATCCGGTCAGCCTGCACTCCTTGCCGGGGCGCGGCACGCGGTTTGCCATCCAGGTGCCACTGGGTCACTCGACCGATCTGGCAGCGACCGGTCAATTATCCCGCCCACGCAGCGCGCAGGACTTGAGCGGCCTGGTCGTCCTGGTAATCGATAACGAGCCGGACATTCTCGCTGGCATGGCCTCATTGATCGCGCCCTGGGGGTGCCAGGTTCATACCGCCAGCGATGAACGCGAGGTGCGCCGGGTCATCGATTCACTCGATGACATGCCGGATGTGCTGCTGGCTGACTATCACCTCGATGACCGGCAAAACGGGATTGATCTGATGAACCGGGTCCGGGCCCGCTACAACCGGCCCATCCCCGGCATACTGATCACCGCAGACCAGACCGAGACAGTTCGCAACGAGGCCGCCGCGCAGGCTTACCGCATTTTGCACAAACCACTCAAGCCGGCTGCCTTGCGTGCGCTTCTGGGCAGACTGGCTGGTCGACGTCGCTAGCCCGATCAACCCTGCTTGCGGGTGATGGGGCCCGGCTGTATGGTCAAGTTCAGCGTTTCCCGACCCTGGCCTGCCCGGGCCTTGTGTGGGGAAAAAGTACCGAAACGATTGACCTGAACGTTGCCGTCCCTTTCTACGCCCACGCGAATGGCGTCGACCACAGCGTCAAACGCACGCTCGGCCGCCGCCTTTGATTCAAACCCGGCCTTTTTGTTCTTCAGCACGAGTTCTACCAGTTGCGCCTTGTTCATGCCCAAACCTCCTTGGGGGATTGCCTGGTTGGTCCCTGCATGTATTCGATTCAGTGACTGCGGGAAGATTCCGCTGAACCTGATCCAATGGCGTCTGTCTCGCATTATCTGCCCGTCTTTTGAACTTGTCAAAAGCCGGGCAGAAGGTCATGGCCCACTAGAGGCCAGCGCAGGCGGCGCGAAGGGCGGGGTCGTCGGGCTGCAGGCGACGCCAATCGGCGCCGACCAGTTGGCCGTCGGCGGCCAGTTCCACGCCGGCGTGGAGGTCAGCCCGGCGCTGGCCGGCACAGTCGAATACGACCGGGATGGCGCGAGTGGGCATCCAGCGCCCGAGCAGCAAAACCGAGGTCATGACCTGGTCGGGTGCCTCGGCATGGGTGCGGTTGCGGCGAGTATCGACGGCGACCATGCGCAGCGTCAGTGGCTTGAGGTAGGTCCAGGGTCGGTACCACATCGAGTCGCTGCTCGAGGCCGTGACTACCACGCCTTCGGGCAGGCCCGCCTTGGTGCGTTCGGCCCAGGAGTATTCCATGTAGATCATGAAGGCGATCATCGCCAAGCCGGCAGACGCTGGCACCAACCAGGCCGGCAGCCGCTTGCCACTGGCAAAGTTGATGCCCATGACCAGCCCGGCGGTTCCGAGCCCCAAGGCGATGGCGGCGATGAATTCAAGAAGCATGGGAAGGTTAGAGTCTCAAAGCTCAGGGATCAAGGGTTCAGGGTTCAGGGACGGGATGGTCTTGAGATTTTACCCTCTTGTCTCTCCCCATCTCCCCCTCTCACCGCCCGGGAGACGCGGGCCTCACCCGCGCCTCCCGGACCTCCCTCAGTGATCCACCGCTCCGCCAGCCCCACGCGGCACCCGGATGCTTTCGACCAGTTCCTGGATTTCCGGCGGCGGCGCTTTGGTCAGCTTCATCACCAAGATGGCAGTGGCGAAGTTGAGCACGGCGCCAATGGTGCCAAACGACAGCGGCGAGATACCGAACAGCCAGTTCTC
>SLQY01000039.1 GCA_007131235.1 Wenzhouxiangella sp.
AAAGGGACTCACCCTTCCGGCGAGCGCGCGCCTGGCAGCTGACCACTTGGCGACTCGCTGATTTCATCAATCAATACCAGACAGTACACTAGATAGTTTGTCGGAAGTTCGTTACCGTGCTGATGCCTGTAGTGTGGGCGGAAATGGATCTCCCACTGACCAGGCCTGCGCGAGGCTCCGGGCCTGCGCAAGCTCCTCTACGCTCAATTCCGGTTCGATGCCTGCTCGATTCTGGGCACCATGATCACTGCCCGCTGACTCGGCCAGCATGTAGAGGGCGAGTGCAAGCACCGGATCGCGGGAGATGCCTCGGCCCTGTTCGATCATCGCGCCGAGACTGTTCAGCGCCGGCGCATGGCCTTGCCCCGCAGCAAGGCGAAACCAGCGCACTGCTTCAACAGGGTCGATGGTCACAGCTCGTCCGGTCGCATACCAGGTTCCCAAGATTTGCTGCGCATCCGGGTAACCCTGCTCGGCACTCTGCCGGTAAAGCTGCAGTGCCAGGCGATCGTTGCGCGGGATGCCCAAGCCCTCGGCATACATGACGCCCAGGTTGTACCGAGCCGCTCGATCTCCCTGGGACGCAGCCTGGCGCAGCAAGCGGAAAGCCTGTTCATGGTCCAGCGGTACGCCATTGCCGACGGCGAACAAGGCACCAATCTGACCCAGGGCAGCGACGTGCCCTGCGTCGGCGGCCAACCGGAACAGTCTCAAGCTCTCGTCTGGATCACGGCGCACACCTAGACCCTCTTGATACATCCGGCCCAGCTCATAGTTGGCCTCGGGGAGGTTCTGTGCCGCGGCCAGGCGAAACCAGTGCAGGGCCTTCCCGTGGTCCTGCGCCTGACCCAGTCCCTTGCGGTACATCCGGCCCAGATTGACCTGGCCCAGCGCCCCGCCGCCCTCTGCGGCGCGGCGATACCAGGCGATTGCCTGCGCATGGTCCAGCGGCACCCCGTTGCCGGCTTCGTAGGCCACGCCGAGGTTATTCTCGGCGTCCGGCCAGCCCTGGTTGGCGGCCCGACGAAACCAGAACAGCGCCCGTTCCTGATCAGGCACCCTACCCATTCCATGAGCATGCATCGCACCCAGGTTGTACTGGGCCGCAGCATGCTCCTGGGCTGCAGCCAGCTCGAACCACGTCCATGCCTCGACGATATCCCGCGCGGGCGATTCGTCGAGAAGGGCCACCCCCAGCAAGTACTGCGCGTTGGCCAGGCCCTGCTCAGCGGCGCGCCGCAACAATAGGTGGGCCGTGTCCAGATCTTCGGCAACCCCCTCTCCAAGCAGATAGGCGATGCCGAGGGCAAGCTGGGCTTCGTCCAAACCCTGCTCGGCCGCCCTTTTGAGCCAATAAGCGGCGCTTTCCAGGTCTGGATCGACGCCGGACCCGTCGCGGTAACGCAGAGCGACCGCCAGTTGTGCCGCTGCATCGCCTTGCTCGGCGGCCAACAGGTCCGTTCGATACTCAACGACGTCCGGCGACTCGCTGCAAGCGGCGGTCAGCAACACAAGGCAGGCGAGCGAAACGACCAGCGCCAGCGTGATCGCAGCTCGCGTACGGGGAGTCTCAGGTTGGCTTCGGTTTATCGGTTTCATGGTCTCCGCGATCCATGGTCGATGAATTCAGTAACGGTGCATACACCTATTCGTTCGAAACTCCGTCACGCTTTGTGCCAATCAGTGGTCAGGCGAACGCGCCTGGCATCCGGAGGTAATTGACCGGCGTGTCGCGTTCGGGTCCACGCCCCGGGGGAGATCTAGTGGGCCATGATCGCTGCAGTTTGCGCTGGATGCTGGCAATCCTCACGTGCCAAAAACCCCGAGGCAAACGGTTCGCGCTGTCCTCGTTTTGGTGGGAAACACGTAGCCCCCTAGAGAGCCATTCCTGAAGTCCACACCACACAGAGGAACGCATGACTACCCGATACCGCCATTTGATCCGCGCCGCCGGTCTGGCTTTACTGCCCTTCCTGCTTGCTTCGCCGCTGCTGGCTGGAAATATCGTTGCCTGTCCGGTAAGCGACAGCGCCGTAGCAACCGGCCTGCCTACGGCCGCTGATCGAGGCGGCCTGGTTCTCTATCCCAGCCTGGCCGAGTTCGAGCAGGCCGTCGGCGACCAGTTGCCACTGGAAGACTTCGCAGGCGGGGCCGTCAGTGAACCGGGCGACGGTATCGGCGACTGCGAAGAGCCAGTGGGGGCGGCATCGGACGATCAATGTTTCTCGACCGGTGATCTCATTGCAGGATTCGGGCTGACCTCCACGAGCGGCGGTGGCTACGTGGTTCTGGGCGACAATCATCCGCAAGTAGGACAGGAGGGTCTGGCCGTGGGTCCGATGGAAATCATTACCCAGGAATTCTCCAACATTTCGACAATCGTCACCTTCATCGACGACGACGTCACCGCGGTGGCCATGGACGTTATTCCTGGGTGCAACGGACTCAACGTCGTCGTCCAGATCTACGACCGACAGGACAGCTTGCTGGGATCGACCACGATTTCTGTCGATGCCTCGTGGCACAGTGGGTTTCTCGGCCTGACATCGCCTCAGCCAATCGGCCGTATCGAGCTAAGAACCAACCCATCCGGCGGTCAGCTGATCCAGAACCTGCGCTTTGGACCGGATCCGGACCTGATCTTCCGTGACCGTTTTGAACCTTGAGAGTCTTCGAAAGACTATGGATCCTGAGTGTCGCGTACACTACCACTCGGCCAGGAACCATGTGGGTAGAATGCCATCCAGCGATCGTCGATCCAGGTCCGGTACTCTGAAGGGCTGCGCGCAAGCTTGCCTCAGCACCGAGCATAGATGGACGAATCGCTTGCGGCCGGTCAGGGTATTGCTCAATTTGCGCTTTGCTACTGCTCAAAGCGATCCCTGAACAGAACATCGTTGCCGAACTCGTAGGGCCCCAGGTCGACCACGCCTTCGATGATGCGAGCCCAGCCGTCGAGGTCGCTATTCACGCCAGCAATGTAACTGTTGTTGCCCCATCCGATCAGCGGCGAGCCTGTACTCTGGCGAAAATAGCCTTGTGCAGTCGGTGCGCTGGCCGGGCTCACCGCTTCGATGAAGTTCGGGTTCTGACTAGGCCGGTTGGCGCCAACATCTGTGCCACAATCAATGGTCCAGCCTCCCCCCGATGCACCGCAGCCCTGCACCAGGCTGTGGGAGATCAGAGGCTTGTTGAACGTGCTTGGAACCAGCGATGCAGACCGCGTACCCGCCCCGGTCTTGTCCTGGTTATTCCAGAACACGCTGTTTCGGATCGACGGGGGTGACGACGAACTCTGGGCATAGAGCCCGCCCCCGAGACCGTCGGTTCGATTGGCGCTGAACACCACATTCGTCATCACCGGCGCTCCTGATACATCCATGACGGCGCCACCGAACTGCGTGGAAAAATTACCTGTCAGCGCGACGTTGGTCAGACTCATTGATAATGCACCAAAACTGTAAATGGCACCACCTTGGGCTGCATCATTGCCTCGAAACAAGCTGCTAAGCGCTGTCAAGGTGGATCCATCGGCATTGTAGACCGCGCCACCCCGGCCACGAGCGCCATCAGGGGCCAGCGCCAGGTTGCCTGTCAGGTCGACATGATTCATGTTCACAGTGCCGGCGGCGTTGTAGATAGCACCACCATTGCTGCGTGCCCGATTGGCCGCAAGCACCACGTGCTCCAACTCCAGGTCTCCCGCATCAAGATAAATTCCGCCACCAAGGCTGCCTGGTGCCAGGGTGGCATTGGCATAACCGTGTCGAATGGTCAAGTGACGCAACTCCAGCTTTCTGCCCGACTGCACCGTGATGACGCGCTGGCTAGCCGCACTCTGAGCGGCTGCAGCCTGAATAATCGTTGTCTCGCTGGCCTCACCCACGATCTCGATATCACGATCAATGATCAGACTTTCGGTGTAAATGCCAACCGACGCCAGAATACGGTCTCCGGCAGTCGACTGGCCCAGGGCATGGCCGATGGTGGCGCACGGTGAGGCCGCATTGGTGCAGTTATTGCCGGAGTCACTGCCAACATCAGCATCGACGTGGCGATTGGTCTGCGCTATGGCTTGCGCAGCCAACAGCACGCCAAGAAAGAGAACTGCTGAAGAGAACAAACGGCAGGCTTGAGTCGAATTCATTCCAATTGGTCCTTGTGTTTTCGGATAGTCGTCGATCTTTCTACGGGAGCGAATCGAAAACCCGGCCATGCCCTCACACAATCAGAAGTCTTTCGCTTGATCGCTTTGGGACCCTCTGAGTAACTCTGCTGCTTTATTCGAATGTAAGCGCGCACGGGACCGGGACTTCGGGAAATCAGGAAACCCACAAAGACTGGCACCGGCTAGCGCCGCGCTGACGCCGCCGGGCACGGGCAAGTCATGCAACGCATGAGCCGGCTATGGTGCCGCCGACCGCGCTTGGGCTTGGTGAAAAGGATTAACGTCCCATGGCCGAGCAATCCAGATGGTCGCCCGAGGCCACAACCACACGCAGACAGCCAGGCGGGTAACCGCGAGCTTCCCACAACGATAACAGGCCGAGATCGGCTGCCGCCGCGAAAAAGCGCGGGTCCTCGCGCAACGCTTGAGTTGATGGCAACCAGGCCGAGCGCAGCCAGAACCAGAAATCCTGATTGTTCAGATCCGTGTAGTCCGAGCGCTCCAGGTGCTCGAGCAGCAGGTCTATACGCCCCAGTCCAATGCTCTCTTCCAGCGCATAAGGTTTCGGGCGGGTCTCCCAGTAAGCATCGACCCGGGCCGGATTTTCCAATGCTTCGCTGAACCCCGACCATTCCGCTGATTCCAGGCCGTCTGGCCAACGGGGCACCAGGAACCTGACCATCGCTTCGATACCCTTCGTCCGTTCTCCACTGCCCAGCAAATCCATGGCCAGGATGTACTGAGCTGGCGCCCAGCCACGCGCCAGGGAAAGCGCGGCTTCTGCCTCGCCACGTTCGCGATCTCCGGCCGACAGATAGGCGATGGCCAATTGACCATGGTTGATGCCGGCCAGCGGATCCATGCGCTTGGCCCGCTCCATCACCACAATGGCCTCGTCGATATAGCCGCTACGCAGGAGCATATAGCCCAGCCACATCACCGGCGTGGGATCCAGTCTGCTCAGCTCCGCCGCCTCGGACAAACGATCCAGAGCGCCAACAAGGTCGCGCGATTCGG
>SLQY01000198.1 GCA_007131235.1 Wenzhouxiangella sp.
CCACTGGCCGGATCATGGGCGATCGCCTCGGGCATGGCGATATTTTCCAGGGTCGCGACTTCGCGCGCCCGACCGAATGGCTGGCCAGCCTCGCCCATCAGTGTGTTGAGGTGTCCATAGAGACGATGCTCGCGCAGAATCTCAAGCTCCTCGTAGTCGTCCCAGCTTTCCGACAAGCCCTGTTGCTGCATCTGCAACATCATGTTGAAAGCCTTGCTGATTTCACCCAGCTGGCTGTAGCCCAGCACCAGGTGGCGCATGAAGTCCTGGTTGTACGGCCTCAATTCATGCAGGCGCTCGGTATGTCGAACCCAGGCCGCCACATCGCCGGTCGTGTAGGCCTCGGCGGCCTGGCGCATGTAGTGGGCGATACCGGAAGGCCCAGCCGCTTCCGGAGCGGGAGCATCCTTTGCATCGTCGTCGGCCAGCGCCAATGGCGTCAAACCGACAACGAAAGCCACGAGAATCGAGCGCATGATGACTGAGAGCATGAAACGGTTCCTGTATTCTGTTGTTCGGATGGATGGGAGTGCCGCGGCCGCAAATCGTTCAACGCCAATACAGCGAAATCATGTCAAACTCTGAGATTACCTTACATGAAGGTCGTTACCTGCGACTTCAATCCCGCAACGGCTGGGAATTCGTTGCCCGTCGGCATGCCGTGGCCGTGGTCATTGCCTGGACCCCGGCCGACGAGCTGTTGCTGGTCGAGCAGTACCGCGAACCCGTGCAGCGTCGGGTCATCGAGCTGCCGGCCGGCCTGGTCGGGGATGAGGCCGGGCGCGAATCCGAAGACATTCTCGATGCTGCGGCGCGTGAACTGGAGGAAGAAACTGGCTGGCGGCCGGGCTCGGTGACCGAGATCATGCACTGCCCGACGTCGGCCGGCATGAGTAACGAAACCGTGCTGTTCGTGTTGGCTGAAGACCTTGTCCAGGTCGGTCGCGGCGGCGGCGACGACAGCGAGGACATCGTGGTGCACCGGGTTCGGCGCAGCGCCATCGACCGCTGGCTGGATCAGCATCGGGCCCATGGCATGGCCATTGACCCGAAGATCTATGCCGCCCTGTACTGGTCGGTCAAGGCCGCCTGAGCTCAATCGTCAGACTGCCGTCCAGAGCCACGCCCCGATTGCCATGCCCAGGCCAAGCAACGCGGCGACCAGGATCATCAGCCAGGTCAGCAAGGTTCCGATAAACCGACCCGGGGTTGCTCCCGGGGAACGATTGAGCCCGAAAAAGCCATGCAGCACCCGGCCAACGACCAGGGCCATTCCCAACAGGTGCAAAATCACCGGCGGCAGCGCCGCGGTGGCCTCAAGCAGCATCAGCAGCAACAGGGCAAGGGGTATGTACTCGCAGAAGTTGGCATGAGCACGCACCGCCAGCTCGAGATCGGGGTGCTCGCCGGTTCCAACCCCAACCTTGTGGTGACGCCGCAGACGAACGACATTGAACGACAGGGCCATCAGCAGGATAGCCAGCAGGGACGCGTAAAACAGCGACAGGGCGAAGGGCATGTTGGCTTACTCGGGCAAATCCATGCCGGAGTATAAGCCGGGAAGGACTGGCGGGGTGACGTGCTAGACTTTCGACTTGGAAAACGACGGTTAACTCCCCTTGCACGATGAAAAATCTTGCCATGCTTGTCCTGGTCTGCGCGCCCTTGATTGTCTCGACCGCCGTGGCTGAGCGCCCGGTTGCCATTGCCGTGCACGGCGGTGCCGGCACCATTGAGCGTGGATCCTTGACCGAGGAGCGCGAGAAGGCCATTCGCAATGCGCTTGAACAAGCCGTTCGCGCCGGCCATGCCATTCTCGCCGAGGGCGGCAGCAGTCTTGACGCGGTCAGCGCCGCCGTCGAAATACTCGAGGATGCGCCGGAATTCAATGCCGGACGGGGTGCCGTACTGACCAGCGAAGGCACCGTCGAGCTCGATGCCTCGATCATGGACGGGACCACGCTGGATGCTGGCGCCGTAGCCAGCGTCAGGGGTCTGCGCAACCCGATCCAGGCGGCCCGCCTGGTGATGACTGACTCCCCCCATGTCATGCTGGTTGGCGAGGGTGCCGAAACCTTCGCTCGCGATCATGAGCTGGTTTTCGCCGACGATGAATACTTCATCACCGAGTTCCGACGCCAGCAGCTCGAGGCAATCCAGTCGCGCCAGGATGCTGCTGTAACCGAACTTTCGGAGGACTGGTACTCAACCGTTGGCGCGGTGGCGATTGACCGCGACGGCAATCTTGCCGCCGCCACGTCCACCGGGGGCATGGCCAACAAGCGCTGGGGCCGAGTGGGTGACTCTCCGATCATTGGTGCCGGCACCTACGCCGACAATCGCACCTGTGCGGTATCGGCCACCGGTCATGGCGAGTACTTTATCCGCCACGTAGTCGCCTATGACATCTGCGCCCGCGTCCGCTATACCGGGCAATCCCTGGCTGAGTCTGCCGATCTGGTCGTCAACCAGGTGCTGGCAGAGGCCGGCGGCGATGGCGGCGTCATCGCCGTGGATCGTCATGGCCAGGTCAGCATGCCGTTCAACACGGCCGGCATGTACCGCGCGGCAATCCATGCTGACGGCCAACTGGAAGTCAGCATCTACAAGGAAGACGAAGTTGTGAGGGCATCGACCCGCTAATGCTGCTGGAAGCGGCGGATTTTGACTGTCCCTGGTGCGGCGAGTCTAACCGTATTGAACTGGAGCCGGGTGACGCCGGCCAAACGGTGATCCAGGACTGCCAGGTCTGCTGTCGCCCGATAGAACTGACCTTGTCGGCGGCTGACGGACAGCTGATCCGCGTTGCTCGCGAGGGCGAATAGGGCAGGCACAAGCGCGGGGCCTCCGGGAGTCGATAATGGGCGCGAAGAACCGTCACTTACGAAGGCCAGCCGTTAGCTTGGCAGCCGTGCTTGGCCTGGGCTGTCTGCTCACTGCGATCGCTGAACAGCCTCAAGTTATCTTCCAGGATCGCTTCGAGACCGGTCGGGTCGTTGCCGCGACATCCTGGACGCAACATGCCGCCGATGCCGGCCGCAGCAGTTATGTCTCCCAATTCGTGCCGACCCCCTGGCGCTGGAAATGGGCCTGGAACGGACCGGATGCGATTGGGGCAATTGTGCCCGGCAAGACCTCGCTGCCGCGCAATGTACAGCCGATTACCGGCAGCGGCCGGGTTTATGTCGCCGCTGGCAGCGCGGGGTTGATCGCGCTGGATCAGGACGACGGCAGCGAACTCTGGCGGCGAAGCTTTGACGGCCCGGTCCAGACCACGCCCGCCTGGGACCCGGCGTCGGATGCCGTGCTGGCCATCAGCCTCGATGGCCAGGTCTATCGACTGAACGCAGCCAGCGGTGCGACGCTAGCCGTGGCCAATGTGCCCGGCGCTGGCGCAACCCCGCCGCTGCTGGTCGATGAGCGGCTGTTCGTCGCCGCCGGTAGTGAACTCGTGGCACTGGCGGCCACCAGCCTGGACGAAATATGGCGCCATGAGACTGGTTCAAACGTGGAAACCGCAGCGGCCTATTCCGTCCTTGCTGATCGTCTGGTCATCGGCACGGCTGACCTGTATATCCACGCTGTTGACGCTGCCGATGGCAGCGGCGTCTGGCGCGTCAAGCCGACGCCGCGGGTGCCGCCGTTGGACCCCGACCAGCTGGTCTACGCCGGCAATGAAGCCTCCTATCGACACGGCTGGCCGGTGGTGGCCGACGCACACGGGCTGGTGTTGATCAAGCTCAGACTGGACTGGCAGACGATGTGGAGCTTCGGAGAGCATGTCACCAACGAATCCATCCGCCAATTCATGCTCGGCAATCCCGATCAGCAGGCGCTGATGGTGCTGGACCTCGATACCGGTCAGCCTGCCTTTGTTGCCAACATTGCGCATGGCGGTTACGGCAACGGTGACTACATGCCGATGGGCCCGCAACCGGTCATTCGCACAACCGCTGACGGCAACCAACGGGCCTTCATGATCATTCGTGGTTCGGACCTGTACGACGGGCGCTGGGATTCGCACTTCGGCGAGCTGGTGCTGGATGACAACCTGCCAGACTGGACGCCCGGTGATGTGCGCTGGATAAGCTACCCGGGCAGTGTCGACTATCTGCTGACCGACGAGCAACCCAACCTCAGCATGGCTGGCAACCATTTATTGGGGGGCCATTGGATGGCCGGTTATGCGATCGAGCTCGACGATCAGACACCGCCGCTGGGCAGCTACTCCGCGCCGATTACCAGCACCGCCCTGCCCCATATCGTCACCTCGAGCAACCGCGGCCAATACAATCTCGGCCACTGGGATCCGGGCCCACTGGTCCAGGATGACGATGCCCGCGAGTTTCCCTTTGGCTTCTACATCTACTGGGACCAGGGCGCGGTTTACGATCAGTACTGGAGCGAGTACGCAAGCTGGGTAGTGTCCGATGGCCTGGTCCTGTTCCGCAGCACCGATGGCGCCTTGGTCGCATTGGAGCACGGCGAGCCGGTGATCGGACCAACTCAGGAGCATCTGCAGGCTATTGCCCCACTGCCGACATCTGAACAAGAACGCGCGCACCTGGTGCTGCGCCATGATCAGACGCGGACGGCCGTTGGCCAATACGCAGAGGTTCATGGCCGGATTCGTTCCGTATTCAACAACGGCAAGGCCGTGCAGCTGGCCTTCGCCGAGCCCCATCGCGGCCATTTCAAGATCCTGATCGAGCGTCAGCACTGGCCAAGCTTTGGCCCCGCCCTGGGGACCGAAATGGGCTGGTCCAGCGCCGGCATGTTTGCCCCGGGTCAGCGAGTCGCAGTGACCGGTCGACTGAACTGGTACCAGGGTGACCCGGTCATTCGCGCCTCATCCGCCGATCAGATTCACATCCATGCCGATTGAGTCTGCTGCCTCAGCAGGGGTGCTGGCTGCTCTGATCGCCATCAGCAGCAACCTGCTGGTCAATGGCGACTTCGAACTGCTGGACGGCGCAAACCTGCCGGGCTGGCCCGGCCTGACCACGGTCAACATCAGCACCGAGATCGTACACAGCGGCCAGCGTGCGGTCGCCATCGAACTGGAAGACTTTGCCGGCGATGGCAGCAGCTGGGCGCAAGGCTTCATCAACACTGTGCCCGGTCAGCGCTACAAGCTGGTCGGCTGGGTGCGCTGTGACGAGTTTGCAGGGACTGGCTGGGGCTATCCCGAGCTGGCCGTGCTTGATACGGGCTGGCAACGCACCGGCATTGCGCCGGAAACCATTCTGAGCCGCTGCGGCGACGGCCGCTGGCATGACTTTGCACTGAGTTTCGAGGCCGCCGAGGGCGGCACGCTGGTGCGCTTCGGGATGGTCGGACCGCGCAGTAACGTGCGCCTTTATTTCGACACGCTGCGACTGTTTGCTGCCGGGCCCAACGAACCGCCGACTATCGACCCGCTGATCGGACAGTTGACCGGCAGCGCCCCCCTGGCAGTCAGTTTCGATGCGCGGGCCGCCGACAGTGACGGTGCCATCAGCCACGTGCGCTGGGACTTTGGCGATGGCCGCCTCGTCGATCAGCCCGACGGCCAGATCGTGCTGGCCCACCGCGGCCAGTGGCCCGTCAGCCTGCTGGTGCTGGATGATGACGGTGCCGAAGCGCGCGCTGAATTCACCATCAGCGTCGAAGAACCGCTGGCACCCTTCCTGACCCTGGACCTGCCATCGTCGACGAACAGGTTGACGACCAGTGAAGACTTCTTCGATCTGAGCGGCAGCATCAGTCCAGGTGCCAATGGTGATGCCCCGGACTGGCTGGTCATCGACCATCTCGACAGCGGCTGGCTGCTGCGTCTGCCGGCCGAGCCGGACTGGGAGGTCAATGGGATACCGCTACTGCCCGGCCGCAACCAGCTGCTGCTGACCTTGACCGATGAGGCCGGCCGCGCAAGCACGGCCCACATCACCATAGAACGCCTGGTGTCCGGCCCGGAAGTGCGCGGATTGGATCCCGACCCCCCGGTCATCGGCCGCTACCAGACCTGGGCTGCCCGCTTCCAGCTCGACACGGTTGCGCGTCATCCGCTGTACGCCTACGACCCAAAGCCGCCGCCGGGTGCGCCCGTCGGCAGCGGGGTGAGCGCGCAGCTTCGAATCACCCTGCCCGACGGCAGCGAACTGGTGCAGCCCGCCTTTCATCGCCATCAGGTGATCTCTGTTGACGGCCACCTGGAGGAGACCGGCCTTCAGGGGTGGGAGCTGCGCTACACGCCGCGCCAGACCGGTACGCACGGCCTGGTGCTTGAGGTCGAAGATGCCTCGGGCAACACCTCGCTGCCCTTGCCCGATCTTGAGGTCATGCCATCGAATCATCCCGGTTTCATTCGCGTCTCCGAACAGGACTGGCGCTATTTTCAACGCGACAATGGCGATGACTTTTTTCCGCGCGGCCCGGCCCTGGATCCGCGCTGGCATGACAATCAAGGGGCGCTCAACCTGCGCCGACCGTGGCTGGGTGGTTTTGGCGCTTTCAGCAGCAACTGGTCGCGCTGGATTTCAGCGGCCGAAAGCCACGGCAACGAGGGCTTCATGGCGCCGCTGGATTTCCGCGATCGCCTGCCGGGTGCCGAGCTGTCGATGTTTCTGTTCTGCCAGGCAAGCTGCGGGGTGATTGCTGGCGATGGTGACGCTTGGCGATTGTGGCAGGGCTTTCTGATCGATGGTACCGAAGGCCGAATCCGATCCGGGCGTCGCTATCGGGTCCTGCTGCGGCTGCGCAGCGAGGGCCTGACGCCGGCCACGGCGGGCGCCCATGGCCTGGTCATGAAAACGCATGACTGGCCATCCCCCGGTCAATCCTGGCGCGATTATCTCGAAGCATTGCCGACCACACGGACGATGCTAGGCCCATTGGCGGCCGATCGCCCCTGGCACACCCTGGTCAGCTATTTCGTCGCCGAGCATGATGCCAGCAACGTCAGTCTTTACTTCAGCAATACCGAACGCGGCCGGGTGGCCATCGACACTGTTTCGGTTCGCGAGGTCGATGCGCATGATCAGGTACTGGGCGGAGAACTGATGCGCAGCCCACGTGCAGACCTGCACCGCCAGGTGGACCCGCGCGGGGCCGCCGCCTTTGAGGCACTGGTGCACGCTGCCGAGGAAGCAGCAGTTGCGCTCAAGGTCGTCGTTCAGGACAAAAACGACTGGATCCCCAGGCATCTGAGCCGTGCCGGCCTGTTCGCAGCGATCGGCGACGGCTTCTACCAGCACAGTGACAGCTACTGGGGCTGGATCCAGCAGCAATGGTGGCGCTATCTGGCCGCGCGCTGGGCACCGTCGACGGCCATCTTCTCTTTCGAGCTGAACAACGAAGGCTCGCCCGATGCGCCAGACCACTACCGGGCCGCTCAGCGCATGGCCAGCCACTTCCGCCACGACATTGCCCACCCGCACCTGGCCACAACATCGTTCTGGTGCTGCTGGCGGCCCGAATTCTGGTCGAATCTTGAGCAGTTTCCGGACATCGGCTATGCCGACTTGCATGAGTACACCGATAATGCCGACCCGCCGCTGGGCGATCTGCAGGATGCCCTGGAAGCTGACCTGGCCGGCCTGCACCTGCACCTGGCAGCAAAGGTTGCCGCCGAACAGGTCGGCAGGCCAACGCTGCGCGCCGAATCCGGACTGGCATCCGGTAGCCCGAACTTTGCCCTACTGGCCAACACGGCCAACCCGGGCCACTGGTTTCACAACCTGTTATGGGCGCAGCTCGACAGCTCGGCCGTGTTCGATACCGGCTACTGGTGGAGCGAACATTTCGCCGCTGTCGATCAGTACCTGCTGGGTAGCGATCAGGGAGGCAGGAGCCGGGTCGCCATTGCCACCGGCTTCGCCCGTTTCCTGTCCACGCTGAATCTCGCTGGCGGCGGCTACCAAAGCTTGTCCTGGCAGCTGGAGGGAGAACCACTACGCGTGATCGGTCAGCAAAACCCGGCCAGGGGGACGGCGCATGCCTGGATTCAGCACCCGGAAGCCGGTTGGCGGACGCGGCTGCTCGAAGCCGATAGCCTCAACCCGCGCACGGCGCTTATCGAGCTGGACCTTGGCAATCCCGCCCCAGTACTGGTGGAATGGTGGGATACCCGTACTGGCAACATCACAGCAATCGAACAGCAGCAAATAGATTCGCAGGGGCGATTGCGCCTGCTGGTCGAAAGTCTTGAGGATGACATCGCCCTGCGCGTCGTACCCGCCGATCAGGCTTCGCTGTTCAGCGACCGCTTCGAGTCATCCGGACTGAGAGGCCCTTGACAAACACATCCTGCAACCCTTCCCCAGCAGCAAGCCCGAAACTATCGCTGGGCGGTTAATCCCCGAGGCCGAGATTGCGGCAGATGGCAAGGCTGGGCCGGGCGCGGTTGAGGGTGTAGAAGTGCAGGCCGGGCGCTCCGCCCTCGACCAGGCGCTGGCACAAGCCGGTCACCACTTCCTCGCCGAAGCGTAGAATGGATTCGCGATCGCCGCTTTCTTCCCAGGCCTTGATCCGCTTGGCGATCCAGAGGGGGATCTCGGCACCGCAGAGACTGGAAAAACGCGCCAGTCGGGAATAGTTGGTGATCGGCATGATGCCCGGAATAATGGGGATGTCCACTCCCAGCGCCCTAGCCTCGTCGACAAAGCGGAAATAGCTCTCAGGCTGGTAGAAATACTGGGTAATGGCACCATCGGCTCCGGCCTCAACCTTGCTCTTGAAGTGTTTCAGGTCGCGGGCAGGGTCGGGCGATTCCGGATGATGCTCAGGGTAGCAGGCAACCTCGACATGAAAGCGGTCGCCATAGTGCTTGCGAATGAATCGAACCAGGTCGACCGCGTAATCGAATACGCCGCTGGCACCACCAGAGGGCCGATCACCCCGCAGTACGACCAGGCGCTTGATCTGTCCATCACGGTAGCTGTCCAGCAGGTCGCGAATGCTGCCTTCATCCTCGGCCATACATGAAATATGCGGGGCCGCGGCAACATCGGTTTCTTGCTGGATCTGCAGCACCGTTTCACGCGTGCGCGAGCGAGTCGAACCACCGGCGCCAAACGTCACCGACATGTATTCAGGCGTCAGCGCTGCCAGCCGGTCCCGTGCGGCGCGAAAGGCGCTCGCCTGGTCTTGGCTGCGCGGCGGAAAGAACTCGAAGCTGATCGGCGTTTGCTTGGACATAATTGGTTGGGGGAGAAGGCAAGAGAGGCCAGCTCAGCTGAGCCCTTCTACCCTTCTCCCCCTCTATCCATCAATACCGGTAATGGTCCGGCTTGTACGGCCCTTCCACCGCCACGCCGATATAGTCGGCCTGCTCGGGCTTGAGTTCGGTCAGGCGGGCACCAACGCGATCCAGGTGCAGGCGCGCGACCTTCTCGTCAAGGTGCTTGGGCAGGACGTAGACTTCGTTGTCGTAACGGTCACCGTTTTTCCACAGCTCGATCTGGGCCAGGGTCTGGTTGGTGAATGAATTCGACATCACGAAGCTCGGATGACCGGTCGCACAACCGAGGTTGACCAGGCGACCGCGTGCCAGCAGGATGATTTTCTTGCCGTCCGGGAAGGTGACGTGATCAACCTGCGGCTTGATCTCATCCCACCCGTAGCCTTCGATGCTGGCCACGTCGATCTCGTTGTCGAAGTGACCGATATTGCAAACGATCGCTTCGTCTTTCATGCGCAGCATATGGCCATGATTGATGACGTTGTAGTTACCGGTGGCGGTGACAATGATATCTGCCGCCTCGATCACGCCCGGATCTTCCAGGTTGACCACCTTGTAACCTTCCATGGCAGCCTGCAGGGCGCAGATCGGGTCAACTTCCGTGACCCAGACATTGGCAGAAAGGGCACGCAGCGACTGGGCCGAGCCCTTGCCGACATCGCCATAGCCGCAGACGATCGCGGTCTTGCCGGCAATCATCACATCGGTGGCCCGCTTGATCGCATCAACCAGTGACTCACGGCAACCGTAAAGGTTGTCGAACTTGCTCTTGGTCACCGAGTCGTTGACGTTGATGGCCGGGAAATGCAGGGTGCCTTCCTTCTGCATCCGGTACAGACGGCTGACGCCGGTGGTGGTTTCCTCGGTCACACCCTGAATGTTCTTCAACGCCTCGGCGTACCAGCCCGGGTTGGTATCCAGGCGCTTCTTGATGGCGGCGAAAAGGGCGCGCTCTTCTTCGCTACCCGGGTTGTCCAGCACTGACGGATCCGCTTCGGCGCGAGCGCCGAGGTTCAACAACAGCGTGGCATCGCCACCATCGTCGAGAATCATGTTGGCAGTGCCGCCGTCAGGCCACTGGAATATGCGGTGGGTGAATTCCCAGTATTCAACCAGGTTTTCTCCCTTGAACGCGAACACCGGCACCCCGCGCTCGACCATGGCGGCCGCCGCGTGGTCCTGGGTCGAGTAGATATTGCACGAAGCCCAGCGAACGTCCGCACCCAGGTCAATAAGGGTCTCGATCAGCACGGCGGTCTGGATGGTCATGTGCAAAGAACCGGCAATGCGCGCGCCCTTGAGCGGCTTTGATTCGGAAAATTCGGCCCGGGTCTGCATGAGGCCCGGCATTTCGGTTTCGGCAATGGCGATTTCCTTGCGTCCGAAGGCTGCCTGGCTGAGATCGGCAACGACGTAATCGTGCTCGACCGAGGCAATGCTGTCGTCGAAAAGAATGCTGTTGCTGCTTGTTTGGGGATTGGCGCTCATGGGATTCCTCGATTTCTGAAAGATGTTGAATCGGCGACCGGATGTTCACTGATCGCCGCGAAATGGTTTGAAACAATCCTGTGGTTACAGGCCTGCGGCTCGGCGCAGGTCCTCGGCCCTGTCGGTCTTTTCCCAGCTGAAGGTCGTGTAGTGCTCCTCAAGCTGCTTGCCGTCACGAATCACCTTGCTGGCGGTCGGTTCGGGATGGCGACCGAAGTGACCGTGGGTAGCGGTCTGGCGATACATCGGGTGGAGCAGATCCAGAGCCTTCAAGATGCCATACGGTCGGAGATCAAAATGTTCACGGATCAGCGCCTCGATCTTTTCTTCGGCGATCTTGTTGGTGCCGAAGGTGGTCACCGAAATCGAGGTCGGCTCGGCCACACCGATGGCATAGCTGACCTGCAACTCACATTTTTCGGCCAGGCCAGCGGCGACCACGTTCTTGGCCACGTAGCGGGCCGCATAAGCCGCTGAACGATCGACCTTGGACGGATCCTTGCCGGAGAAAGCGCCGCCGCCGTGCCGGGCCATGCCGCCATAGGTATCAACGATGATCTTGCGCCCGGTCAAACCGGCGTCGCCGACCGGACCGCCGATAACGAACTTGCCGGTCGGATTGATGTGGAAAAGCGTCTTGCTGTGCAGCCATTCTTCCGGCAGCACCGGGTTGATGATGTGTTTGCGCACGCCCTCACGGATTTCATCCATTTCAAGACCGTCGTCGTGCTGGGTCGACAGGACCACAGCGTCGATAGCAACGGGCTTGCCGTTTTCGTACCGAAGCGTCACCTGGCTCTTGGCGTCCGGGCGCAACCAGGGCAGCGGATTGTCTGCGTGCTTGCGCAGGCGCGTCTGCTGCTCGACCAGACGGTGGGCCAGGAAGATCGGCGCTGGCATCAGTTCCGGTGTTTCGTTCGAGGCATAGCCGAACATCAGACCCTGGTCACCCGCACCCTGATTTTCTGGAATATCACGGTCCACACCTTGGGCAATGTCGGGCGACTGCTTGCCGATCATGTTGATTACCGAGCAGGTATGGCCATCGAAACCCACTCTCGATGAGTTGTAACCCACATCAATCACGACCTGGCGAATCAGGTCTTCCAGATCCACCCAGGCGGTGGTGCTGATCTCACCACCCACCACGACAGCTCCGGTCTTGATGAAGGTCTCGCAGGCTACGCGCGCATGCTTGTCCTGAGTCAGGATGGCATCGAGCACGGCATCGGAAATCTGGTCAGCCAACTTGTCTGGATGGCCTTCGGACACGGATTCTGAGGTAAACAGGTAGGCACTCATGAAACTAGTATCTCTTGATGCGGATAGAAAGATAAGTAGTGTAGCGCAGATGCGGTGATGATGCACGCACAGTCAGGGGCGCAGGCTAAGATGGAGGCTGGTATTCAAGCTTTGCTATGCAATGCCCCTGATTCAGACCGTTTTGCTGGCGCATGCCTTGCTGGCCTTGCTCACGGCCTTGCATGCGCTGCTATACAAGCGCGATCCGCGCGCGGCCTTCGGCTGGATCGGAGTGTGCCTGGTGCTGCCCGTAGTCGGCCCGCTGCTCTATCTGCTGTTCGGCCTCAACCGAGCTCGTGGCCGGGCCCAGCGCCTCGGCGCCAGTCGCTTCAGGGTTGGCTATGAGCGCGGACAGGCGCCGAAAACCGACAGCGCTGCCGAGAGTTCTTCGGTCGCCGGGTATCGAAACCTGGCCCGGGTCGGCCAGGCCCTGAGCCGGCACGAACTCAGCCGCAATAACCAGGTCGAGATGCTGACCAATGGTGACCAGGCCTATCCCGCCATGCTAGCCGCCATCCGGGAAGCACAAAGCCACGTGCTACTCAGCACTTATTTGCTCGACAATGACCAGACCGGCCACCGCTTTGCTCAGACCTTGAGCGAAGCCGCAAAGCGCGGGGTTGATGTGCGCCTCTTGCTGGATGGGTTTGGGGACTGGTATTCCCAACCGCGGGCCAGCCGGCGTCTGCGCAGATCAGGAATCCAGGTCGCCAGGTTTTTGCCGCCCAGGCTGTTACCTCCCAGCCTGTCGATCAACATGCGCAATCATCAGAAGAACCTCGTGGTCGATGACCGGATCGGCTTTACTGGCGGTATGAATATCGGCGATCGCCACTGCCTGGACCTGGACCACAACTCGCACCCCACCCAGGACCTGCACTTTCGGGTTGTCGGGCCGGTGGTTGCCCAGATGCGAAGCGAGTTCCTCCGCCTGTGGCAATTCACCACCGGCCGATCGGACGCTCCGCCGGAACTGCGCGTCGCCGAGGCTGGCGACCTGGCCTGCCGGGCCCTGGCCGACGGGCCGGATGAAGACCTGGACAAGCTCACCGTGCTTTTGTGCGCCGCACTAGCCGAAGCACGCCGTTCGGTGCGGATCATGACGCCGTATTTCCTGCCGCCGCGGGAATTGGTCGCTGCCATGCAGGCTGCCGCGATCCGCGGCGTAAAGATCACCCTGGTGCTGCCGGCGCACAACAACCTGCCCTACGTGCACTGGGCCACCCGCAACATGCTCTGGGAAGTACTGCTGCACGGCGTGCGCGTGGTCTACCAACCGCCACCGTTCAACCACGCCAAGCTGCTGGTCATCGACCACGACTACAGCCTGGTCGGCTCGGCCAACTGGGACCCGCGCAGCCTGCGCCTGAATTTCGAACTGCAGCTGGAAGTCTATGGCCAGTCGTTCGCCAGGACGCTGATCCGCTACATCGATGAGGCCGCAGTCCGCGGGCGCGACGTGACCCTGGAGGAGGTGGATCAGCGCAGCCTGCCGGTGCGCTTGCGCGACGCGGCTTGCTGGTTGTTCACACCATATCTCTAGACAGACCGTCCCCTCAGGCGGGCACTGCCCTGGTCGAAGCCCAGTGACGAAGCTCGGCGATCGGCTCGGCCATCAAGACCGACAAGGGCCGGGTTGCGGCGATTTCGGCCTGCAGGTGCTCGGTCGTCAGTGTCTCTCCCTCGGCGTGAGCCACGTATAGCGCAGCGACGACCAGGTGTTCCAGCTCGGCCCCGGAAAAACCTTCCGTTTCCGCCGCCAGCTCGGCGAGCGGGTAGAGCTGAGGCTTCAGCTGGCGCCGCGCCAGATGAATGGCCAGCACTTCCTGACGCGTGGCCTGGTCGGGCAGGTCGACGAAAAAGATCTCGTCGAAGCGACCCTTGCGCACCAGCTCCGGGGGCAGCAGGGAAATGTCATTAGCGGTTGCGGCAAGGAACACGCGCGACTTGCGCTCGGCCATCCAGGTCAGCAAGGTGCCCAACATCCGCCGCGAGGTACCACCATCACTGTCGGACACTGACAGGCCTTTCTCGATCTCGTCCATCCACAGCACGCAGGGAGCCATCAATTCAGCAGCGCGCAGCGATTCCCGCAGGTTGCGCTCGCTTTCGCCATGGTAGCGATTGAAAAGCGCACCGAAATCCAGGTGCAGCAGGGGCACCCCGAACAACCCGGCCGCTGCCCGCGCAGCCAGCGACTTGCCACAACCCTGCACGCCCAGCAACAACATGCCCTTGGGCATATCCAGACCCGGCGGCGGCGAGGCCGCATTGAACACACTGGCCCGAATCTCCAGCCAGCGCTTCAGGCGCGGCATACCCGCCACCTGGCTGAAGCGTGCCGTCTCCATCTCGAACGCCAGGATGCCGCCGGGATTGAGCAGATCGAACTTGGCCCGCATGATCTCGGGCAAGTCGGACTCGTCGACCACACCGTCGTCCTGGATGGCATTGCGCGCGAGGCGTCTCGCATCCTTCATCGACAGGCCTTCGAGATTGGTCACCAATTGCTGCAGCGCTTCCTCGCACACCCGTGGCCCGCTCCCCCCGCGCTGCTGGGACCAGCGACGCGCCTCGGCCCGAACCATTTCGGCCAGGGCCGAACGGTCCGGCGGATGCAGTGCAAACCGCCGGGCCACCGCCTCAAGCTCACGCGGCAGTTTGAGCTCGGGGCTGACCATGACCAGGGTTCGAGCGTGGACACCCTCATCCTGGCGAGCCATCTCGCGAATCTGGCGCACGGTCACCGGATCCTTCAGGAACGGATGGAAATCCATCAGAAGATATATGCCCCGATCACGACGTTGGCGAATATGCTCCAGCGCGGTCTCGATTTCCTTGAACTGCGGTGCCAGCTGCTGGTCACGCTCCACCCAAATCAAGCCCTGGGCTGCCGTCCACTTGAACAACGGCCGTTGCATGGAACGCCGCAGCTCTGAAAAAAGAGCCATGGCGTGTGGCTCGTCGTGGCTTTCAATCACGATCAGGGGAGCGCCGCCCCGAATCTGGGCGGCGAGCTCGGACAACTCGGCAGGGTTGATCGACGCATCTGGCGTCAGGTTGGAAGCATTCATGGTCACGGCCGCTCAGGTCAAGCTTTCAATTATCCGGCTTTTGGGCTGGGCTGTCACGACACCGGCACCAGCGAGCCTGTGGCAAAATCGTGCCATGGCTGACCAATCCCTGCTGCGTCCCTATCCTGCATTCGAGCGCCATCGACGCGAGCTGGCCGAGGCCGCGCGGCGCCGGCGATTGCGCCTGGCGGGCGGTGGCATGACCGTGGTGGTGCTGGCCCTGGGTGCCTGGATGATTCATCCGATGCTGGCATTCATGGTTTCAGGCATCGGTGCCATGGTTCTGTTTTTTGCCAGTTTGAGTGGCGGCTCCACGGTTTCACCAGACGAGCTGCTGGGCATAGAGGGAGAACTCAGAGCGCTCAAGTTCCTGCGCCAGTTAGGTGATGACTTCGCACTGCTCAACCGCGTCATCATCAGCGACGCCACCCTGCCGAACGGCGAACGCGAGCTGGACTTCGTCGTCATCGGCCCCAACGCGTTGTTCCTGGTCGAAGTCAAGAACACCGCCGGCCTGATCCACGTCCAGCCCGACAGCGCTACCTGGCCGGTGGCCCGGCGCGGCGGCTGCGGCTCCAGTCCACGCTGGCACAGCATGTCCAGCCCCCTGTTCCAGGTTCGGGCCCAGGCAGATGCCTTGAATCGCCTGCTTCTGAGTCATGGACTCAACATCGACATCCAGCCGATCATTTGCTTCGCCCGCCCCGGCGTGGCGCTGGAAAACGTCGACAGCTGCCCGCTGCCCGTTCTGTTCCCTGAACAGCTGCAGGAAACCATCGAAGCATCAGCCGGACAATCCAATCCGAATGCGGCGAGCCTGCGCGCGGCAACAAGCTTGCTGGCCAATGCAGGGGCGGCCCGAGGCACACTGGAAACGGCCGGATCCTAAAGTAGCACCCCGTCACGATGGTCTTGGTAATATCTGGGCCATGCGTTATGTAATTTCACTTGCCTTTCTGCTGGTCGCCCTGTGGCTGGCCCTGTCCGGGGTCTACAAGCCACTGTTGTTCGTGCTGGGCGGAGCCTCGGTGGCGCTGGTGGTGTGGCTGTCGGTTCGCATGGACGTGGTCGGTATCGAGCACAATCCGGTGCTGTTTTCCTGGCGCCTGGTTGCCTATTGGTTCTGGCTGTTCGGTCAGCTGGTCAAGAGCAACCTGCACGTCAGCCGGCTGGTCTTTCAACCCTCTTTGGTCAAACCGCGCCTGCTGACTGTCCCCGTTCCCCACCAGGCTGCCGTCTCGAAAGTCACTTATGGCAACTCGGTAACGCTGACCCCCGGAACGGTCACGTTGAAGTTGACCGACGACACGCTCGAAGCGCACGCGCTCGACGAAGCATCGGCACGTGACCTCGAGGCTGGACACATGGCGCGCAAGATTTGCTGGCTTGAGCGGCAACAGGAGGACTGCTGTTGAACGCAGTGCTGATCGCTACCACCCTGGCCGTTTTCCTGACCATGGCACTGGCCCTGGTGCGCGCCTTGCGCGGGCCGACTCTGTATGACCGAATTGTCGCGGTCAACGTGTTCGGCACCAAGACAGTGCTGGCCGTCGCGCTGATCACATTCGTCACCGGGCATGCCGACCTGATCGATGTCGCCCTGGTCTATGCGCTGATCAACTTCATTGCCATAGTTACGGTGCTCAAGCTGGTCAAGACGCGCGACCTCGCTTCTGACGACGGTCCGGAGGGGCAGTGATGGCACTCCTTGTCGACCTGGTTTCCTGGGCCCTCCTGTTAAGCGGCGGTGCGTTTGGCATCATCGGCGCCCTTGGCATGTTGCGATTCCCGGACTTCTACACCCGCCTGCACGCCAGTGGCATCACCGACACGCTGTGTGCCGTGCTGATCATTTTTGGCCTGATGCTGCAGTCCGGCCTGTCGCTGCTGACCATCAAGCTGGTCTTGATTCTGCTGTTCTTGCTGTTCACGACCCCGACAGCCACCCACGCCCTGGCCCGCGCCGCCGTGGTTGACCAGGTCGAGCCGGTGCTGGCCGACCAAGGCCAGCCAGGGGACGACCATGATGCGCATTCCGGAGAGCCGTCATCGAAGTCCTGATCGACATTTCCCTGCTGTTGTTCCTGGTCGTGGTGGCCATTGCCATCGTCCGGGTCCGCGACCTGTTTGCCGCAGGCATGCTGTTTGCGATCTACTCGCTACTGTCAGCCGCGCTGTTCACCGTGCTCGACGCCGGTGACGTCGCCCTGACCGAAGCAGCGGTGGGTGCCGGCATCAGCACCATCCTGGTGCTGGCAGTGCTGGCTCTGGCCAGACGATTCGAGCACCCTACCAGCGGCCACAACCTGCTCGCCCTGACCGTGGTCTTCATCACCGGTGCCGTGCTGATCTACGCCACCCTGGACCTGCCTGAATTCGGTCAACCGGATAACCCGGCCCAGGTCCACGTTGGACCTTATTACATCGAAAACAGCTACACCGACATGGGCGTTCCCAACATGGTCGCAGCGGTGCTGGCCAGTTATCGCTCCATCGACACCATGGGCGAGGCATTCGTGATTTTCACAGCCGGGCTGGCCGTGTTTGCCCTGCTGTCGGTCAGGCCACGCCGGCGCGAAGCCGGCATCGTGCCGCGCCGTCCGCCGCGCGCCAGCGACGACGACAACGAGGGAGAAAGCAACGATGAGTGAAAACGGCATACTCCGTGTCGTCGCCCGCTTCCTGATCCCCCTGATCATGTTGTTCGGGCTCTACATCCAGTTTCACGGCGAGTATTCACCAGGCGGCGGCTTTCAGGCCGGCGTTGTGTTCGCCGCCGGCTGGATTCTGTTTGCCCTGATCTACGGCCTGGAGAACGCGCTGAAGGTGATATCCCAGCGGGC